>CACOZT010000002.1 GCA_902631785.1 uncultured SAR86 cluster bacterium
TATGTTGAGTTAAAATTTGCTTATGAAGGCTATTCTACTATTAATTATAATTTTTTCTAACAATATCATTGCATTAGATATTGATATAAAAGAGCTAAAAAATAAAAGTCCCGAAAGAGTTCTTTATATAGGTAATAGTTATCTATATTACAACGACAGTCTTCATAATCATGTAAGAAGAATGCTTGAGGAAACTTATACAAAAGAAATTGATAGGTCAAACTATAAAATGGTAACCATAAGTGGCTCTAGACTATCGCATCATAATATTGATTATCCGTTAAATCATAAAAATCTAGGCGCTAAAAAACCATTTGAATTAGTTATATTGCAAGGCGGTAGTGGAGAAACTAATACTGAAAATGAAAGAAAAAAATTTTCATTGAAGGCAAAAACAATGATAGATAAGATTCATAAAGCTGGCGCAGAAGCAGCTTTATATATGACACATGCTTATGTTGAGCCTCATAAAGATACTGATCCTCAAATGATTAAAAATATTAAAAAAATGTACATAAGTACTGCAAACAATAATAATGTATTAGTAATTCCAGTAGGCGTCGCTTTTGAAAATGCTTATAGCAAGAATCCTAAAATAGCTCTTCATAAAGAATATGATGGATCTCACCCAAGCTTGCTTGGAACTTATTTAGCAGCTTGTGTTGTTTTTTCTAGCATTACTCATCAATCTCCACTTAAACTTGAGTATAACTATTTCGATAAAATCGAAGATGAAAATGTTAGGTTTTTACAGAGGGTTGCTCACGAAACAGTTGAGGATTTTTACAATATAAAACTATAACTTGTCTGCGTAATTATGATTTGTTTCACTATGATGCTCTTCATCAGCTCTAACACATCTTATTAGATCAGAGAGTTTAGCATTCGAACCAAGTTTGTAGTATTGGATTGCAAGTTTAGGTGCTTGGATATTTTTTACTTTTCCTGATTCAACAAGTTCTAAATACTCTGTGTAACTTTTGACCGCCTCGTCTTCGAAATAGCCAATCATTCTATGTGCAGTTCTTGTAAAAAATACGTACATGAACAAATAAAATAAACCAAATATAATTTGTGCAAACAATACTATGAATCTTTCAAAATAATTTGGCTTTGCAATCTCAATGAAAAACATTAAGTGCATTCTTTCATTTTCTGCTTCAGCAAGCATTTCTCTAATTTGTTCACCATAGCCAGCTTTCATGGCTCTTAAACTCTTGAAGTGCATCCATACCCCAGCGACCATCCCAGGAACCCCAGCAACAGTTTCTAAAACGACAGCTCTGTGGCCGTATCTTTTTGCAAAAAAAGTGTCTGCGATGATTCTAAAAAATTTAGTCATCGATAGGGCAAAGGTATCTGAAATATTTTGCTTATTTAATTTTTCTAAGATTTGCATATATATTTAATATTTATATTACATTATATAAATTATTAATAATATGTTCAAGTATTTGAAGACTCAACTGATATTCTGTTCTCTTAAATAAAATATGCTCATATAATGCAAATATGAAAAACTTTTATACAACTTTACTTACAATAACTTTCTTATACTCCTGTAATAATGAAATTACATCAGATAAACCAGATATGGCTTTGTTTGAGGAATACTTAGTTAAACTTGCATCAAATGAATTTGAAGGCAGAGCTCCTGGAACCCCTGGCGGATTAATGACAAAAAACTATATATCCAATGAGTATAAGGATATGGGTTTAAACATGTTTGGCGATTCTTACCTTATGCCAGTAAAACTCGCAGAAGTTACTTTAAATACAAATCTATCAGAATTTAATCTTACCTATCAGGGAGAAAAAATAAATTTAGTACCTGATAAACAATACGTTTACTGGACAAAGAGACAAGTTGATGAAGTTGAGCTAAAGCCAAGCGATCTAATATTTGTTGGATACGGTGTAAATGCTCCTGAATATGATTGGTTAGATTATTCAGATATAGACGTTAGGGGTAAAACCCTTGTTTTACTAATTAATGATCCTGGTTTTGAATTAAAAGATCCCAATTTATTCAAAGGCAAGGCAATGACTTACTATGGAAGATGGGGTTATAAATATGAAGAGGCTGCTAGAAGAGGTGCCTCAGGTGTTTTGATAATTCATGAAACTGCTCCAGCAGCTTATGGCTGGGAGGTTGTCGAAAATAGTAATACGGGTCCTCAATTAGATCTTTCTATTGATAATAAAAACCTAGACAGAATTGAGCTAGAAGGGTGGATTACAAAAGATGTTGCAGAAATGATATTTTCTAAATACAACAAGACTTATGATGAAATGAAAGCTTATGCTTTATCAGACAACTTCAAGCCTTTTGAGTTGGATGGATTTCAATTGTCTGCAAAAATAAAAAACAATCTTCGTTATGCAGAATCACACAATGTAGTAGGTTTTGTTGAGGGGTCATCTAAACCAGATGAATACTTAATGGTAATGGCACATTGGGATCATTTAGGAATAAGTTCAAAAGGCGAAATTTATAATGGTGCAGTTGATAATGCTACAGGTGTTGCAATGGTAATGTCTTTAGCAGATTATTTTTCAAAAAAAGACACTGAGAGATCAATCATATTTATAGGCCTAACTGCGGAAGAGGCGGGGTTACTTGGATCAGCATATTTTGCAGAAAATTTACCATTTAAGGCATCTCAAATGATAGCTGGATTAAATTTTGACGCTTATTTCGCATTTGGAAAAGCAAAAGATATACAAATTGTTGGTTATGGTGCCTCTGAACTTGAAGATTTAATGTCAGCATCTGCAATTAAAAAAAATAAATATTTGTCTCCAGATTGGCAGCCTGAAAAAGGTCTTTTTTATAGATCAGATCATATTAGTTTTGCAAAAATTGGTATTCCAGTTTTATATACTGATCCAGGAATAGATATGATTGAAGGTGGAAAAGAAAGAGGTATTGAATTAGTAAATGGATATTATCTTGGTGGATGTTATCACAAACCATGTGATGAGCTTGGTGATGATTGGGACTACTCAGGCATAGAGGAAGACCTTGAAATTTTTGCTGATTTTCTCTCGAACTTAGCAAATTCTTCAGAAGAATATCCTAATTGGTATAAAGGTAATGAATTTAAAGCGATCAGAGACAAGTCTCTTTTGGAATAAATTAACATCATGAAGCTCGACGTTTATTTTGTAGATGCTTTTACTGATAAAGTATTCTCAGGAAACCCAGCTGCTGTAATTTTTTCAGATATTGATGATGAAAATTTAATGCAAAAAATTGCATTTGAAAATAACCTTTCTGAGACTGCTTTCGTTAATACCAATAAAGATATAAATCATATTCGATGGTTTTCTCCAATAAAAGAAGTAGATCTATGTGGTCATGCAACTCTTGCTTCTGCATTTATATACTTTAATTATATAAATAAAGGTGAAGATAAAGTGAGCTTTATGTCAGCTAGTGGCGAACTATCTGTTAGAAAAATAGATGATCTATATGAACTCGATTTTCCAAAAGATAATATAAAAAAAATTGATATGATGGATGAAGTAGAAGATTCTATTGGAGTAAGGCCAATTGAAACTTATATTGGCGATATAAATCTTTTTGCTATATTGGATAATGAAGAAACCTTAAAGTCATTAAATCCAAATTTCAGCAAGTTAATTAATCTAGATGGCCAAGGGCTTATTGTTTCATCTCAAAGCAATAAATATGATTTCGTTTCTAGATATTTTTGTCCTAAATTTGGAATTGATGAGGATCCTGTTACCGGATCAGCCCACACAACTTTAATACCTTATTGGTCAGATAAATTGAATAGTGCAGATATGTTAGCTAAACAAGTATCTGAAAGAGGTGGAGTGCTCCATTGCAAAAACCAAGATACAAGAGTTCTTATTGGAGGAAAAGCGGTTTTATATATGAAGGGAGAAATTGAAGTTAATTAAATTTCAATTATCTGTTTTCCAAAATTTTTACCAGTTAAAACATCTCTTAAAGCTTGAGGCGCATTTTCAAAACCTTTAGTAATTGTTTCTCTGTATTTCATCTTCTCACTTTCAACTAATTTTAGAATTTCTTGTGTGGCATGTTCCCATTCATTCATCCATTCAGTGACTACAAAAAATCTATGTTCTGGTTTTGGATCAAGCGATCCAAATACATGAAAAGGTGTTTCAACATTCATCATATCTTGTTCGTTATATTGAGAAATGAATCCACATATTGGAACTCTTGAGCCGTCATTTAAAAGAGGCGCCACAGCCCTCGAGACAGGCCCACCAACATTTTCGAAATAAATATCAATACCATTAGGACAAGCATTTTTAAGATCATCATTTAAATTGCCTGCTTTATAATCTATACAATCATCAAAATTAAGGACATCTCTTACATATGCACATTTTTCAGGTCCACCAGCAATACCAATAACGTTGCATCCATAAATTTTTCCAAGTTGTCCAACAACAGCTCCAACTGCACCAGATGCAGCTGAAACAACTAAAGTCTCACCAGATTTAGGTTTGCCAACTCTGTTAAGACCAAAATATGCAGTCCTTCCTGGCATACCTAACGTTCCAAGAAATGATGATAATCCAATTTTTGATTCAGGTACTTTAAGCAAAGCTGGATCAGTATCTTTTGCCTTAATATATGTTTGCCAACCTTTATGAGCACAAACCATATCACCAACATTAAATAATTCAGAATTACTTTCAACAACAACACCAGCTGTCTCTCCAGTCATGGGCTCCCCAATTTTTGCAGGAGCTGCGTAAGATTTTGAATCATTCATCCTACCTCTCATATATGGATCAATAGATAAAAATTTAACCTCAATTATGATTTCATTTTTATTAAGCGAATTTATTGTTTCATCACTAAGTTTCCAACAATCATCTTGAGGCATACCAACTGGCCTTTTATCAAGTAAAAATCTTTTATTTACATATTCCATATTTTCTCCACAGTTAAATTAATTTAGTAAGCTCTCTGAAGTGTTTCCTACAAAGGGTTTTATATATTTCATTTCCACCAATAACTATTTTTTCACCCTCAAGAAGGATTTTGCCATCTGAATCTAATCTTACAACCATAGTTGCTTTTTTATCACACTCACTACATATAGTTTTAAGTTCTTTTAAATTATCAGCTAGCGCCAGTAATTCTTTACTGCCTTCGAATAATTCTCCCTGAAAATCGGTTCTTATGCCATAACACATAACAGGTATATTTAATTCATCCGCAACTTTGCCAAGACTATGTATCTGTTTTTTTGTTAAAAATTGAGCCTCATCCACAAATATACAGCTTATGTTTTCTGATTGTTTCGAAAAGATTTCATCAAAAAAGTTATATTCAGCATCAACAATAATCGCATCAGCCTCTAAACCAATTCTTGATACTATTTTCCCGTTCGACTTATCTGCTATATGTTTTGGGATAAATAATAATGTATTTAAATCACTTTCTTTGTAGTTATGATTTGATTGAAGAAGGGCAGTTGATTTGCCTGCATTCATTGTTGAATAAAAGAAATGAAGTTTTGCCATATAATTATTATATAGCTTTAATCAATTTATAGTTTATGAATGTCTTTGATGAAAAAGGAATTACGCATTTAGATTTACATGGAGTCAGACATCTTGATGCTGCTGATGAAGTAATTGATTTTGTTTATCAATATCAATCTAAATTCCCTTTGATTATTATTTGTGGCAATTCAAACAAAATGATTGCAATTGTTGAAAATTCACTTAATTCGAATTCTATTATGTTCTCAAAGCCAAGATTTGGTATTATTAGAGTCGAAAAATTATGAATAATACCGACTTACTCCTTTTTGAAGAACAACTCTCAGATGAAGAATTAATAATTCAGAAATCTGCTCGAGAATATTGCCAATCTGAATTGATGCCAAGAATTCTTGAAGCGAATCGAAATGAGATATTTGATAAATCAATTTATCAAGAAATGGGTTCACTGGGATTTCTTGGAGCTCCAATTAATGGTTACGGATGTGCTGGTGTGAACTATGTTTCCTATGGATTAATTGCTAGAGAAATCGAAAGAGTTGATTCAAGTTATAGATCTGCTTTTAGTGTTCAAACTTCTTTAGCAATGCATGCAATTCACAAATTTGGTTCAGAAGAACAAAAAGAACATTATTTGCCTGAAATGGCAAAAGGAAATCTTATAGGATGCTTTGGTTTAACAGAACCGGATGCTGGTTCAGATCCTGGTTCAATGAAAACTAACTGCAAAGAAACTGATGGAGGATATTTACTTAATGGCTCCAAAACTTGGATTACTAATTCACCTATTGCAGATGTTCTGATTATATGGGCTAAAGATGAACAAGGGATTTTAAGAGGATTAATAGTTGAAAAGGGTGCCAAGGGATTAGAAACACCAAAACTTGAAGGTAAGTTTTCTTTAAGAGCTTCAATTACGGGTCAAATATTTATGGATGATGTATTTGTTCCATCTGACAAGATTCTTCCAGAAGTATCAAGTTTTAGAGGACCATTTTCATGTTTGAACATGGCAAGATATGGAATTTCATGGGGTGCAATGGGAGCTGCAGAGTTTTGTTTAGATGCTGCTTTGGAATACTCGATTAACAGAGATCAATTTAATGCACCACTTGCATCAAAACAACTTGTTCAAAAAAGATTAGTAGATATGCAAACTGATATTATTTTAGGCCTTCAAGGAAGCTTAAGAGTTGGAAGATTGATTGATGAAAACAAATATAAACCTGAGATGATTTCTCTTGTAAAAAGAAATAACTGTCAAAAGGGTTTAGATATTGCAAGAATGTCCAGAGATATACATGGTGGAAATGGTGTAAGTGATGAATATCACGTTATCAGACATTGTATGAATTTAGAAGCTGTGAATACCTATGAAGGTACAAGTGATATTCACAGCTTAATATTAGGTAAGAATCTTACTGGTATTGAATCTTTCTAAGATTAACTATTTTTCAAGTATCTCCCAAAAAATTCCTCTAGCTCAGAGTAAAGTTCCATCTTATTAGCTTCTTTATAAAAACCGTGACCTTCATCAGTTTTTACCATCCACCAAAAATCCTCACCCTCGACTTTTCCATTTTTTTCTAATTCTCTTCTTAACTTCTGAGCATGTTGTATTGGAACTCTCCAATCTCTTACTCCATGAACAATATATAAAGGGGTTTCAATACGATCAACCAAGTTGATTGGAGATACTGCATCAAGATATTCCTTATCGTTTTCATAATCTCCAATTTCAATTTTTTGTTGTTCTTCCCATATCTCCCAAACTTTAGGCATTTTGGAGAACAATAAACCCATATCTGTTACACCTACATAATTAACTGCACATTTATACATCTTTGGAGTTTTTGTAATACCAGCCATTACTGCATAACCACCATAGCTAGCTCCATAAATGCATACGTTATCTGGGTCAGCAATACCTTGTTCTACAGCCCAATTTACTGAATCAGTTACGTCGTCCTGCATTTTTCTGCCCCATTGACCATTTGCCATTTTGACATGATTTCTTCCGTATCCAGTAGAACCCCTAAAGTTCATACTTAATACAGCATATCCTCTTGACGCTAGAAATTGATGTTCTGGATTATATCCCCAGTAATCTCTTGCATTAGGACCTCCATGAGGATTAACAATTAATGGAAGATTTTTACCATCACTATTTTTAGGAACAGTTAAATAGCCATTAACTACTAAACCATCTCTTGCAGTAAACGAGATTGGTAACATAGGCGACATTTCATTTTTGTTAATCCATGGTCTGGATTTTGCTATGAATGCTATGCTGCCTTTATTTCTGTCGTAGAAGTACATTTCACCGGGATTTGTATCACTCCATGTTCTAATAATTGCTTTATCTTCGTCATCAGTCCAGCCACCAATAGATACTTGATCATTTGGAAAACTAGCCTCTATTGATGCATAAACCTGCTCTAAATCTTTATCGATCCAAATTTTTTCAGGTTTATCAGCTACATATGAAATAAAAGCAGGCTCTTCAGTTTTGCTCGAAATGGCTATTCCACCGACATCATATCTGTCATTCTGATAAATCTTCTCAATAAACTTATCTTCATATGCATCATATAACCAGAGTGCATCTGTATCAGAATCATCTATAACCGTTCCATCAGCTGCAACTGCTTGACCTCTCATATATACATATCTAGGGTCATATGAATAAGCAGCTGGACTAAAACTTGGTTCTTGGAATTTAAATTTTCTGAGTAACTCAAAATCTGACTCAGCATCATTCCTATGATATAAGTATGTGAACAAACCTTTGACAGCAACATATCCTCTAACAAGCCCCTGTTGGTCAACAGCCCAACCTAAAGCAGTTTGACCATCTTTAACAGGATCTTTAGCAACCAAAGTTAGTTTGCCTGAGAAAACATTTAATTTATATACATCAGTATATTTTGGCCTTCTCTTGTTGTATGTAACTAAAATGTGCTTATCATCATCTTCCATCCTATCTAAAATTTGTCTTACACCAGTAGGGTAGCCATCTTCCAAATCACCGGGTACTAATTCTTTTGGTTTTGTTCCATCCGCATTTATTGCCCACGTACTTAGCCCTGATAAACCACCGTCATCTGTTCCTCTGTTAAAAATCATTCTTGTATTACTGATCCAAGTAAAGCCTGTAAGTCTATCTTTGCCTCTAGTACCACTTAGAACCTTTGGAGTATTAGTTTCAAGATCTATTACAAGTAAAACTCTTGCAGCTTGTGGATCATCAATGTCTTCAATAGCACATTTGGCACCTGAAGCAGGGACCATTGATGCAAAATATTTTCCATCAGGCGACAAACTACCACCTGTCATGGCTGAATCACAGAAAAAATGCTGCAAAGGTATATTTTCATTCGAATGAGCATTTACACTCATTAAACTAATTAAAAAAGTAAAGAGAAATAATGTTTTTTTCATATTTGTTTTCCTTTTGATTTGATTTTTATGAATGAACTTTTTAATAATATTCAATGTGTTAAATTATTACATATTTTTTATTAAAAAATAACCTGATTTAAAGCTTTTTTAAGCATAAAAGTGATTTTCATAAAATGTTTGCACATTTCGTTTAATTACATGATAATTGTAGGTTATTACATAATTTTATGGGGATATAACTATGTTAAATAACAAAAATTTATTTTTATCAGTTTTACTCGCATCAAATTTTGCTTTGATATCGAGCTTATATGCTGATAATCCTGGTGAAGTTGTTGCTCAAGCTGATGAGGTTACAGAAGAAGTTGTAACTGAAACTCAAGCTGAAACAGCTCCAGCTGAATCTAGTGAATCAAGTTCATCTGAAGCAAGTGGTGACGAGGTAGAGCTTTCAAAAATCAGTGTTACTGGTTCTAGAATCAAAAGAACTGATATTGAAGGACCTCAACCTTTAGTGGTTATTACTGCTGCTGATATTGATCAAGGTGGATTTATCTCAGTCTATGAGGCTGTTGCATCTGTTGCTCAAAATACAGGTCAAACAGTAATGGAAGGTCTTGGAGGTGGAAGCAACGCTTCAAATACAAACCAAGTTAACCTTCGTGACTTTGGTCCAGGAAGAACTCTTGTTCTTGTTAATGGAAAAAGAAGAGCTAACTATCCATATCCTTCTGGAGATGGTGATGCAGCTTTTAACTGGAACAGAATACCAATTGGTATCGTTGAAAGAATTGAAATATTAACTGCTGGTGCATCTGCGGTTTATGGAGCCGATGCTGTTGCTGGTGTTATTAACGTTATACTTGTTGACGGTATGGAAGATATCAGCCTTCAAGTAAGAGCTGGCGCACATCAACCATTCACAAGCAGATCTTCTGGTGAATCATTTAGTATTGAATTAAGTGGTGGTGGTTATTTTGACAACGGAAGTTTTGTTTATGGTATCGATCTCAATATGAGAAATCCCCTAAATGGTACAGACAGAACTCAACTCGATGACTACGGAGATGAACCAGTAAGTTTCTATCAATATGGTATGTGGGCAGGTTATTGGGCAAGTAGCTCAAGATTTGCAACATCTTTCTTACCAAATGAAATGGGCTCAGACAATACCTGTGAAGACTTGGGAATGTTTGACGACAACATGGCTAATTACGGTTGGGCTGCATTTGGAAGAACTGAAAGAAATGCATATTGTAATTTAGATGCTGTTAAATATAGAACTATAAGAAATGGTAATGAAAACGGTTCTGTTTATCTTGGTGGTTCATACCAGTTTGATAATGGAATGGAATTTACTGCAGACGTTCATTATTGGGAAACTGAAGCTGATAATGTTTATTACCCATATTTTGTTCAGCAAGCTTACGATGCTGGATACATTATCAATAACGCTGGTGAAATTCTTGGTGCATTTGGTACTGACTATACTGGCGGAAAAATTAATCCTTTAGTATGGGATTCATTTGGATATGCATATGGTTTTGGACAAAGATTCTTTGCTGAGAAAAATTGGCAAGCTGATTATGACGAAGATACTTTGTCATACACAATGGCCTTAACAGGTAACTTCGAATTTAATGATGCAATCTGGGATTGGGAAGTAGCTTATACTTATGATGACTACTACTATCTTCAAGGTTCTGATGATGTTATGAATGACAGCTTAGATGCTTGGTCATGTGGTGGTGTTATAGATCACTATCCTCAATTATGTACAGACGGAGCATATGGTTATAGTGTGTTCAACCCAGATACATATTGGGGTACATTTGAAATGGCTGAATCATATGGTCTTTGGGAATATGCTTTCATTGAAGGTGAATCAAGCTCAGAAGCTATTTCAGCGTCAATATCAGGCGATTTATTTAATATGCCTGCAGGACCTGTCGGATTCTCATTATTCCTAGAAGATAATAAAACTGATTACATTATCGATCCATCTCAAGCATATGATGATGATAGAGTATGGGGAAGATCTACAACTGAGGGTGGTGGTGAAAGAACCAGAACATCTTATGCAGTAGAATTTGCATTGCCTTTGACTGCTGACTTAAATCTTTATTTAGCAGAAAGATATGATGATTATGATGAAAAATCAACTCAGATTGGTGGTAAAAGAACTAGCCAGGTTACTTTCTCATGGAAAGCAGCTGAAAATCTCTTAGTAAGAGGTGGTTGGAGTGAGTCTTTTGCTGCTCCAAGTTTGCCATACATTTACAAAGGATTATCAGGAAGCTTTGGTACTCCTTGTGACTATTATGGTAGATGGTTAAATACTGGACAGACTCTTGGTGGTCTTTGTACTGGATATACTCAGTTAAATGCTAGAGAGAATTCAAGAGGTAACCTTAATTTAAGAGCTGAAACAGGCGAAAACTATAACTTTGGTATAGTTGTGGACATAGTTGATTCAGCTAAAGTTAAAATGGATATGACTCTTGATTTTGTTGAATTAGAACTTAACGATATTGTTATTGGAACTTCAGTAGCTCAGTTACTTGTAGATGAAATGATATGTAAAGTTCAAGAATCAGGTGATACTGTTGAAGGTTATAACTATTCAAGTTCATATTGTTCTGACGTCTATTCAAACGTTATTCGTGGTGCAGAATGGACACCTCAAGGTGGAGGAACTGCTCCAGACATCACACCTCCGGAAGGTGGTATTACATCTGTTGAATACGGATTTATAAACGGTGCTGGAAGATTCTACAGAGGTGCCGACTTTGGACTGTCTTCAAGATTCTTAACAGATAATGCTGGTGATTTCTTTGTTGGTCTTTCAATAGCATATGTTGATGACGAAAGAAGAAGTGATACTGCTGGTGATCCTTTTGTTTCAATTATGAATCAAGAGAGAAGATTAAGATCCAGAAGTTATTTTTCATTAAGCTGGACTAAAAACGACTGGTCAGCTGGTGTCAGTACTCAAAGAATTGGTTCAATGAACTATAACTCTAGATGGGCACCAAGTGCTGATGGAGATATGAAAATTGATCCATATTATGATATTGGTTCATTTGTTAGATATGATTTTGAAGAAGGACATTTCCTTGCTGTTTCAATATCTAACTTAATGGATGATATTCCAAAGAAAAACGAAGATTTAGGATGGCCTTGGTTTGCTAGATACTATTACTCACCAGTTGGTAGAGAAGTATTTGTAACATACCGTTATACATTCTAAAAAAGTATTAACTTAAACTAAAAATCCCCTCTAATGAGGGGATTTTTTCATAAAAATCTCTTATAAAAAGTATATAATTAGCAGCATGAAATTTAGCAAGTTTTATTTATTAGTTTTATTAACACACACTTTTGCATGGGCTCAATCGTCTGAAGAAGTTGTAGATGAAAAGGCGCTTTTGCAACAAGCTATTGATATAGAAGCATCTTCATCCAATGATGCAGCAAGCAGACAAGAATTTATAGATAACGTTGATTCACAAATTTTAGTTTTAACTGGCGATATACAGTTTTTATCTCAACAGTTAGATTTAACAAATATTTATAACCGTCAGCTTCAAGAGTTAATAGACTCTCAAAATGCTGAAATAATTTCAATCAATGAACAAATGGTTGAATTAGACAAAACTAATAAAGGAATTCTTCCCACACTCGAAGAAATGGTCAGTACTTTAGAATCAATCATTAACAACGATGTGCCGTTTCTTTTAACAGAGAGAAAAGCAAGGGTTGCTGAATTAAAAGACATACTGAAACAATCAAATATTTCAACTTCTGAGAAATTCAGAAGAGTTTTTGAGGCCTATCAAATTGAAAATGAGTTTGGAAGGACTATTGAATCATATAGAGATGAAATTACTTTTGATTCAGAGATATTCAATGTTGAAGTCTTCCGTCTTGGAAG
Organism: uncultured SAR86 cluster bacterium; assembly: GCA_902631785.1. Lineage (GTDB taxonomy): Bacteria > Pseudomonadota > Gammaproteobacteria > Magnimaribacterales > D2472 > SAR86A. The sequence goes on from CACOZT010000002.1 coordinate 12,854, forward strand.
AGTTGGCTTATATGCAAGGACCTCTGACGGAAGACACACTGCAATGTATAGCAAAAAAGAAGGCAGATGGGTAAGAAAGAAGGGTATCGATAATGAATTAGTCGTTGCATTAAAGATAGCGAGAAAAGAATTACCACCATCATTACTTAAATTACCTATTGAGAGAATATGATGAAGTTAAGACTATATTTAATTTTACTAGTTTCACCTTTTTTTCTTTTAGCTCAAGAGAATGAATCTGTTGAGGGTGAAGTTCCACCTCCGATATCTAAAATTGAACAATTAATATTAGACATTGAGTCAGAGATTGATATTGAAAAAAGATTTGATTTTAGTAGATCAAATTCTAAAGAAAAACAGTTAGCTGATCTGAAAAGAATACATGAGAAAGTTAAGTCTGATCTTGCTGCAGCTGAAGATTTATCACAAAGATTGATTGCTGAATTTGATGAAAATGAAAAAATTCTTTCTGAATTGGAAGAAAAGCTTACATTAAAACTAGGCAATCTTGGTGAGATGTTTGGTGTTGTGAAGCAAGTCTCTGGTCAAACAAGAGGAGAATTTAAAAACTCAATTACTAACATTGATAATCCAAATAGAGATCTTTTTCTTAAAAATCTAGCAGAGTCAAAAAAATTACCTGATTTGTCTGATATATCAGGCTTGTGGGTAGAGCTTTTAAAAGAGATTAGAAACGCTGAAACAATAAAAACATTCACAACAGAAGTTCTTTCAGCGGATGGAGACAACAGTGAATTAGAGGTTCTTCGAATAGGAACTTTTTCAATTACACAAGATGGAAATTTTTTAAAACATTTAATTGATACAAATCAGGTCGAATTTTTACCATCTCAACCATCTGGTGTTAACAAAAGAAAACTTAGAAGACTTCAAGGAAGCACTGAAGGTGTTTACGAAGTAGATATTGATCCTACTAGAGGAGCAATTCTTGATAAATTAATTCAAAAGAAAACTTTTTTCCAAAGAATAGCTGATGGTGGATTTGTTGGATATGTAATTATCTTATTAGGACTTGGAGGAGTTGCATTAGCTTCAGAGAGAATTTATGTTCTGAGAAATACATTAGAGAGCATTAGAGAACAAGAAAATAGTTCAGATATTCTTCAAGATAATCTTTTAGGCTCTCTTTTACAAACTGCTAAAGAGAATATAAATGAATCCCTAGACTCGCTTGAGCTTATTTTAGATGAAAAAATACAATCGATAACACCAACTATTGAAATCAGAGTAAAAGCTATTAAATTAATTGCTACAGTAGCGCCTCTATTAGGTTTATTAGGAACTGTAATTGGAATGATTGAAACCTTCCAGGCTATAACTTTATTTGGTACAGGCGATCCCAAGCTTATGGCTGGTGGTATATCACAAGCGTTGGTTACTACAATGTTAGGACTCATTGTTGCAGCTCCCTTGCTATTTATGCATTCATATGCAGAAAATTACTCAAAATCAATAATATCTTTCTTAGAGGAGAAAGCATCTGGAATAGTAGCTAACAAAACAAAACAATGATAAGTGAAGTTTTTAAAACATATTCAAACTTTATCAATCAGGGCGGACCTGTAGTTTTTATTCTTTTTTTAATAAGTATTTACTTGTTTATTCTAATTGCAGCTAAGTTTAAATTTCTCTTTTTTGAAATTGATACTATTAAATTGCAATTTAAAAAAGACTACCAGAACATTAAAAACGATCAATTTATTTCTTTAAATCAGTCTATTTTAAAATCAGATTTCAGAAGCGTCGTTGTTAAAGATTTTTACATAATCCAAACGTTGATAGCTTTATGTCCTGTATTAGGTTTACTTGGAACAGTTACGGGCATGATTGAAGTTTTTGATGTTGTGTCATTTTTTGGAACAGGGAATGCCAGAGCATTAGCTTCAGGAATTACTAAAGCAACTTTACCTACAATGACTGGAATGGCAATAAGTATTGTAGGTCTCTTAACATTTACAGTTCTTAATAGTAAATCTCAATCAATTATCTCGGAAATATGAGAAGAAGAAAAAAAATATATCAAGAAGAAACTGGTTTAGATCTTACACCAATGCTTGATATTGTTTTTATCATGCTTATATTTTTTATTGTGACTACTTCCTTTGTTAAAGAATCTGGCATTGAGGTAAATAGACCAAATGCTGAAACTGCAGAAAGAAACGAAAAAGGTAATATCTTAGTTGCAATTTCCGAGAATAATGAAATCTATATTGATAGAAGAAAGGTAGAACTCAGGGCGATTAGACCAAATATAATAAGATTGAGGGCAGAAAACCCAGAAGGCGCTGTAATAATTCAAGCAGACAAAGCCTCACAAACAGGTCTTCTTGTAGAAGCAATGGATCAAATCAGACTTGCTGGGGTTCTTGAAATTTCAATTGCGGCTGAAAATGATTAAAAAGTATTCAGGACACATAATTGGTTTTTTATCATCAATTGTTTTCTTTATGACTCTTGCTTATATTGTAAAGCCTAGCTCCGAGTCATTAAAAAATGAAAATTCATTCAGAGTTGTTGATTTTATCAGGCTGAAAAAAGATACTTCATTAAAAGAAAAATCTAGAACAATACCTGACAAGCCTGAGCCACCAAAGAAACCACCACCACCTGAATTAGTTACCCCTGAATTATCTGCACCACCTCAGGTTCCAAATTTGGACATTGAGTTTCCAGACATTTCTGTACCAACAGATTTTAAAGGTGCTTTTTTGGGTCCTCAAACTGGTGGAAATTCACAAGTAATACCTTTAGTTAGAATTAATCCTCAATATCCAAGAAATGAACTTCTCTCAGGTGTCGAGGGATGGGTAAAAGTAAAATTTATTGTTGAACCTGATGGCTCTGTATCTTCTCCAAGAGTGGTTCAGTCAAAACCTCCAAGAGTGTTTGATTCATCTGCGTTAAGAGCAATTAAAAAATGGAAATTTAAACCTAAAGTTGTTAATGGTATTGCCGTTCAACAGGCAGGAACTCAAGTTATAGAATTTAAACTTTTTTAGCATGAAATTATTTAATATATTATTTGTTCTAATTGTTTTTCCATTATTTGTATCATCCGAAGATGTTCTTAATGAAGGTGTATATTGGGAATTAACAAGAGTAGATGCAAAAATCGAAGAGAAGAAATTTGATGAAGCTGAAAAAATCTTAAGTCGGCTATATAAGAAAAGTTGGAGATCAAGGTCATATAACAAAGCAGTTATAGCAAGAACTTACGGATTTTTCTTATTTCAACAAGAAAGATTTCCTGAAGCAATAGAAAAACTTCAAGTTGCATATGATGAACAAGCTTTGCCTTTACAAGAAGCTACCTCACTTGTTCAAGCATTAGCCCAGCTTTATACAACCCAAGGTAATACAATTGGCGCTAAAGCGTTATTACTAGATTTTATTGAGGAAGCAAACAAAAATCCTAAACCAGTTCCTGGTATGCATAATATTTATGCTTTGACTGCCTTAATTTATGCTTCTGAAAAAAATTATGATGTTGCATATGACTACATAAATTTAGCAATATCTTTGTCTAGTTCATTTAGAGAAGACTGGTTTCAGCTTAAATTTGCAATTGAGTATAACAAAGAAGATTTTGAGGCTGCAGAGGTATCTGCAAAGGAACTCCTTCTTAATAGACCAGAAAAGAAAAGATATTATGTGCAATTATCTGCTGTATACAATATTTTAGAAAAATACGACTTATCACTTGCAACAATGGAAGTAAGTTATATGAAAGGTTTAATGGATAAACCTGAGGAATTTACAACGTTAGCAAGCTTCTATTTGTATAAAAAAAATCCAGCAATGTCAGCAAAAGTTCTAGAAAAAGCTATCACGAATGAGGATATAGACTTCGATAATACCAATGCTAAACTCCTCGCAGATTCTTGGTTATTTGCAAAAGAGCGTTTGAAGTCTCTAAATGTAATTGGCAGATCGCTTAATAATGATCCAGAAGATGCAAAACTAATAAAACAATATATAAACATAGCATTTAGCGCATTTGAATGGGATGAAGTAATAAGAGGTATAAAGAAAGCAGATGAAGCTGGTCTAAAAGATGATGGCAAGTTTGCATTGATGAAAGGAATTGCATACTTTGAAAAAAAATCAATTACAAATGCAAAAAATTCATTTATTGAAGCATCCAACAGTAAAGAATATAAAGATCAAGGTATAGCTTGGTTGGAGTATCTTGAAGCATTAAACGGTTGATTGCCAAGAATTTGAACTGTTCATTTTTTAATTGGTCTAAACGTTAATGATTATAAAAACCGAAAATTTAACAAAAGATTATGAGTCTGGTACTCAAGTAGTTAGAGCTCTCAAAGGTATTAATTTATCAGTTGAAAAAGGGGAGTTTTTATCAATAATGGGGCCATCTGGTTCAGGTAAAACAACATTGATGAACATTATCGGATGTTTAGATTCACCAACTGATGGTTCATATTATTTAAATAATAAACAAGTTAGTAAATTAGATGACGATGAATTAGCACAGATAAGAAATGAAGAAATCGGTTTCGTATTTCAATCATTTCACTTGTTAGCAAGAAATACTGCTTTTGAAAATGTTATGTTGCCACTTAAATATGCTGGAGTGAACAAAGAGGAGGCTACTAAAAGATCAAATGATGTATTAGACCTTGTTGGCCTATCGAGTCGATCAAAACACACACCAGCAGAGTTATCTGGAGGTCAACAACAAAGAGTTGCTATTGCAAGAGCTCTTGTAAATAAGCCAAGCATATTATTTGCAGACGAGCCAACAGGCAATCTTGATTCAAAGACTGGTCAAGATGTTATGAAGATTTTTAAAGACTTAAACCAAAATGGACAAACAATTATATTGATAACACACGAAGATAGCGTTGCAAAACAATCAAACAGAATTATAACTATTATGGATGGTCTGATAAAATCAGATTTAAGTGAATGACATGAAAAACCTAAAGTACATATTTACATCATTATTAATCGTTTCTTCCTGTGGTGGGGGCGGTGATGATAAAGATACTCAGTTTTATAAAAAAGAGCAGACTATTCCTCAAAAACTTGAAGTATCAATCGATGCATCTGGAGTTATTGAAGCAATTTCATCTGTTGAAATAAAATCTAAGGCATCAGGCGAAGTTCTTTTTCTTGGTGCTGAAGTAGGTGACTTTATTAATAAGGGCTTTATGTTAGCTCAAATTGATCAGAGAACAGCTAATAATATAGTTGATCAGACTGAATCAGATCTTGAGGCTGCAAAGGTTCGTTTATTGAATGCGGAGTCTCAGTACGAAAGAGGAATTGAGCTTCATAAAAATTCGAGTATATCCGATAAAGATTTTGAGGACATAAAAGAAAATTTTGCTCAAGCAAAATCAACATTGGTTAGAAATCAGGTCTCATTTGAAAATGCAAAAATTGCGCTAGATGATACAGTCGTAAAATCACCAATTGACGGAACAGTTATATCAAGGCCTGTTGAGGTAGGACAGGTAATTTCTTCCCCTACATCTGCTTTCGGTGAGGGAAGCATAATTATGACTATGGCTGACTTATCTAAAGTCAGAGTAAGAGCTTTAGTTGATGAGATAGATGTTGGAAAGGTCGCAATTGGTCAAAAAGTATCAATTAAAGTTGCTGCATACAGGGATAAAGAATTTATTGGAACCGTATCTAAAATTGAACCAAGAGCCTATGTTCAACAAAATGTTACAACTTTCCCAGTACTTATTGATATCGATAATGAAGATAATCTTTTATTGATAGGTATGAATACTGACGTTGTTATCCAAATATTAAAAAAAGATGTTAGCTTAAGTGTTCCAACAATGTCATTAAGAACTAGAAAGGATATTTATACTGCTGCTGCGGTTTTGGATATTGATAAAGAAGATATAGATATGTTCTTGAATAACAAAGTTGATGGCGAAAATTTTAACAGATTTATTGTTATTAAAGATTCAAAAAACGGACCGTATTTATCATGGGTAAAAGTTGGAGTATCAGATCTTTATAATGTTGAAATAATTGAAGGTCTAACAAAAGGTGACGTAGTTTATATTCTCCCAAGTAAAAGCCTCTTTGATTATCAAGAGCGTTTTAAAGAAAGAGTTAGCGGTTCATTCAGTTTTGGATAATGTTAGTAGAAGAATCAATTAAATCAGCTATATCATCCATAAAAACAAATGGAGTTAGGTCTTTTTTAACAGCATTAGCAATAATAATTGGAACAGCTGCTGTTATAACGGTAATAGGTATTGGATCGAGTGCCGAGAAGGCCTTAGAAGCAAGCATCGATGATTTGGGTCCAAGAACTTTATCAATTTTTCCTAGTCAGCGAAAAAGGGGTGGAATATCTTCTGGATTCAACCCATTGGTGATAAAAGATGCAGAGGCTTTAGCTGATAATAAAGAACATAACTGGATGATTGCTCCTGCTATGTCTGGCAGTAGACAAGTTAAGTTTAGAAATTCAAACATTAGTGGTGAAATTAACGGATATCTACCTGTCAATTTTGAGGTAAGGGGATTTGAAATTGGACAAGGACGTATTTTTACTGAAAAAGAAAATTTAGGAAGAAAGAAAGTTATCATTCTTGGATCAAAAGTTCCAGGAGAACTTAAAACATCTGCAAAACAATTATTAAATAATGAAATACTAGTTGCTGGAACTTCTTATAAAGTCATTGGCATTCTTAAAGAAGAGGGATCAACAGGCTGGCAAAATCCTGATGACGATCTATATGTTCCGCTATTAACAGCTTCACAAAGAATATTTGGAACAGACAGGCTCGGATGGATCAATGTAGGAATTTCAAATGAAACTAACGTTGACTATGTCATGATGACTATAGAACAAATCTTAAGACAAAAGCATGATATTGGTCCTGGAGGCGAAAATGATTTTAGGATCAATGATTGGAGCCAATACTCTGATCTTAGACGACAAGCTACTGGAATATTTACTGCACTAATTGCTGGTATAGCAGGGATAAGTTTAATTGTAGGAGGCATCGGTGTAATGAATATAATGCTGGTATCGGTGACTGAAAGAACCCGCGAAATAGGTCTCAGAAAAGCACTAGGCGCAACTCAAAGATCTATCATGATGCAATTTATTATAGAAGCAGTTCTTCTCTGTATACTAGGCGGACTATTAGGTGTAATAATTGCAACCACATTACTTTTTCTTTTTACATCATTAAACGATTGGATATTTTATATGCCTTTTAGTGCAATTATTGGATCAATAACTTTTTCGGCACTTGTAGGTTTATTTTTTGGTATATGGCCTGCAAAAAGAGCAGCTAAATTAGATCCAGCTGTTTCTTTAAGATATGAATAAATTAAAAGTAATTCAACTTTTACCAGAATTAAATATTGGAGGCGTTGAGAGAGGAACAAAAGACTTCTCTCAAGCATTAGTTGAGAAAGGTCACGAATCAATCGTAATCTCAAATGGCGGTCTTTTTAAAAAAGATATTGAAAAAGATGGTGCAACACATATCAAACTCCCAATTCATAAGAAAAGTCTGTTCTCACTATTTTTATCAAAAAAGTTAGAATCTATATATAGAACAGAAAAACCAGACATAGTTCATGTAAGGTCTAGAATGCCAGCTTGGATAAATTACTACGCATTCAAAAAATTATCTAAAAAACCAATTCTTGTATCTACATTTCATGGTTTATATAGCACACCAATGTACAGTCAGGTAATGTCTAGGGTTGACCATATGATTGCGATATCAAAAACTGTAAAAGAATACATTATAAATACCTACAATATAAAAGATGAAAAGATTTCAGTTATTCCTAGAGGCTGTGACATGAATCATTTTAATAAAGATGATGTAAGTGATGAATGGATTAATGCTTGGTATAGAGAATTCCCGCAAACAAAGAACAAGATTATCCTTACTCTGCCTACAAGAATATCGAAATGGAAGGGTGTTGATAACTTTATTGAGCTAATTTCTAAGTTAGACGGTGATATATTTCATGGATTAATTGTAGGACCAACTTCAAAATCTAAAATAAGATACCTAAATTCACTAAAAAAGAAAATTCAAGACCTTGGTCTTTATCAACACATAACATTTACAGGATCAAGAAATGATATCAGTAATATTTATAAAATTTCTGATATTGTTTTTAATCTCTCAATTGAGCCTGAACCCTTTGGCAGGACTACTATTGAAGCAATAAGTTGTGGTGCAAAATTTGTAGGTTGGAATCACGGAGGAACACAAGAAGTGCTTGAGGAGTTATTTCCTGATGGCTTAGTTGAACTAGGTGATATCAATGCTCTAAAAGAAAAGGTAATAAAAGTTTCTGATAAACATCATTCTTTGCCAAAGGAAAACGTATTCACGTCAAATAGAATGATTGATGAAACCATAAATTTATATCATCAACTTATCAGCAAAGAATCATAAATAAGATTTATTTCACTTATTTTTTTGTTTATTGAATATTCTTCTGTTATGAAATCAAAAACAGCTTCTTGATTTAATATATCTATATTATCAACATATTTCTCTAACAGATTTTGTAGGGATTCTTGATCATTTTTTTTAGCTAATAATTCCTTTGGTAATATATTTTCCATATGTCCAACATTTGTAGAAAGCACTGGAATTTCAAGAAATAAAGCTTCCAGTGCAACCCTTGGTCCACCTTCATCTCTTGATGAAACAATTAATACAGACGCATCTTTGTAGAAATCTATGAGATCATCTTTCCTTACATCTTCAAGTATTTTTATCTTGCTTGAGAGCCCATTAATATCAATTAATGACAGTAAATTATTTTTTTCTTGACCTGAGCCAATAATCAAAAGTTTTGTATTTATGTTTTTCCATGACGAAATAAGCAGGTCAAATCCCTTTATTTTTTCAAGTCTGCCAATTGCAATAGCATATTTAGGATTCCTTTTTTGAAATTTTAATAAGTTTGGATTCCACCAATTAGAAATAACTTTTGAATTATTGTTTATACCTTCAATAGCTTTATTACTTACTCCAATGATGAAATCTGGTTTTTCAAAGATCGTTTTATTTTTTTTGACTCCATGAACTGTAGCAATATGTTTAAAATTTTTATGTTTAATTTTTGAAATAATTTCTGTTGTTTTAGAGCCATGTGTATGCACAATATCTGGATTTATCTGTTTAAGTAATTTTTTAATCTTATATCTACCAATTAAAGATCTTCTTCCATAATTTTTTATTTTAAAAACCTTAATATTTTCAGCAAAATTATTTTCAATGGATTCATTACATATCAATATTGGATTATCAATTAGATTATTTGATAAAAGCTCATCAACGTGTTGTTCAATTCCTGCAAAAGAATTACTCATTACAAAATGAACAGTTTTCATAATAATTGTTGTAATTTATATGAAACTTTTTCAACTTCTGCATAAATTTCATTATGAATATTTTGTTTTTGCAACTTCATCTTAGACATATCATCAACAATGTTATCGCAATCTATGAAACCAACTTTTTTATTCTTAATTAGATTATCTACAATCTTAACAACTTTATTTGAACTTCGATTTTCTTTCATATCTATAAGGTATGTCTTACCCTTACATGAAAGACTTTCAAATATCATATTAACACTATCTCTTGTAATTAATTTAGATGATGCTTTCTCTAAAATTTTTTCAAAGTCATTTGAGCCTATATTTAAATCACAAAATGTTACGTTTTCATAAATGTTTTTTAAAGAAGCTAATTTTTGATTTGTTGAACTAGGCGTTCTTCTTGAATTAAATATATAACAATTTTTATTTGGATGAATAGATATAAAGTAATCTATTTGAGAAATTATATGATTTTCATCAAAGGCAAAATGTTTATTTTTACCACCAACTGCAATCATGATTATATTTTCATCGGTATCCTTATCTGAAACTTTTGCAAGCGATCCTTCAAAAAAAATTACATTATTTGTTTTTTTAAATTTATCTTTATCATGAGAAGGTGAGCAGATAATATCAAATTTATCCTTGCGAAAAGTTGGTGACAGTATTGCAACTGATTTTGTATTTTCTTTTTGATTTTTTTTAATACTCAGTATTAAAGAATAAGTTCTATGACCAGCTCCAATAATAAAATCATATTTTTTTTCCTCAATATCCTCCAAATATGTAAAAAGTGGATAAAATCCTTTTACATCCCTTTCATCGATATCTAAATCAATATTCTTGTTCAATTCATCAAGTAAAATCTTTACTTGTTTCTCATGACCAATATTATTATCTTTAACCCACAAAACTTTCATGAAATTTAATTATACATTGGATAAAGTTATCAATATTAGTTAACCTAAAAATATGGAAGATAGAAAAACTATCAAATCAATAGCTATCTCATTAATATCCCAATATGGTGATGATGCCCAGGCTATAGCAATGTTAAGAGCTGCAGAATTTGCTGCAAATTTAAATAATGACGAATGGATTAAATGGGAAAAAATTATTAAAGAGATTGAAACGATAGATCGCTTGTCAATCTTAGATGGATAACATTTATAATTTGTTTATAGAGTTAGTGTATAAAGTATGAAATTCAAAAATTTATTAAAGAATTACCAAAATGTTTTAATCTCATCGCTTGGAGCTTTTTTGTGTATATTTCTGATCGCATATTTTAATTCAGTTGATGAAACAAATATTTGGTTAATACCACCGTTTGGAGCAAGTCTAGTGCTTGTAATGGCAGTCCATGACAGTCCATTGGCTCAACCAAGAAATGTTTTTTTTGGTCATATCCTATCTGCTTCATCCGGTGTTTTCTTGTTTTACCTTCTTGGCAATTCGCCTATTTCAATATCTCTGGCCTTATCATTGGCAATAATTCTTATGATGATTACAAAAACTATTCATCCACCAGCTGGAGCAAATCCTATAATTGCGATATTAGGAGCAAAATCTTTTGAATTCGTTATAATGCCAGTTGCCACAGGGGCCTTATTTATAGTTATTTTTGCTTTTGTATACAATAAAATTTGGAAAAGGTAGCTAGATTTTTATTTATAGATGACAAATGGGAAAAATCGAAAATACTATTAAAAATTTATTGATTGATAAATTTAATCCATCACTTTTATCTATTACCAATGAGAGTTATATGCATAACGTGCCTGAGGGATCTGAAAGTCATTTTAAAATCGTTTTAGTAAGTAATTCATTCAAAGACGTACCCAAGATAAAGCAGCATCAAAAAATATATAAAGTTCTTGGAAACATAATGAATTCTATTCATGCTTTATCAATTTACACTTTCGATGAAATGGAATATGAAAATAATCCTGTAATTATTGACTCACCTAATTGCGCTAATAAGAAATGAGAATAGATTTAAAAAACGTTGCATCATTTCTTGTAGATAAGAATCTAATAATTTTATTTTTGGTTGGAGCTATAACATTATTCTCAGGACTAGGATTAAATAATTTTAAACTTGATGCCTCGTCAGATGCATTGGTTTTGGAGAATGATGAATCTCTTAAAGCATATAGAGAAGCAGAAGATGAATTTGGTGATTCTAGTTTTTTGATTGTAACTTATGAACCAAATACTGAATTATTTTCAGATTATTCGTTGAATAGAATTGCAAATTTAGAAAATGAACTAAAAAATATTGATGGTGTTGATTCTGTACTATCACTTTTAGATGCTCCAATTTTTTTTCAACCAAAGGTTGGTCTTACAGAGGTTGCCGACAACTTGAAGGATCTTACTTATGAAGGCATAAACCTAGATCTCGCTAAAGAAGAAATTATTAAAAATCCAATATATAAAGAATTAATTGTCAGTAAAGATGGCAAGGTTACAGCTATGCAAGTTGTACTAAAAGGAAACAATGAATATAACGATTTAATTAATAATAGATATGAAGTTTTGGATAAACTTGATGCAAAAGAAGTACTTACGAGCAAAAATCGATTAGAACTTCAAAACGAATTAAGTGAAATTAATTCAAGAATAAGTGAAATTAATGATTCAGAGTCAGAATTCAATAAGATTCTTATTAAGAATATTAGAAATACCTTAGATAAGTATAGAGAGGATGCGACCATTTATCTTGGCGGTCCATCAATGATAGCAACTGACATGATGGAATATATTGAATCTGATTTGACTATATTTGGTGCAGCAGTGGCAGTAATTTTTGCAGTAATGCTTTATCTTTTTTTTGGTTCGATTTGGCTTGTTATTTTGCCTTTAATGAATGCATTCTTGGCAACTTTTATAACAGCTGGTTTTCTTGGATTTATGGATTGGAAAATTAGTGTAGTGTCATCAAATTTTATTGCACTTTTATTAATCTTAACAATTTCATTAACAGTTCATCTGCTTGTAAAGATCACCGAATTAAAAGAAAATCATGACTTCAGAACTGCAGTTTTAATGGGTTATGAGCAAATGTTTGCACCATGCTTCTTTGCAGCCATAACAACAGCAGTAGCATTCTTATCACTAACATTTGGGGAAATTAAACCAGTAATTGAATTTGGTAAGATGATGGCTTTTGGTATTTCAATAGCATTTATCTTAACTTTTACATTTTTACCTTGCTTGATATATCTTTTAAATACTGACAAAACAAAAGATTATCTCTCCATTCATAGAGTTACAAAATTATTATTAAAATTTTCTCAAAAAAACGTTCGCAGAGTTTCATTTGTATTTGGTGCTTCGTTTTTACTTCTATGTTTTGGAATATCTAAATTGGAAGTAGAAAATAGATTTATTGATTACTTTGATCCTGATACTGAAATATACAAAGGAATGTATGAGATTGATTCTAAGCTTGGTGGTACCGCAACTCTTGATATTATTATTTCTCAACCTGAAGATTCATTTGAGTCGATTGAAATAGATGATGAATTCTTTGATGATGATTTATTTGAAGATGAATCAAGCTCTGCAGCAGGTTATTGGTGGAACATATATTCTTTGAATGAACTTGAAAAAATCCATGATTATCTGGACTCAATTCCTGAGATTGGTAAAGTTCTTAGTGTTGCGAGTGGTGTAAAGTTAGCTAGACAGATAAATGATGGTGAGGATCTAAACGATCTTGAACTGGCCTTGCTAAGATCTGTTTTGCCTGAGGATATTCGAGAGTCTCTTTTATATTCTTACATTAATAAAGATGATTCAGTAGTAAGAATATCAACTAGAGTTAATGAATCTGCATCAAATTTAAATAGAGAAGATTTACTTAATAAAATAGACAATGATTTACAAAATAAATTCAATTTAGAAAAATCTCAATATGAAATTACTGGATTAGCAGTTTTATATAACAATATGCTTCAGTCGCTGTTTCAATCTCAAATTGCCTCATTAATTATAGTATTTGCTGTAATTTCTTTAATGTTATTTCTAATTTTTAGATCTTTAAAAGTAATGCTTATTGGTCTAATACCTAACATATTCGTAGCCTCATCAGTAATGGGATTATTGGGATTGTTTAATATTCCTTTAGACATTATGACAATTACTGTTGCCGCGATAAGTGTTGGTATGGCAGTGGATAATACTATTCATTATATTTATAGATATAAAAAAGAACTCAAAAAAAATGAACCATGGCAGGCGCTTCAAAATGCGCATAGCACTACAGGTAGAGCAATATTTTATACTGCTACAACTATTTCAGCGGGTTTTTGTATTCTTATACTCTCAAACTTTTTCCCAACACTTTTGTTTGGACTTTTCACATCAATAGCTATGATCTTAGCTTTTATGAGTTCTTTAACTTTATTACCAAATCTATTAGTAAAATATAGAGTTTTTCAATAGTATTAACTTATGGGACCTTTAAAAGACATAAAAGCTATTGAATTTTCTGGCATTGGGCCAGGTCCCTATTGTGGAATGCTCCTTGCTGATTTGGGCGCAGATGTAATAAGAGTCAGCAGGAAGGAAACTAAAGGTGTACAAAATAAATATGATATTCATAATCGTTCAAAGAGAACTATTACCGCTGACTTAAAAAATAAAGAATCAGTCAAAGAGTTATTAAAATTAATAGGGCAGGTTGATGTTGTTTTCGAGGGGTTCAGACCTGGCGTTATGGAGAAGTTAGGTTTAGGGCCTGATGAGTGTTTAAAAGTTAATCCCAAATTAGTCTATGGTCGAATGACAGGCTGGGGTCAAGAAGGGCCTATGGCAAATCTTGCAGGTCACGATATTAATTACATTAGTCTTTCCGGAGCTCTTAATTCAATGGGTAGAAAAGATTCTAATCCAATTCCACCTTTAAATTTAATTGGTGACTATGGAGGAGGTGGTATGCATTTAGCTTTTGGAATTGTTTCTGGATTAATACACTCTTTAAAAACTGGTGAAGGGCAAGTAGTAGATTCTGCAATGGTTGACGGATCACTTTCATTAATGTCATTTTTTTATTCATTAAAAGAGATGGGTCATTGGGAAGATAAAAGAGAATCCAATCTGCTGGATGGTTATGCACATTTTTATGATACTTATGAATGTTCAGACAATAAATTTATAGCAGTAGGGTCGATAGAACCTCAATTTTATTCTGAACTTTTAGACAAACTTGAAATAGACGATAAAAGATTTCAAGACCAACACAATAAAGATTTATGGCCTGAACTAAAAGAAATCATGACCTTAAAAATTAAATCTAAATCTAGATCTGAATGGGTTGATATATTTTCTGATAGTGATGCTTGTGTTTCATCAGTTTTAAGTATGGAGGAGGCTCAACAGCATCCACATAACCTCGAAAGGGAAGCCTTCATCAATATCGATGGATTTAATCAACCAAATGCATCTCCAAGATATTCTAAAACTACATCAGAAATTAAACACAATGCCAAGGAGGTAGGAGCTGATCTTGATGATGTTTGTAAAGAATTTAATTTATCAAAAGACGCTTTTTAATTATTGATTCTGGCTTTCAAAAAAACACAAAGTATTTTTAAAAGATTCTTTCCTTATTTCATCTTCGTTTAGATCTAAGAGTAAAGATATTTCTTTCACTATATGATTCAAGTTGCTTGGCTCGTTGCGATTATTTTTAGGTTTTGTAGGAAGATCTTTAGGAATTAAATAAGGACAGTCAGTTTCGACCATTAATTTTGATAAAGGTATATTTTTGATAGTTTTCCGAAGTTCAACATTCCTTTTTTCATCGCATATCCACCCGGTAATGCCGATATAGCAACCTAACTCTAAATAATCATCTAATTGTTCTTGGGTTCCTGTAAAACAATGAACGACTGCTTTATTAATATCAGATGAGTATTTTCTTAAAATTTTTATAAAATCATCGTGCGAATCTCTTTGATGAAGAAAAAGAGGTTTGTTTGTATTAATTGCTATCTTAATTTGTTCTTCGAATGCGAATATTTGTTCTTCATAAGTAGATAGGTTTCTAAAGAAGTCTAAGCCTGTCTCACCAATAGCATGGGGGTTATTATTGGCTATTTTCTCTTTAAGAATATTTAAATACTCATCATTTATTTCATTTGCATGATGAGGATGGACTCCAATAGTGAAAAACATATCGTTTGGATATTGACGATATATTTTCAGTAATTTATCAAGATCACTTAATTGACTGCATATAAGTCCAAATTTTGTAATTTTATTAGTCAAAGCTCTACTAATAACTTTATCTAAATCATTATCAAACCTGTCACTCGTAAAGTTACAAGCTATGTCAGCTATTTCATGCATGTCTATCTTTATTAATTTCTAATAATATAAATTATGAACTAAAATTAACTTATCATGAATCAATTTGAAAGATTTCAAGAGGCTCTTAAACTAAAGAGTACTGAAAATAATAAATTTACAGTTAATCCAGATACTAACTATTTTGTAGGTAACACGCCACATGGTGGATATTTAATGGCTTTGATGCATAAAGCTTTAACAACTATATTGCCACATTCAACAGCTATAAGCTCATCAGTACAATATTTGGATAGGATTGATGCTGCACCTTTTGAGCTAGATGTTGAAATTTTTAAAATAAGCAGAGGTAGTTCATCAGGAATAGTAAGATTAAAGCAAGAAAATAAAACCTGCACCACTTTTACTGGCACCTGCTCTGATTTTGAACATATGAAAGGATATGATGACCTTCAAAAACCTTTGCCAGATATTTTTAATCAAAGTGATAAGAAAGATTACGTAAAAATGAATTATGACAAAATTTCAAAAGGCTTTACTCCAGCATTTATTCAACAGTTGGAATGTTTAATCCATCCAGATCATGCCTGGTGGAACCGGGGATCAGAATCACAAATCCGTAATAATGAAGCAAGATGCTCAGCATTTCTAGAAATGGAAGGAGGAACACCAGATCAATTCTGTTTATCTTTTTATTCAGACATACTGCCACCAGTTGTTTCTAATAAATATGGACCACTTGGATGGATACCAACAATAACTTTAACTACTCATATCAGACAAATGCCATCTACAAGTGAGGTCTATGCTGACTTTAAGGCTTCTGATATCAACAAAGGATACTTTGAGCAGGATTGTAATATATGGGATTTAAATGGAAATTTAGTTGCTTCGAGCCGTCAACTAACTAGAATACTAAAATCAGAAGAAAAATTATCGAATAATTTATAAAAAAGGATATCTAATGCAATTTAAAGGTACAAAGAACTATATTTCAACAGAAGATCTCAGTATGGCAGTAAATGCCGCTAGAGCTTTAGAAAGACCATTGTTAGTAAAAGGTGAGCCTGGAACAGGTAAAACACTTCTTGCTATTGAGGTTGCTAATGCGCTTGGAATGGATCTAATAGAATGGCATATCAAATCTACTACAAAAGCTTCGCAAGGTTTGTACGAATATGATGCTGTAACAAGATTGAGAGATTCACAACTGGGCGATGAAAGAGTAAAAGACATATCCAACTATATTAAAAAAGGAAAGTTATGGGATGCTTTTACATCAGATAAACAAGTAGTTTTGCTGATAGATGAAATTGATAAAGCAGATATAGAGTTCCCAAATGATTTACTTCAAGAATTGGATAGGATGGAGTTTTTTTGCTATGAGACAGGAGAGACAATAAAAGCAAAACACCGACCATTAATAATTATGACTTCAAATAATGAAAAAGAATTACCTGATGCTTTTTTAAGAAGATGTTTTTTTCATTATATTCAATTCCCTGACAGGGAAACAATGAATAAAATTGTTTCTGTTCATTATCCCAAGATAAAGAAAAAGCTTGTAAGTGAAGCCCTTGAGATATTTTTTGATTTACGTAAAATTCCCGGTCTTAAGAAAAAGCCTTCAACGTCTGAATTGATTGACTGGCTTAAACTTTTACTTTCAGATGATATGCCAGATGAGATTCTTAAAAATGCAGATTCATCTAAAGCAATTCCTCCATTGTATGGAGCGTTGCTAAAGAACGAACAAGACGTTCAATTACTTGAAAGGTTAGCATTTATGTCGAGGAGAGAATCAAACTCTAAGTAAATGTTAATTAATTTATTTCAAACAATAAGATCATCTGGAGTGCCATGTACTGTGAGAGAGCTTTTAGATCTTTTGGGCGCGCTTGAAAATCAACTAGTTTATGCAAATATTGATGATTTTTATTATCTTTCAAGAGCAACTCTTGTAAAAGATGAAAAATATTATGATAAGTTTGATAAAGCTTTTGAAATATATTTTAAAGGTATTGAGCGAATGGAGGATGTTTTCCAAGCATTAATACCAGAAGATTGGCTTAGAAAAGCATTTGAAAAAGAATTGGATCCTGAAGAATTAAAAAAAATTAAGTCGCTAGGTGGATTAGAAAAACTTTTAGAAGAATTTAAAAAACGTCTAGAAGAACAAAAAGAACGTCATGAAGGTGGAAATAAGTGGGTTGGAACTAATGGAACTTCTCCTTATGGTCATGGAGGTCAAAATCCTGAAGGTATAAGAATTGGTGGTCCTGGCGGGCAGAAGAAGGCAGTAAAAATATGGGAACAACGTCAATATTCCAACCTTGATGATTCAGTAATAATTGGAACTAGGGATATCAAAATGGCATTGAGACGATTAAGAAAATTTGCAAGACAGGGTAATGATCTTGAACTAGATATGGATGATACGATTAAATCAACAGCTAAAAATGCGGGTTATTTAGATATCAAGATGGTTCCTGAAAGACTAAATTCTGTAAAAGTTATAGTGATGTTCGATGTCGGTGGTTCAATGGATCCATACGTTAAATTATGTGAAGAATTATTTTCTGCAATAAAAACTGAATTTAAAAATTTAGAATATTTTTATTTTCATAACTCTATATATGAATCAGTATGGAAAGATAACAGAAGAAGATCACAAGAACGTTTCCTGGTTCAGGATATTATCAATAAATTTTCATCAGACTATAAAGTAATTGTTGTTGGAGATGCAACGATGGCACCATATGAGATTACTAATGCTGGTGGTAGTATTGAACATTGGAATGAGGAGCCAAGTCATGTATGGATTAAAAGATTATCAGATCACTTTGAGAATATGGCATGGTTAAATCCTGTACCTGATGATCATTGGGACTATACTTCATCAATATGCATTTTGAGAGATTTATTTGAAAATAGAATGTATCCATTAACCTTAAAAGGCCTAGAGGAAGGTATGGCTGAGCTATCAAAATGAATAATGAGATAATTAAAGAAAATGGAATTAAATGGGGTCCATATAGATTAAGGATTCCTTTTATACATATGAGGTTTCTTACTGGGGAGTTTCTTCAGGGGTTAATAATTGCTGGTGCTACTGCATTGGCTGGTGCTCCAGTTGTCATGGCTCTTGGATTAAGCTTTGAGCAAGCAGTTGCTTGTTGCCTAATCGCCAGTATATTAATTACTTCTGGCCCAATTATATTTGGTGAACCACTAGCTCCAGGATGGGTTACACCAGCTTTGCCGTTAGTAATAGCATTTTTTATGTCGAAAGGATTTTTCGATGGAGTATATAGAGCAGAATCTTTTCAATACATGGCAGCGATGTGCATAGAATTTACTATAATTATATTGTTTTTGGGTTTAACAGGACTGGGCAAAGTAATTGTTGAAAAAATACCAAATGCTTTAAAATCTGGAATCATTTTAGGAGCTGCTCTAGCAGCATTCTATCAAATCTTTTTCAGTGATTTTCAAAGATATATTGGTGATACGCCTGTAGCAACATTAACAATCTTAATAATTTGCACCATCACTACTTTTTCGGAACCATTTAAAAGAATTGCTGAAAACAATAAATTTTTAAAGACTATTGGATCTCTTGGATTATTACCTGGATTTTTAATAGCAGCTTTTGTTGGTTATCTTGTTGGAGAAATAAATTTTGATATTCAGTCTGGATTTATAGTTCCTCCAATTAATGAAGTTATTGAGTTAACTTCGCCTCTATCAATAGGTTTACCGCCAACAGCCTATTACATAGAAGTATTTCCTCTTGTAATCATTGGATACCTATTGTTATTTGGTGATTTCGTAACTGGTATCGAGATTATCAAAGATGGTCAAAAAAATAGACCTGATGAGCAAATTAATATTGATATTAATAGAGCACATAACAGCGTTGGTATAAGAAACCTTATTGGTACATTTGTGAATCCTTTTTTCCCAACTCAAGGTGCTCTGTGGACAGGAGTGCATGTAATTATTATTGAAAGATGGAAGCAGGGAAGTGACGTTATGAAATCTCTTTTTGATGGAATAGGTTCTTACTATTTAATGGGCATACCTTTATTATTTTTTGTACTTCCATTTATTACATTTATGAAGCCTTTAATGATATTAGCTCTGGGTGTTACGTTAGTTCTGACTGGCTTAGCATGTTCATATGTTGCTATTTCATTAGTAAAAAAGAACAGTGAAATTGCGATATCTATTGTTACTGCACTTTTTGTTGCTTTCGGTGAGTTTAATGGGGTTGCCGCTCCGTGGATTGGATTAGTGATCGGATTATTTTTAAGTATTGTGCTTGTTGATAGCTCGCTGAGAGATAACTAAATTGGAAAACTTCGCTCTCGAAATATCAAATCTTAGAAAGATTTATTCTGGTGGTACTGAAGCTTTAAAAGGAATCTCACTAAAGGTAAAAGAAGGAGATTTCTATGCTCTCCTAGGACCTAATGGAGCGGGTAAATCTTCAACAATTGGAATTATTGGAACACTAGTGACCAAAACTAGTGGAACTGTAAAAATATTTAATCACGATATTGATCACAATGTTTCTATTGCAAAATCAGTTTTGGGTGTTGTATCTCAAGAATTAAATTTTTCACAATTTGAAAAAGTAATAGATATTGTTACTACACAAGCAGGTTTTTATGGAATCACTAAATCAGTAGCAAAACCAAAGGTAAAGATGATGCTTCAAAGGCTGGGTCTATGGGACAAGAGAAACGATCAGGCAAGAACTCTTTCTGGTGGCTATAAAAGAAGATTAATGATCGCAAAAGCTCTTATACATGAACCAAAACTTTTAATTCTAGATGAACCAACTGCTGGAGTAGATATTGAATTGAGGAGAGAAATGTGGGATTTTCTAAAGGAAATTAATAATAATGGAACGACAATAATTCTCACAACTCATTATTTAGAGGAAGCAGAGCAATTATGTAGAAATATTGGGATTATAGATCATGGTGAAATTGTTGTTGATACTTCGATGAAAGATCTCTTGAGAAGGCTTGATGTTCAAGGTTTTGTTCTTGATCTTGAGGAACCATTAGATGAAGCTCCAATTATTGATGGTTTTGAACTAAGATTAGAAGATTCTCTTACATTAGTAACAGCTGTCAGCAAAGATAGCTCTATAAATAGTTTATTTAGTGAGCTAAATAAGATTGGTGTAAATGTAAAATCTATGCGCAATGAATCTAATAGGCTTGAAGAATTATTTATAGAGATGATTAAAAAATAAAATGAATATAACTAACAAAAAAATTCTAATTACTCTTTGGACTTTAACCTCAAAGGAAATAAGAAGATTCATGAGAATATGGATACAAACATTAGTACCTCCTGCAGTAACAATGTCTTTATATTTTGTAATTTTTGGTTCTTTAATTGGTCCTCGTATAGGTGAAATGGATGGTTTTGACTATGTACAATTTATGATACCTGGACTAATAATGATGTCTGTAATTACAAACTCATATGCTAACGTTGTATCTTCGTTTTATGGTGTAAAGTTTCAAAAATCAATTGAGGAGTTATTAATTTCACCTATGCCTCATTGGGCCATATTACTTGGATTTATTCTGGGCGGAGTATCAAGGGGTGTACTAGTTGGGATTATTGTTTTTTGTGTAAGTTTAATTTTTTATCCAGAGTTTGAAATAGTTAACTTAGGGCTAACTCTGCTAGTGCTTGTTTTAACTGCAGTTTTATTTTCATTGATGGGATTTATTAATGCAATTTTTGCTGATAGTTTTGATGACATCTCAGTTATTCCAACTTTTGTACTAACTCCTCTAATATATTTAGGAGGTGTTTTTTATTCTATAAATATTTTACCTGAGTTTTGGAGACAAGTTTCAATGGCAAATCCAATGTTATATGTAGTGAATACTTTTAGAGAGGGAATGCTTGGAATTAGCGATGTATCAATTTCATTTTCTTTGACAATGATTTCTATTTTTATATTTATATTCACTTCATTGTCACTATATTTATTGCACAAAGGCATTGGAACTCGAGAATGAAGACTTCATTTTTAGGAAAGAAATCTAAAACAATAAAAAAAAGTGGTAAGAATCTTTTAGATGCTATAAGCAGAGTAAAGGAAAATATAAATCATGGAACTGATATATGGAATGTATATGATTTCATGCATTTAGATAAAAATAAAATTCCAGCCTTAAATGTATTAGAGATATCCATACCCTCTAAATCAGACTTTATGATTGAGTCCAAGTCAATGAAGTTATATTTGAATAGTTTCTATAACAAATCATTTAATTCTAAGACTGAAATTATTAAAAAAATTAAAAATGATATTCAATCTAAAATAAAAACGGATATCAAAGTGAAGTTTATTAACTCTTTTGTTAAAGAGCCCAAATTCTTTGACTTAAATAATTCAAAACTTAAATTAACTCCTCCAAAAAAGATTATTAAATTTAATGGATTTAGATCTATATGTCCTGTTACATCTCAGCCAGATTTTGCAAGCATTTATATCTTTTCTGATGTTTCTATTAATATTTCTTGGTTAAAAAAATATTTGATCTCTTTTGCTAATCATGGAGGATTTCACGAACAATGTATTGAACTCATATTTAAAACTTTAAAAAATGAAATTTCGTTCAATCATTTAGAAGTTTGTGGTCGTTTCCAAAGAAGGGGCGGCATAGATATAAATCCAATTAGAGGTACTCATAATAAAAAATTATTTGTAAATTTTAGAGAATTTAATCAATAATAAATAAATACATAAGGAGAAATTATGAAAAATATACTATTACTTGTTATTACATTTTCGATATCAAATGTATTTGCCGAAATTTGGAAGGACTATGAGCCTTCTGAGAGACAAATACAACTTACCGTCATTGACGTACAAGCAAATTATTTAGATAACTATTTGGTCAACTTGAAGAGAACATGGGTAAGATCAGTTGAAGCTCAAAAAGAACTTGGACACATTGTAGATTATGGTGTTTATGTATCTGATGGTGCAAATAGCCCAAATGTTTGGCTAACAATTGAATATGAGAATATGGCTGCTATGGAACAAACAAAAGAAAAATATGATGCTGTTAATGCTTTACTTGCTAAAAGATATGGTGATGATGAGGAGGAACTTGATAAAATCTCTAAAGGTTATGAAGAGATAAGAAGAATGGTTGATAACCAAAGAATTAATCAAGTGATGTTTAAAATGTAACTAGTTGCCCCCTTTTTAAATAAGGGGGCCAAATTTGGCGGAAGGTGAGGGAATCGAACCCCCGCGCCGTTACCGACGACACCTTTCCAAGGTGCTGCATTACCGCTCTGCCAACCTTCCAATTTAGAAATAATTATACTTGTTTCACAATATCTTTAAATGTATGATTTCTTGATGCCAAGTAATTATTCAAAAAACCTCACCAGCATCCTAGAGATGCTTTGGAATATTGAAAAAGATCTTAATTTAGTGTCATACAATGAAACTGAAAAAAAGATTTACTATATTATTGCTTGGAAACTTTCCAATTGTGGTACATGTAATATAAGTGATGTCATAGAGTCGTCAGGATTTTCAAGATCAACTGTTTATAAGACTATAAAAAAATTTGAATTAGCAGATCTTGTTTTAGTTAAACAATCAGAAGGAGACAAAAGAGAATTTAATTTAATATTAGCAAATTAAAAACTTTTAAATCTAAATCATGATTCACACTTTAAAAGTAACTATAACTGTATATGTTTTCGCAATGTTTTGTTATTCCGTGTGGTATTTTCTTCAAGTTCTTGATCTTGCAGGTATGAATCCAAATGGTGAATGGCTTGGCAGTTTATGTTATTTACCCCATGGAGCAAGAGTTTTAATGTTTTGCTTTTTTAGATATCACTCATTACCTGGATTATATTTAGCAGAAATAACTGGTCCGTCACTGATACATCACGATGATTATATGAATGGTTGGCCAATTGCAGCCTTTGCCTCCTTATTTTCTGTAGCTGCAGCGGTTGAATTAGTTAAATGGACAAGGGCAACTCCTGGCTTTTTCTCATTTTTTAAAGAGGTAAATTTTGAAAACTACAAATTTTTATATTTAGTTATTGTAGTTTCTGCTCTATTAAATGGGCTTTTAGTAAACGTAATACTTTCAGTTATCAACTCAACTAATTCAATAAGTGTAATCACTGTTTTCAGATTTGCTGTTGGTGATTTTCTCGGTGCTATCGCAGTAATAGCTGCTTTATGGATAATTTTCAGAACCCTTGTTGATACTCGTCTTATTGTTGATCCTAGGTTAGAGGATTAATTTCTTGCATACTGTATATTTATACAGTATTATAGTTGTATGAATAATTTAGTATATTTAAACAAAGATCCTATTCTTAAAGAATTTAATTCATATGTTGACAAAAGTTCTGCAAAAAAGATGATAGCTTTTAAATATTTTAATGGCAATTTACAGCTTTTTGATCAATATCTAAAAGATAATAGTTATGAAAATGTAGATACGTCACATAGTTTTGATTTTACAGAACCGAAATCACAATTAGAATTTTCTTTCTAGTAATAAATAATTCTTTATTTACAATCTATAGCGTATATAATTTGCATAAGCGTCTTATTTAGTAATTTTTTAAGGGGATTACTAAATATGTTTATTACTACCCTGAACATGGAGGTGGTCCTATTAGTATTTATTTAACAACAGGAAGCGGAGGTTTTACCTTTTGACAGAGGTAATTTTTTAGTTTCCGGCTAACAATTGTAATTAACGAGAGTTAGTTTATAACCCCCATCTAGATGGGGGTTTTTATTTAGATTATGGAATTAAAATACTGGATAGTCTTAACCTTTCTCGGAGCCATATGGGGAAGTGCTTTTATCTTCATAAAGGTAGCTGCACCTGAATTTGGAGCAATAGGCTTGGTTCAAGCTAGATTAACGATAGCATCATTAGTTTTTATCCCAATATTACTTAGAAAGAAGTATTTTTTACTTTTAAAACCAGCATGGAGACATGCACTGGTTTTAGCTATAACAAATAATGCAATTCCGTTTACACTATTTTCCTATGGTAGTTTTGGAGCTGATTCCAATATTCTTGCAATATTAAATGCTACAACAGCTTTTAATACTATGATAATAGCCTTATTGTGGTTGGGGGAAAAAGTTACACTTAAACAAGTCTTTGGCTTAATACTTGGTTTTATTGGAGTTTTTATTCTTGTTAATCCTGAATCCTCATCAACCTCTATAATGTCTGCATTATTCTGTCTAATTGGAGCAGGATGTTATTCATTTTCAACTGTATTTATTCAAAAATATTCAGAAAGAACTAACAAGATGGTTCTTATAGGATGGTCGATTGTATTTAGCTGTTTTATTATGTTGCCTATAACTTTGTTAAATCTTCCTCCTCAAATTCCATCTACAAAAGCATTTTTATCAGCAACTTGGCTAGGTTCAATATCAACTGGATTGGCTTTTTTTGGTTATGTATATCTAATAGAAAAGATAGGAGCTGTTAAAACTTCCACCGTTGCATATTTCCTTCCAGTCTTTGGTATTATTTGGGGTGCATTATTTTTAAATGAAGTAATTACAGGTGGAATTATCCTTGGTTGTACAACAATTTTAATTGGAGTATTTTTTGCTACATCAAATAAAAGAAATAATATAAGTGGTGAAATACATGCAAACTAAAACATTAGAAAAACTTTTAATTGAAGCAAATGATCTTATAAAAAAATTATCCTTTGAAGAATCAATTAATCTAATAAATAATTCTAAGACCGTGATTATTGATGTTCGTGAGGAATCGGAGGTCTATAATCTTGGTCTTGTAAAAAATGCTATTCATATTCCTAGAGGATTATTAGAATTTAAACTATCTCCAAATTCACCCAATAATCCAGTATTAATTGATGACGAAACCAATATTCTAGTTTATTGTGCTGGAGGTTATAGATCTGCATTAGCTGCAAAAACTTTATTAGATTTGGGGTTTAAAAATGTATATAATCTTGGTGGATTTCAAGAATGGATTGAATCAGGTGGTGAGATTCAACCTAATGTATAATTGAAGTATAATGCACATTAAATTTTGGGGGATACTATGAAAAAAATTATATTTTCTGCTGTTGTGGCTCTATCAACATTTAATCTTTTTGCTCAAGAGAATGTTGAAGAAGTAATAGTTACTGCAACAAAAACTGAAAAAACATTACAGGAAGTTCCTGTAGCTGTATCTGTGGTGACTGCTGACACAATTGAGAAAGCTAATATCACTGATATTTATGATTTAAGGTCAATCGTTCCTTCACTTGATTCTAGGAGATTTACCACTCCTACTGAAGCAACATATGTAATAAGAGGTTTTGGAAATGGTTCATATAATCCTGGTATAGAACCCTCTGTAGCTGTCTTTATAGATGGGGTATATCGTTCGTCAATGCAAGCTCAAATTGCAGACTTACCAGCTATAGAAAGAATTGAAGTTTTAAGAGGTCCACAAAGTACACTTTTTGGAAAAAATGCTACCGCTGGGGTAATTAATGTTGTAACAAAAAAACCATCTTTTGAAGAATCTGGTTATGTATCTGCCTCAATCGGGTCAAATAATATGAAAAAATTTAAATATTATAAAACTGGCCCTATAGATAAATCTAAAGCATATAGTTTATATGCAAATATCCATAAAGCTGACGGGCACTCAGATAATATGACGACTGGTAATACTTCAAATAACAGAGACAGATTTTCTGTTAGAGGTGAGATGTTATTTGACTTAGCTAATGAGGCATCTTTAAGATTAACAGTTGATTTCGATGAATATGACGAAATATGTTGTGCAGTCGGTAGTGCAAACTATGGTGCAGCCAATCAGGTTGCTGCCTTGCTTGGTGGAGGTGTAATCCCAAATAATCCATTTACAGAGAAAGTATTTTACGATTTTGATCCTGTTTCAGAGGGCGACAACTCAGGAATAACTATCCACTATTCTAGGGAAGGCGATGGAACTACTCTTGAGAGTATTACTTCTATGAGAAATTCCTACAATACTAATGTTCAGGATGTTGATTTTGATGCAGCAAGAATTGTTAATCCAAGCCCCCAAACAAAAGAATTAGATGCTGTTACACAGGAGTTTAGATTGTATTCTAATGATAATGAAAAACTAAATTGGTTGATTGGTGGATACTATTATCAAGAGGATCTTGATTGGGATGAATCTATATATTTTGGTCCATTATGGAGAACCTATGTAGAAGCATTTTTGCCGCCAGGAACAATTAGTGGAATTTCAGCTGCACTTGGCATTCCAGATGCTCTTTTATTCGCTAGTGGCCAAGGTGGAACTGAAACAGCTACTCAAGATAACACCACAACCTCAATATTCGCACAACTTGATATACAGTTAACAGATAAGTTAAGCGCAATCATTGGTGCAAGTTATATGGAAGATGAGAAAACGGTTGCTTATAGTCAGATAAATACCGATGTCCTGTCTAATATTGATTTTGTTGGAGTTGGAACGCTGGGATTAATTGCAGCAGGAATTCCACCAGCTCAAGCTGCAGTTTTAGCAACAGACCCTGCTTTTAATCCTTTAATAGCATTACAGGGACTTCAGCTACTACCTCAATTCACTAATTTCCCAAATGCGGCTCAAGATGGTAAGAGCTCAGATGATAATGTTGACTACACATTTAAGTTATCTTATGAAGTAAGTGACACAATATCAATTTATGGTGGTGTATCAACAGGATTCAAAGCTTCTGCGTGGAATATATCAAGAAACTCAGATGCTGATGCTGTTGAAGCTGCTGCTTTGGCTGCTGCCGGAACACCTGTAAGTCCTAATAGGTCGATCGGAAGAAGATTTGCAGGACCTGAAGAAGCTGAGGTAACAGAACTTGGTGCTAAGATATTATTACCTTCTGGTTATTTAAATATTGCTTTATTTGATCAAACAATAGATGGCTTCCAGTCAAATACATTCATCGGAACTGGATTTGTTCTTGCAAATGCTGGTTCTCAATCGGCTGATGGTTATGAATTTGATCTTGTTTATTCACCACTTGAAAATATCGATTTAATGATGAGTGGTGTATTTCTTGATCCAATATATGACTCATTCCCTGGCTCAGCTTTTGGCGATCTTTCAGGAACTACTCCTTCAAATATTCCTGAAGATACTATAACTACTTCTCTTACTTGGAATTGGAATATGAACGGCTGGGATGGTTACACAAGACTATCTCATCTTTATTCTAGTGAAGCAATTTTGTTAGAAAATCCTCAAGCTCAAGCGATTATTGAAGCTCAGGGTAATGGCTTCAGAAAGATGGATACTTTAAATTTTTCTGCTGGAGTTGAGAAAGATAATTTGTCTATAAGTTTATATGGACAGAATGTTAATGATGATGAATATCTAACAACTGCTTTTGTTGCTGTTACTGACTTTACCTCAACAACATATTTTGGTTATCCCAATAATTATGCAACATATGGCTTAACTGTTAATTATCAGTTCTAATTATAATTATTACATTTTAAAGGGATTCGAAAGAGTCCCTTTTTTTATTGGCGCGCCCGGGAAGATTCGAACTCCCGACCCCTTGGTTCGAAGCCAAGTACTCTGTCCAACTGAGCTACAGGCGCAAATTTAAACATAGGTTAATTCAATCTATTTAAAGTATCAAAATTATTTTAGATAAATATTGTAAGAAAAAGATGCAAAACATATAATTTCATTGTCATTATTTTAGGGGAAATTAATGAAATATCTAAGAAATGCTTTGCTTACTGTTATTGGCTTATATCTAATTACTTTAGGGTTAGTTTACGTTGATGTATATGACAGCAGACCGATAATAAGTTTATTTAAAAATATACAATCCGACTCAGCTCTTGAGATAGTAGATTTCTCTACTGATAAAAAAGATATATCCGGTAAACCTAGACCAAAACCAAATAAAGATAGAAATCCTTATTATGGTGACTTACACGTTCATACAAAATATTCTTTTGATGCTTATGTTTTTGGAGTCACTGCATCACCCGATGATGCTTATAGATATGCAAAAGGTGAAGGTGTAAAACATCCTCTTGGTTATGAAATGAAGCTAAGAGAACCCTTAGATTTTTATGCAGTTACAGACCATGGTTTTTATATGGGGATGATACAAGCATATGCAGATACGACAACAGATATTTCTCAAAACGAATTCGCAGAACCTTTTCATAATTTAAATAGATTAGATAATTTAACTGTGGAATCTGCAGGTGAAAGATCAAATATTTTTAGCTCTGTACTAGGAGCAACAATTATTCAACCATATCCAGATTGGCATCCAAAATTACTTAAAGCATATTTAACAAGAAATACTCAAAGTGCACTTGAATCATTTGATTATGATATTCACAAGTCTGCCTGGGCTGATGTTGCAAGATCTGCAAATGAACATAATGATCCTGGTCATTTTACTACTTTTATTGGGTATGAATTTACAACCTCAACTGATATAGAGGGTGGAAATTTGCATAGAAATGTTATTTTTAATTCATCAAAAGCATCTATCAGACCTTGGACAAGAATTGATTCAACCAATCCAGAGGATTTATGGACTTGGCAAGATAGATTGAGAGAAAAGGGTATCGATACAATTGCTATGCCCCATAACTCAAATGGTTCAAATGGTCAGATGTTTGAAATGGAGACATTCACAGGGAATGCGTTTACTGATGAGTATGCGAAAAAAAGGATGAGAAATGAGCCATTGGTAGAAATTACTCAAGTTAAAGGAACTTCAGATACACATCCACTCCTATCACCTGATGATGAATGGGCTGATTTTGAAATAATGGATGTTAGAGTTGGAAGTAGACCACCAACTTACAGTAAGCCATCTGGATCATATGTTAGAGAGGCATATCTAAATGGACTTACTCTAGAATTTACCAGACAAGGTAATCCATACAAATTTGGTTTAATTGGATCATCTGATACTCATGTTGTAGCAGCATCTCTTGATGAATCGAATTTCTGGTCAAAGGTTGGTCTTCTTGATGGTGATCCTGAAAATAGAGGCTCAGTTCCATTAAAAGAAGAAAATGTTGAAAGATTAGATGAATACATGAGAGCATTTAACCAACCAATAAGCACAGTTAACTTGGAGCAAGGAGAGTACGCTAATACTGGCTTTACTCAATGGGGCGCTTCTGGTCTTGCTGCAGCTTGGGCTGAAGAAAATACAAGAGAATCTATCTTTAATGCTTTTAGAAGAAAAGAAACTTTTGCAACAACTGGTACGAGAATTGCTGTAAGATTTTTTGGAGGATATGACCTTTCCTCTATTGATCTTGATTCAGAGTCCCTTGTCAGTGAAGCATATCAAAAGGGCGTAACAATGGGATCTGATCTTTTACACGATGAGAAAAAAAATCCAGAGTTTTTGGTATGGGCTCAGAGGGATAAAAATGGAGCTCCACTTCAAAGAATCCAAATTATAAAGGGGTGGATTGATAATAATAGTGGTAGACCAAAAGAAAAAGTTTTTGATGTAGCTTGTTCAGATGGTTTGCAACCTGATCCAGTAACTAATAGATGTCCCGATAATGGCGCACGTGTAAATATTGAAGATTGCTCAATTAGTGTAAATGTCGGTTCATCTGAATTAAAAACTGTTTGGAAAGATCCAGAATTTGTGCCAGCTGATAAGACTTTTTATTACGTTCGTGTACTCGAGAATCCAACTTGCAGATGGAGTACATGGGATGCAATTAAAGCTGGATATAAGCCTCGCGAAGGTCTTCATGAAACAATTCAGGAAAGGGCTTGGTCTTCTCCAATTTGGTATATTCCAAAACAGTCTGATGTTGATGTTATTCCTCTCGGAGGAACGATTCGACTAAGAAATACTAATTAGAAATTACTAATTAAATAAAATTGAAGTATAAAATTTCTATTTTTTTTATTATTGGACTTATCCTTTATCTTATTGATATAGGGTTGAATTATAATGATGAGAAAGAAATATTTATTAGTGATCAAGAAATCATTAGTCTAGTTAGCGCATGGAAATCACAAGTTGGAAGAAATCCTAATGATGACGAAATAACCCGTATTATCAATAATTTGGTTGAAGAAGAAATTTTATATAGAGAAGCTCTTAAATTAGGTTTGGATAGAGAAGATCGAATAATAAAAAGGAGATTAGCTCAAAAAATATCTTTTTTAAAACAAGAGTCAATTCCAAACGCTCCATCAAATGATGATCTTATAGAATATTTTAAAAAAAATAGTGATAAATATTTTATTGATTCAACTTATACCTTTAGACATTATTTTTTTTCATCAGAGAATAATTCTAAAGAGAGATCAGCAAAAGCGTATACAGATTTACTTAATGAAGTTTCTATAAATTCTGATCCTTTTTTCTTGGGCAAAAATTTTGTTGATGCAACTATAAGAAAAATTGAAAATGAATTTGGTAAAGATTTTAGTTTAAATTTTTTAAATGTTGAGCTTAACAAATGGATTGGTCCATTAGAATCTGCATTCGGTCACCACATCATATATGTTACAAATCAAAGAGAGGGATATTTACCGGATATTACTGATGTTATTAAACAAGTCGAAGTTGATTTCTTACAGTCAAAAAGAGATGAAGCGATTGAAAATTATCTAAATGAAATTAGATCTGAATATAAAATCTACATAAATCCAGATTTACAAATTTAATGAAAAGACTCTTATTTGCTTTTGTTTTAATAAGTTCGTTGGATATTTATTCGCACGAATTTAATCCAGCTCATCTTGTAGTTCAAGAATTAAATGACGATCTTTCATATGAAGCTACTTGGATGTATCCATATAAGAATATTGGCAGGAGGGCTGAAGTAGTTTTTCCTGATGAATGTTTGACAGAATCAGTTGATATTTATTATCAGGGAAAATATATAAACGAGAAAATATCTCTAGAGTGCATCTCACCTTTAAAGGGAAAGTCTATAGAAATCATAAATCTCAGTGTTTTAACAGATGCACTCATAACAATAAATTTTAATGATGATGATATATATGAAGGTTTAGTAAATGTTCAAAATAATACTCTTCAAATTCCTTTAGAGAGTAATTATTATCCTTCTTCATACTTAAAACTTGGTCTTTCTCATTTATTTGACGGATTAGATCACATTTTATTTATATTTGGTTTGCTTTTTTGTATATCTGGAGTAATCAATATCATTAAGACTATAACAGCTTTCACAATAGCACATAGTATCACGCTTGGTTTAACAGTCTTTGGGTTGATATCTCTCCCTCAGGGCACTATAGAAGCTTTAATTGCACTTACTATAGTTTACTTGGCATCAGAAATTAATCGTAATAAAGGATCCCTTAAGACACCTTGGTTAATGGCATTTGGTTTTGGCTTACTACACGGACTTGGATTCGCAGGTGCTCTAATGGATATTGGAATAGCTAACGATAAAATGCTTTTATCATTATTCTTTTTTAATGTTGGCATTGAAATAGCACAAATAGCACTGATTCCAATACCCTTAATGATTATATTCATATCTAAGAGGTTTAATTACTTTGAAATAACAAAAATTTTAATAAGTTTATGTATTGGTGGAATGGGTTTCTATTGGTTTATAGATCGTGTAATTGGTATTATTCTCTAATTAAATATTGATATACATATGTTTTTCTCTAATAAAAATATACTTATTGGTGTAACTGGGGGCATTGCTGCTTATAAGTCAGCTGAAATAATTCGTCTTTTCAAGAAAGAGGGTGCTGATGTAAGAGTTGTTATGACTGAATCAGCTAAAGAGTTCATAACGCCTTTGACCTTACAAGCAGTTTCAGGAAATGCTATTCATGATTCTTTGCTTGATGTAAAAGCTGAGGCCGCTATGGGTCATATAGAGCTCGCCAAATGGGCTGACATAATACTTATATCTCCATGCACAGCTGAAACAATTGCAAAGATAACGCACGGAAGAGCCGATGATCTAATTGGAGCTATATTATTAGCGTCAAAAGCAGATAAATATATTGCTCCGGCGATGAATATGAATATGTGGTCAGATAGCAGCACACAAGAGAATTACAATACTTTGTTAAAAAGAGACATAGCTTTTATAGGCCCAGCTTCTGGTGAACAAGCTTGTGGTGATGTAGGACCTGGAAGAATGGAAGAACCAAGTAATATAATTGAATTTATTAGAAAATCATTTAAAACCGGACCCTTGTCAGGAAAAAAAATAACAATAACCGCAGGGCCAACCAGAGAACAGATAGATCCAGTAAGATTTATTTCAAATAATAGTTCAGGAAAAATGGGATATGCAATGGCAGATGCAGCAATTGAAGTAGGAGCAATTGTAAATTTAATAAGTGGACCCGTATCAATAAAACCCAATAAGCATGTAAATTTAATAAATGTTAATTCTGCTGAAGAAATGCTTAATAAAGTTATTGATAGTATGAGTGATTCAGATATTTTTATTGGATGTGCTGCTGTTTCAGATTTTAAACCGTCAGATTATTCAGATATAAAAATCAAAAAGGAAGACATGGATGATATTGATATTCATCTTGAAAAAAATGAAGATATTTTGACGTATGTTGCCTCAGAATTTACAACATCTTATGTTGTGGGCTTTGCTGCAGAAACTTCAGATGTAAAATCTAATGCTAAAAGAAAATTAAAATCAAAGGATTTGGATATGATAATTTCAAATGATGTATCAGATAAATCAATTGGCTTTGATGTTGATGATAATGAGGTAAATGTAATTACGAATAAAGAAACAATTTTTCTAAAGAAGGACAAAAAGATTAGAATAGCAAGAGAAATTCTAAAAATAATATCTTTAAATATTCAAGTTTAATTATGTCAACTAAATCAGAAAAAAAATTAATCACTTTGAGCACTATAAATAAACTTAAAAAAGAGGGTGAAAAATTTACATGCTTAACTGCTTATGAATCAACAATGGCATCTGTTATTAGTAAATCAGGAGTTGATATTATATTAGTTGGCGATAGTTTAGGAATGGTAATACAAGGTCATGATAGTACTCTTCCAGTGACAATGGATCAATTAATATATCATCTTGAGTGCGTTGTTAGAGGAAATAATGGCTCACATGTAATGGCTGACATGCCCTTTATGAGCTATGCAACAGATGATCTTGGATTAGAAAATGCTAAGAGACTAATGCAAGCTGGTGCTAATTCAGTGAAAATAGAAGGTGGTGAATGGATTTCTAAGATGGCACAAGCTCTTTCAGATAGAGGAATACCAGTATGTGCCCATATGGGACTTACCCCGCAAACAATTAATAGATTAGGCGGTCATAATGTTCAAGGCAGAGATCCATCTCAAAAAGAAAAAATCATCAATGAAGCAATTTCACTTGAAAAAGCAGGCGCCGCTATGTTGTTGCTTGAATGTGTGCCTGAAGATTTAGCTAAGGAAGTAACTAATGAATTAAAAATTCCAGTAATAGGCATAGGAGCTGGTGTTCATACTGATGGTCAAATTATGGTTGTCCATGACATGCTAGGAATATCATGTTTAGATAATCCTCCTAAATTTGTAAAAAACTTTATGGAAGAGTCGTCATCGATTGAGCATGCCATTGTAAACTTCGTAAAAGATGTCAAAGATCTTAAATTTCCATCAGAAGAACATACCTTTAAATAAGAACTATTGAAAATTTATAAATCAATTTCCGAATTTAATTCTTTAAAAGATAAATTATCAGAATTATCATTTGTTCCGACAATGGGCAATCTTCATGCAGGTCATTTATCACTAATTGATCTTGCAAAACAATATGATAATGAAATTATTTCATCTATTTATGTAAACAGACTTCAATTCAATGAAAAAGGTGATTATGAAAAATATCCCAAATCACTAGAAGAGGATATTGAGTTGCTCGAAATGAATGGTTGTGATCATTTATTGTTACCAGATGAATCTATATTAGATAATATTGACTTAATAAAAGCATCTCCAAAATCTAATAAACTTTGTGGAAAAAATAGACCAGGTCATTTTGATGGCGTATTAACAATATTAAATAAGTTTTTTAAACTTATAAAACCAAAATTAGTAATTTTTGGTAAGAAAGATTATCAACAATACTTACTAGTAAAGGAATTTATTGTTGAAAATAATTTTAATATCGAGATTATTGGTGGAAATACTATTAGAGAAGAATCTGGATTGGCTCTTTCCTCAAGGAATAATCTTTTATCAAAAAAAAATAAATATTTAGCATCTCATATTTATAAGGCACTAAACGAAATCAATTTATCAAAAGAAAACCTTAACGAAGAATTAATTACAAACAAAAAAAATTATTTAACAAAATTAGGATTTGATGTTGATTATTTTACTGCATGTGATCCTTCGACTTTAGAAGATAGCTTTGAAATCTACAAAAGTGACATATTAATAGCTGTTGCTGCAAAGCTAGGTGACGTAAGACTAATTGATAATATTTTGCTTTCAAAACTTTAATAATCATAAATATTTATCTATACTTTCGTCCTTATGAATAAAACATTACTGAAGTCAAAACTTCATCGAATAAACGTAACTCAAGTTGAACTTGATTATGAAGGCTCATGTGCGGTAGATAAGGATTTTCTTGAGGCTGCAGGTATGCAAGAATATGAAAGAGTAGATGTATACAATGTATCTAATGGTGAAAGATTTTCAACATATCTAATTCTTGCTGAATCTGGATCAAAAACTTTATCAGTTAATGGTGCTGCAGCGCATAAGGTCTCAATAGATGATGTTGTTATTATTTGTACATATGGTTCGTATGATAAAGATGAGGCAAGATCTCATCATCCAACATTAGTATATTTTGATAAAGAAAATAATATTATCGATATTAAAAATTCTATACCAGAACAAAAACTTAAATCAGTTTAGTATTTATTTAACTTCTAGATCGTAAACCACATTTTATAGTTTCATTAAGATTGATATGGCGCGCCCGGAGAGATTCGAACTCCCGACCTCTTGGTTCGTAGCCAAGCACTCTAATCCAACTGAGCTACGGGCGCGATTACTAAACTTTCCGAGCCTCTTCAGGCAACATCACAGGGATACCATCCTTAATTGGATAAGCTAAACCAGATTCTTTACAAATTAATTCATTAGAAGTCTCATCATATGATAAAGATTTTTTTGATACAGGACATACTAATATTTCTAATAATGTTTTATCTATGGTTGTCATAGCTGAAAAGTATACATGATGAATGAATTTTTGTTTATATATGTTATCTTTACCCTAAATATGAGCTAGATACTATGAACAATCTTAAACTTATAGCATTAAAAGACTTTCCATTAATTGAGCCAGGCCAAGACATATCATCAACTATTTTTGATTGTATAGTAAATAATCAATTAATGATTAATGATTTCGACATTATTGTAATAGCTCAAAAAATTATATCTAAGGCTGAAAATAGATATATAGATTTGGATAACATTGAAATATCAGAAGAGGCAAAAAATTTATCAAAAAAATTAGACAAAAATGAAGGATTAATCCAAGCAATTATAAATGAGTCCAATAAAATATTATCTACAAAAAAGAACGTGATAATTGTTGAACACAAACTGGGATTTATAAATGTTAATGCTGGAATAGATCTATCAAATGTACCTAGTGAAAATCTTGCACTATTACTACCTGAAGACCCAAAAAAGAGTGCTAAAAATATTCAAACTGATCTATCTAAAAAATTAAATAAAAATATTTCAGTAATTATTACTGATTCAATGACACGACCATATAGATCTGGTGTAATTAATTTTGCATTAGCTAGTCACAATATTCTAAGTCTTAAAGATCTAAAAGGGCATGATGATATATATGGAAGAAAACTTAAAGGTACAGAGGTTGCCATTGCTGATGAATTAGCATCTGCAGCAGGGTTACTGATGGGGCAAAGTAATGAGAAGAAGCCTGTAATTGTAATAAAAGGTTTTAGTAATAACACTCAAAAAACCAATAATGCCTTTGATTTGATTGTAAGTGAAAATGAAGATCTATACAGACAATAATTGAAATATATAATTATCAAATGAAGTTAAGCGTAAACCTAAATAAAATTGCTCTATTAAGAAATGCACGTGGTGAGAATTATCCTAATATTGAATATTTTGCTAATAAAGCCATTGATATTGGTGTTGATGGTTTAACACTTCATCCAAGACCAGATCATAGACATGCAACTAGCGATGATGTAATTAAACTGTCAAAACTAACAAAGGATAGGGGAGTTGAGTTTAATATTGAAGGTAATCCATTCTCAAAACCTAGTGGTGATTTCGTTGGTTTTTGTGAATTAGTTGAAGATATAAAACCTGATCAGATAACACTTGTACCAGATACTATTGATCAAATTACATCAGATCATGGATGGTCTTGCGGGTCACATGACGAAGAATTGAAGAATGTTATATATTCACTAAAAAAAAATTCAAATAACGCAAAAATTAGCTTATTTATAGATAATATTGAAGGTGTTGATTATGCATCTGATATGGGCGCAGACTTAATAGAAATTCATACAGGCGCATTTTCTAAAGCAATAAATAATGGAGACTTAGCAACCATAGATGAAATAAAAAAAATTATAAATCATGCTATGAGTCTAAATTTAAATATAAATGCTGGACATGATTTAAATCTAAATAACTTACATTATTTGGTTGAAATAGGTAATATTAACGAAGTATCTATTGGTCATGCAATTATTGTGGATTCACTTCAATATGGTTTTGAAGAAACAATATCTAGATATATAGAAATTATTAGGAAATAAAATGGATATAGAAGAAAAGCTTAAAGAACAAATAAAAGAGAATGATGTACTTATTTATATGAAAGGCACTCCATACGAGCCAAGGTGTGGTTTCTCAGCAAGAACAGTTCAAATATTAATAGATTGTGAATCACAATTTAGTTATGTAGATATTCTTGAAAATAATGATGTCAGAGCAACACTACCAAAAGTTTCAGATTGGCCAACCTTTCCTCAGGTATTTATTAAAGGAGAGTTAGTTGGAGGAGCAGATATTATTGCTCAAATGCATGAGAGTGGCGAGTTAAAAAAACTTTTAGATTCAATAGAATCTTAAATATCAAAATTATTAACAATATTACAGAAGACCTCAGCTGTTACTTTTGTATCATAAGCTGCTGAATGCGCTTCATCATTGTCATATTCAACTGATAACTTTTCACAAATTCTAGCAAGAACTGTTTGTCCAGTTGCAAGAACTCCTAAAGAGACAGTATCTATTACCGAAAACTTATGAAATGGAGTTTTCTTTATATTATTTCTTAAAACAGATGCATCTAAAAAAGATTTATCAAAATGTGCATTATGTCCAACTAATATAGCTCTTGAGCATTCATATTTATTTTTTGCTTTATTAATTATTTTAAATAAATCTTGAAGAGCATCTTTTTCAAGGACTGCATTTCTTAAAGGATGATCTAGCTTAATTTTCGTAAATTCAAGAGACTCCTTTTCTACTATTGATCCTTCAAAAGGTTGAATATGATGTCTAAATGTATCTCCTGGAATATATTTATTCTCTTTTTCTTCAATCAAAGTAATAGCAATTTCTAATATTGCATTAACTTCTGGATCAAAACCCCCAGTTTCAATGTCAACAACCACAGGAAGATATTTCCTAAATCTATTTTTTAACACCAAGTTTTTCTTGTAATTTTGAATTTGAAGTTGTGTAGCCAAATGGAACTCTTTCTCCAGGATGGATTCGCCTGTATGCTTCTTGAACTGCTAATGTAGTTTCATGAAATCCTGATAAAATAAGATCAAGTTTTCCAGGATAGTCATTAATATCACCTACAGCAAATATACCCTCTCTTGATGTTTGAAAATTTTCAGTATTAACTTGAATTTTTTTTCCGTTTAAATCTATATTCCAATCTAAAATCGGTCCTAATTTTTTATTTAAACCAAATAAAAATAATAATTCATCTGCTTCAAATGATTCAATCTCGTTAGTTTCAAAGTTTTTTAAAGTTACTGAATCAACTTTTTTATCACCGACAATAGAATCAATAAGATAGGGAGTTAATAAATTAACTTTTCTATCTTTAACAAGAGCTCTCATTTGTTCTTCAGTGTGCTGAGCACCTCTAAAAGCATCTCTTCTATGGACTAAGTTAATTGATTTAGCAATCTTTGATAGTTCAACCGTCCAATCAAGAGCTGAATCACCTCCACCAAATATGAACAGATTTTTATCTTTATACTTTTCAACGGACCTAACAGCATATTCCACACCATTCGAAAGAAATTTATCTGGATCATCTATATTTGGAGGTCTTCTGGGTTCAAACGATCCTGCTCCTGCAGCAATAAAAATATTTTTTGAGACAAATTCTTTATCTTCGGTTGTTTTTATTTTCCAAAACTTTTCATCTTCATGGTCAATTTCTTCAATCGAATCAACCCTTTCAGAAAGGTGCAAATCATAATCAAAAGGTTTGATCTGATCTAAAAGAGCATCAACATGCTCTTGTGCAGTTTGAAAAGGAACACCTGGGATATCATAAATTGGTTTTTCAGGATATAGTTCAGCACATTGCCCACCAGGCTTATCAAGGTTATCAATGAGTGTGCATTTTAAACCAAGTAGTCCAGCTTCAAATACAGTAAATAAACCAACTGGTCCTGCACCTATAACTAATATATCAGTTTTATTCATCATCTTACTTTCATTCCTGGCTCTGCTCCTTCATCAGGCGATACTAAATATATGCCGTCATCATTACTTGACGCAAGTACCATACCTTCGGATATACCAAATTTCATTTTTCTAGGTTCTAAATTATTAACTAATACAATATGTCTATCAGTAAGATCTTCAGGATCGTAAGCGCTTTTAATTCCTGCAAATACATTTCTTTGTCCAAGATCTCCAACATCTAATGTCAGTTGCAGAAGTTTATCAGCTCCTTCAACATGTTCTGCTTTAACAATTTTAGCCACTCTTAAGTCAACAGCTGAAAATTGATCGATATTAATTAGATTTACATTATCCATATCTTCTTCCTCAGGAATTATTATTTGTTCGAGTCTATTTAGCAATGGTTTATAGTCATTTATTTGTTTAATATTTGTTTTCTCAACATCAAAAAAAGAAATTTTCTTAATATTTAAGAATTCGAAAGCTTCATTAGTAATGTTTGGTATTATTGGATGAAGATATACTGACAGTATATAGAATGCATTTACAGCTGTGGATGCAATTTCAATTGCTTCATCAATATCTTTTTTCCAAGGAGTTTGATCATTAATATACTTATTAACATCATCAGCCAAATCCATTATAACTCTTACTAATTTAGAGTATTCCTTAGTTTCATATAATGAAATCACTTCATTCTTTTTTAAAATTAAATTATTAATTACAACGTTGTTAATATTGTCAGACAAAATATTTTTATTCTTTTTTAAAAATGATGCAGATCTTGATGCAATATTTAGATATTTACCAACTAAGTCAGAATTGATTCTTTGAACATAATCTTCAAAATTTAAATCTATGTCCTCAACTTTATTATTTAGCTTTGCAGCAAAGTAATATCTCAATGTCTCTGGATTAGTAATATCTGCAAATTCTTTTGCTAATATACCTGTGCCTTTCGATTTAGACATTTTTTCACCATTAATTGTTAAAAAACCATGTACATTTATACCATTTGGCAATTTAAAACTTGCTGCACTTAAAAGCGCAGGCCAAAATAATCCATGAAAGTAAGCAATATCCTTTCCTATAAAGTGATAAATTTCATAATTTGAATTTTCAGACCATAAATCTTCCATATTAATATTATTTTTATCAGCCCAGTTAGCTATTGAAGCTATATAACCAATTGGTGCATCAACCCATACATAGAAATATTTGTCTTTTTCACCTGGTATTTCAAAACCAAAATAGGGTGCATCTCTCGAAATATCCCATTTTTTTAGATCCTCATTAAGCCATTCATTTAATTTATTTTTAATCGATTTTTGTAAATCGACATCTTTTAAAAATATTTTTAACATTTCATTTTTTTGAGGAAGATCAAAAAATATATGCTCACTTTCTTTTTTAATTGGAACAGTATTAGAAACGATGGAGATAGGATTTTTTATATCAAGAACATTATAAGATGCTCCACATACACCACAATTATCACCATTTTGATTTTCTGCATCACATTTCGGACATGTCCCTTTAATATATCTATCAGAGAGAAACATTTCTTCTTTTTCGTCATAATATTGTTGAATATTTGATTTAGAAATTAAATTATTATTTTTTGCACACTCATATATATATTCTGAGTATTTTTTATTTTCATCACTGTGAGTCGTATAAAAATTTGTAAAATTTATTCCATAAATTTCATAAGTTGATTTATGGTCTTTATAGACATCATCAATTAATTTTTCAGGTTTAATACCCATCTCATTGGCTTTTAACATTACTGGGGTGCCGTGTGTGTCATCAGCACAAAAGAATAAACATTCATTACCATTGAGATTATGAAATCTTGACCAAATATCAGTTTGAACAGCTTCAAGAATGTGACCTAAATGAAGAGGGGCATTTGCATAAGGCAATGCTTGTGTAACAAGTATTTTTCTCTTGGTTTTTTTAGAATTGTCCATTTATTATCTGTATTATATGTGAAAATATTAATTAATATGGCTATTAAAAAAATTATTGCATTTGGTTCAGCTAAAGGTGGAGTTGGAAAAAGTTCAATTACAGCCTCTTTAGCATTAACTCTATCCAAAGATAAAAAAATTGGGATACTAGATGCTGATGTTTATGGTCCAAATCAAAATATATTATTTAATCTCGACACAAAAAATGAAATAACATCTAAAGGAATTAAGCCAGCTTTACACAACGACATAAAGATTGTTTCAATGGGAAACATCTTGAATTATGAGGATGCAGCTGTTTGGAGAGGACCTATGCTTAGTGGCGCT
Source organism: uncultured SAR86 cluster bacterium (assembly GCA_902631785.1). Taxonomy (GTDB): domain Bacteria; phylum Pseudomonadota; class Gammaproteobacteria; order Magnimaribacterales; family D2472; genus SAR86A. Next base: position 54,662 of record CACOZT010000002.1, read on the forward strand.
ATCAAGAAATTAATAAATGATACTCAATGGGGTGAATTAGATTACTTATTTATTGATATGCCTCCCGGAACCGGAGACGTCTATTTAACTATTTTTAAAGAATTGGTTGTAGATAAATTTATATTAATTACAACACCAAATAAATTAGCAATTTCAGATTTGCAAAAAACTGTAACAATGTTGAAAAAATTAGACGTCAAAATTTTTGGTTACATCTGTAACAATATCTTTAATGTAGAAGATATAGATAATAAATTCTTTGTTACCAATAAGATAAATCATCTTGGTACTTATGAATTTGATACTAATCTACATGATTTTAATTTAGATTATAATTCTTCTATAACAGAGCAAATATCTAAAGTAATTTTGTCGGATGTATAATTAATTGTGAAATATTTTTATTTTTTCTCTGTTATATTTTTTATAAATTATCTATCTGCAGATGAGGTCAGAGATCCGTATGAAAATTTTAATAGAAAAACTTTCGAATTCAACGAAAAGTTAGATGAAAAAATTCTTAGGCCAATAGCTAAGACTTATTCAAAATTTCCTCCTAAAGTAAAGAATGGAGTTTCAAATTTCTTTAACAATCTTGAGGATGTAGAAACTTCAATAAATCAGTTACTACAGGGTAAACCAAAAAAATCAATAAATGATATTTCTAGATTTATTATAAATTCAACAATCGGTTTGGGTGGATTTATAGATGTAGCTTCTAAAATAGGTTTAGAGAGGCATGAAGAAGATTTTGGTCAAACACTTGCTGTATGGGGAGTTGGCCAAGGCCCCTATATAATGTTGCCTGGATTAGGGCCCTCAACTTTAAGAGATACTCTCAGTAGGCCTGTATCGTCATTTTCCTCAGTTACGTTTCATATGACTGATACCGATGTTAACATTGCTCTTAAAACAATTGATGCAATTGAAACACGAGAAAGGCTGCTTGATGTAGAATCTCTGTTATCAGGTGATAAATATTCATTTGTAAAAGATGCATATATTCAATCGTTAAATTATGAAATTGCAGACGGAATAGATGTTCAGGATGACTTTATTGATGATATGGAAGATTTTCTAATAGACTAAAAGTTCTTTAAGCTCATTTTTATGATTTTTTAAATTATTTTCTTTAATAATTTCTAAGATTTTTAATCTGAAGGATTTTGCATACTTATCTCCCCTTGATAAGCCAAACAAATGTTTCATCATTCTGCTTAAATTGTGCCCATTGTGGATCTGTCTTTCAACATATTCTAAATATTGATTCAGTACTTCTTTTTTTGAATTGGTTGATGAATCAACATTGTAAAATCTAGGCTCGATATCTTTTAACATGAATGGATTATCGTAGGCCGCTCTTCCAATCATAACTCCATCAACTTTTTCTAAATGCATTTGTGAATCATCGAGATTTTTAATTCCACCATTAATTATTATCTCAAGATCGGGAAAGTCTTTTTTTAATCTATATACATAATCATATTTTAAGGGTGGAATATTTCTATTTTGACGTGGACTAAGTCCTTTTAAAATACCATTTCTTGCATGAATTATAAAAACTTTAACCCCAGACTGTTTAACAATTGAAACAAAATTGTAAAGAAATTCATACTCTTCGTGATTATCGACACCAAGTCGGCATTTTATTGAAACAGGAATATTAACTGAATTTTTCATAGCAGCTAAACATTCTGCTACTAAATCAGGTTCAAGCATTAAACAAGCGCCAAATTTTCCTTTTTGAACTCTATCAGATGGACATCCAACATTTAGATTTATTTCATCATATCCAAACTGTTCACATTTTTTTGAGCACTCAATAAGATCAGATATATTGGAACCTCCTAATTGAACTCCAACTGGATGTTCCTCAGTGTTAAATTCTAATTGATTAAAACATTTACCAAATATTAATGAACCTGTGGCAATCATTTCGGTATATAAAAAGACCCTTTTAGATATTAAACGCAGCAAATAACGATCATGCATATCGGTATATTGCATCATTGGAGCGACACAAAACTGCCTATCAAACGTTTCCATCAAAGAAATATATTTATAGCTGTATATCCAACAATTGATAAAACTACAGTATATGGTAATGCCATGTATACCATTCTTAAATACGAGAGATTTATAAGTGGTGCAAGAGAAGATGTTAACAAAAATAAAAACGCAGCTTGGCCATTAGGTGTAGCAACGCTTGGGATATTTGTACCTGTATTTATTGCAATAGCAAGATTATTGAATTGAGTTTCAGTAATGACTCCATTATCAAATGCAGTTTTTACCTCGTTAATATAGATAGTTGCAACAAAAACATTGTCACTTATTGCTGAAAGAAAACCATTTGCAACAAAAAACAATGAAGGTTGAGTCGAAGGATCCTGAGATAGAACATAATCAATAACTGGTGAGAAGAGATGTTGATCATGAATAACACTTACAATAGCAAAAAAAACAGCAAGTAAAGCTGTAAATGGCAATGCCTCATGGAATGCTTCACCTAAATGATGCTCCTCAGTAATTCCTTTAAATGCTGTTAATAGAATTATTACGCTTAATCCAATTAACCCAACAGCAGCTAAATGAAGACCAAGAGCGATAACTAGAAAGATAGCTACAAGAGATTCAACAAAAAGCTCAGCTCTATCTTTTGCTGTAATATTTTCTTCTCTATATACAGAATAATCATTAAAGATTTTTCTTATATTAGGTGGTAACTGATTTCCAAAACCAGCAATAGCAAATTTTTCAATCATAAAACATGTAAAAATACCTGCAACAAAAACAGGCATTGTTATAGGTGCCATTCTCAAAAAGAACTCTACAAACTCCCATCCGGCTATTGTTGCAATTAGTAGATTTTGAGGTTCACCAACTAATGTACAAACTCCACCAAGGGCAGTACCAACTGCACCATGCATAACAAGATCTCTTAAAAATGCTTTAAAATCCTCTAGCTCTTCTAACTTTAAAGTATTTATTGATTGATTGTTATGGAAGTCATGAGTCTCATCTGAAAATGAACTACCTGATGCAACGGCATGGTAAATTCTATAAAAACCAATAGTTACTCCAATTAAAACTGCAGTGACTGTAAGAGCGTCAAGAAAAGCAGATAAAACTGCAGCAGAAATACAAAATAAAAGTGATAATAATGTTTTTGATCTAATGCTTAACAATAATTTTGTAAAAATTGTTAACATTAAATTTTTCATAAAATAAATTCCCGCAACCATGAAAACTAAAAGCAGAATTACTTCTAAGTTATTTTCAATTTCGTGAAACACAGATTTTGTTGAAGTTAAGCCCATAACAATTGCTTCTAAAGCAAGCAAACCACCAGGCTGAAGCGGATAGCATTTTAGAGCCAATGCTAATGTAAAAATAAATTGTAATAAAAAAACCCATCCAATAATGAAATTTCCATCTAATCCCATAGAATTAAGTATCATTAATAATGGTGGATTAATAACTAGAAAGCCTATTATGGTAGACTTGTACCACCCAGGGGCATTCCCTAGAAATAATTTTTGTATTTCATTGAACATAAGGACATTTTAAACTTAATTAATATGCATTTTAAAAGATTTTTAGAAATAAATGTTAACGAAAGGAATTATTTTATTGTATTTAAAAACAATAAAATAATGTTCGAACCTGATTTAAAAACTTTTCTACTTGATAGTAGCTATTTGAATATTGATATAGAAAATTCGTTAGTTGTTGGAATAGCTGAATCTGAAAACAAAGTTTATGCCATTGATATTTCAAATTGTGAAAATGATATTAATGTGGGATATAAATCACTTGTTGAATATGATACTAGGCATTTATTAGCAATCTCAAAACCTGAAGATATCATTTTAATGGGGAGGGCGAATCAATTATTACATTGGCTGAGGAGTAATAAATATTCTGGCTATTCTGGAGAGTTAAATAAATTTGATAAAAATGAGGAGTCATTGATATGTCCAACAACATCCACAATGATATATCCTTCAATAGCTCCTTGCGTATTAGCAATGGTAACTAAAGGAGATGAAATTTTATTAGCAAGAAATAATTTATTTCCTGAGGGTCTTTATAGTGTATTAGCTGGCTTTGTAGAAGTATCTGAATCTGCTGAAGAAACGGTAAAGCGAGAGGTATTAGAAGAAGTAAATATTAAAGTAAACAATCTTAAATATTTCGGAAGCCAACCCTGGCCGTTTCCATCACAACTGATGTTAGGTTTTTCATGCGAATATGAGTCAGGTGAAATAAAAGTTGATGAAACTGAAATCGTAGAAGCTAATTGGTATAAATACAATGAATTACCATATGTTCCTCCAACAACAAGCTTATCGGGCTTGTTAATTAACTCCTTTGTCGAGGATCATTCTTAGCGCGAAGAGGAATATCTTTTTTTGGCTTTTTATCTTTAACAATTTCTTTCATTACTGGCTCTTTTGTTTTGTTTTGAACTTCTTTATTAGAATCATGTTTTATGGATTCATTATTATTTGATTCTTTAGTTTTAGTTTTTTTATTAATAGGATTTTTTTTGACATAAGAGCTCTTAGATTTTTTATTTGAAGTACTTTTATTATTTTTATCAGATTTATTAGTTTTGTTGTTAAAGTTTTTATTTTTATTTACTTTATTCCTTGGTGTGTTGTTTTTCTTTCTGTACTTTCTTTGTGGTTTTTTCTTTTGTTTAACTTCTTCGACCTCAATACCAGTTATAGATTTAAGCCATTTCATCAGGCCAGCTTTTTTAGTTTTAGGCATTTTAGGCGGTTTAATGCCATCCACTAATGGCTTCATTGTCTTGGATTGATTATTTGCATCTCTCCAATTAATGTTGGGTTCTGGACTATCAGGAGTTAATTTATATGAATCTGTGTTTTTTACATCAGAACCTTTGATTCTTACAACTTTGTAATATGGTCGTGATTTGTATGGATCAGCAATAACAAGAACTTTTACCTTGTTTGTTTTTTCAATACTAATAATGTCATATCTCTTTTCATTTAAAAGGTAGCTAGCAACATCTGATGGTACATAAACGTGAATTTCGCCAGTATTATCTTTAGCGGCATCTTCTCCAACTATTCGAAGAATAGACAATCCTAATGATCTCGGGCCTCTAACTAAAACATGTTCAATATCATAAGATTCGTTCAGAGAAGGGCGAAGACGTTGTCTTGATATTTCTAAAAGACCAAATCTGGATATATTTGAAATTTGCACTCTAGCTCTATCAGAATATATAGCTTTTCTAAATGCTGATTCAACTTTATTTTGATTATCTTCATTTGTCATATCAATAAAATCTATGACTACAAGACCACCGACATCTCTAAGCCTAAGCTGTCTTGCGACTTCTTTTGCTGCTTCTATATTAGTTTTGAAAGCTGTTTCTTCAATATCTTTACCTTTCGTTGATCTTGCTGAATTTACATCAATTGTTGTCATTGCCTCGGTTGGATCAATTACAATGGATCCACCTGAACTTAGTGATATCTCTCTTTGAAAAGCTAGCTCTATTTGCGATTCTATTTGGTATCTATTAAATAGTGGAATTTCTTCATCATAGAACTTAACCTTTTCTGAATGATCAGGAATTACAGCTTCTATAAATTCTTTAGCTTCGTTAAAAATTTCTTTATCGTCAATTAAAATTTCTTCAATATCTTCTTTAAAATAATCTCTAACAACTCTGACAATTAATTTATCGTCTCTATAAATTAGAGATGGCGAGGTGGCATTAGGAATAGTGTTATTAATCTCATCCCATAAAGCCAATAGGTATGCTAAATCTAAACTTAACTCTTCAACAGTTCTACCTAATCCATTAGTTCTTACTATTGCGCTCATGTTTTCAGGAATATTCAATTTTTCTAGAATATTTTTTATTTGATCTCTCTCTTCTCCACCTATTCTTCTAGAAATACCACCTGAACGAGATGAGTTAGGAATTAAGACTAAAAATCTCCCGGCTAGACCTATTTGGGTTGTAAGTGCAGCTCCTTTTGTTCCTCTTTCTTCTTTTGTAACCTGAACAATGATTTCTTGACCTTCTTCAAGTGTACAAATAAATTTTCCTTTTTTATCCTTTTTGTAGTATTGATTTGAAAGATCTTTCAAGGGTAAAAAACCATGTCTCTCTGAACCAAAGTTCACAAATGCTGCATCTAGGCTTGATTCTATTCTTGATACAGTAGCTTTAAATACACTTCCTTTTAAAAGTATTTTTTCAGGTGATTCTGTATCAAAATCATAAAGCTTAGCACCATCTACAAGGGCAACCCGCAGTTCATCACCGTAAGATGAGTTAATTAGTATTCTTTTCATTTTTTCTCCCTAAATAGGAAGATAATTCAGCAGTATGCTTAATTTAAGCGTTTATCAGTAAGTCTTACTATCTATTATGCTTACGTGATTAGCTCTGTTAGGAGCTTTAATATATAACTGTTGTATTTATCTTTCTTTGTTAATTTACTAGGTAAACCTAGTTATTTAGGTATATATCCTATAGATTTGTATCATGACTGTCAAAAAAATAGCCATAAACGAAGAGAATGAAGGTAGAAGGATTGATAATTTTTTAATATCTTTATTTAACTCAGTCCCTAAAAGTAAAATTTATAATATTATTAGAAAAGGTGAGGTAAGAGTAAATTCTTCAAGAAAAAAACCAAGTTATAAACTTAAATTAAATGATTTAATACGTATTCCTCCTAATCTCGAGGTCTCTGATAAAAAACCTAAAAAAATTGAATCTGAAGAAATTTTAAAACATACACAAAACATACTTTACGAAAATGAAAACTTTATAGTTGCCAATAAAAGAAATGATATTTCTGTTCATGGAGGCTCTAAACAATCTTTTGGTTTGATTGATATATTTAGAAAAAAATATGGTGAAAATATTGATTTATGCCATAGATTAGATAAATCAACATCAGGCTGCATCGTATTTGCTAAAAATAAAAAAGCTGTTAAACATTTTGGTGAAAATTTATCAAAAAAATGTGTTAGAAAAGTTTATTCAACAATACTTAAAGGCAAACTTAAACAAAATATTAGTGTAGACATACCGGTGTACAAAAACTCAACCTCAAACTCTAAAATTGCATCTTCAAAATTTATTTTACAAAAGAGATTAAAAAATACTTCATTTGTTGATGTAGAGATAGATACTGGAAGGACTCATCAAATTAGAATTCATGCAGCAAAAATAAAGCATCCTATTCTTTTTGATCAAAAATATGGCGATAAAGATTTTGATAAATCATTAAAAATTGGAAAATATAAAATAGCGCTTCATGCAAAAGAAATATCTTTTTTTGATCTAGATAACAAAAAAATCAATGTTGAATCAAAACTCCCTCTTGAATTTAAAGAAATGCTCAAAAATCTCGAATAAATTTGCTGTTATTATCTATAAAATTTTGATAGGATAGCGTTTTTTAGGGCATATTATGGCAGTACAAAAAAGTAAAGTTACTAGGTCTAGAAGAGGTCAAAGGAGATCTCATGATGCTTTAAAGTCTAAAACTTTATCAATTGATCCAGTTTCTGGAGAAAAACATTTACGTCATCAAATGACAAAAGATGGTTTTTATAAAGGTAGATTGATTAAAGATCTAAGAAAACCTATCAAAGAAGAGTCAGAAGAAGTAACATCATAGTTATGCCTAGGCATATAAGTATTCTCTTTCCAGGACAAGGTTCTCAATCACTTGGAATGCTTAATAATCATTCCATAAATTTACTCAATTCATACGAAAAAGATATAACTAATATGCTTGGATTTAATCTATTAGATATTATAGAAAACGGACCTGTAGAGGATTTAAACAGAACTTCAGTGACTCAGCCTGCAATTCTTTTATCCTCGATTTTAGATTTTTACCATATCTCTAAAGAGCTTGATTTAAAACTCAATCTTTTATGTGGACACTCCCTTGGAGAATATAGCGCATTAGTTGCTGCAAATTCTATTTCGTTGCTCGAAGGAATCTCACTAGTCCATAAAAGAGGCAAACTCATGGAAAAGTGCCCAAAAGGAGCGATGTGCGCAGTTTTAAATACTGATATCAAAATAATAAGAGATATATGCATTGAAGTTGAAAATGATATAAACACTATAGTCGCACCTGCAAACCTTAATTCGCCCAATCAAATCGTAATTTCTGGAAACGAAGAGGGAGTTGATGAGGTTGTCAAACGTCTAAAAGAAAGTGGACATAAAAAATGTATTAAGCTTAAGGTAAGTGTTGCCTCACACTCTAAAGTAATGAATAACACTATTGATAAATTTAATGATGAGTTACATAAAACTAAAATCGCCCCACCAGAATATTCAATTATCCAAAACGTTAATAGCAATATTCCAGAAAGTATTGATGAATTAAAGAAAAATTTATTAAATCAACTAACTATGCCTGTCCAGTGGATAGATACGATGGAATATATTAAAAAATATAACGGAATTGTTATTGAATGTGGTCCAAATAAAGTTTTGTCTGGTCTAGCTAAGGCTAACGGCATAGATAACATTTACTCAACTTCATCACCAGATTTTTTTGATAAAATTAAGGAAGTATTATGAGTAATGGTAATGTCTTTATTTCTGGAGCATCAAGAGGTATTGGTAATTCAATTGCTAAATATTTTGTTCAAAATGATTACATAGTTGTTGGCACTTCCAGAAATGAATTTAAATTTGACGTTAAAACTGAAAATCTTATTCCTGTAAAGCTTGATGTAACATCGAGAGATGATGTTAAGAAGTGTTTTGATTTTTTAAAATCAGAAAATTTACTACCTGATATTCTTATAAATAATGCTGGTATTACTTCAGATCAAATTTTCTTAAGAATGAAGAATGAAGATTGGGATAATGTTATTGATACAAACCTTAATGGAGTTTTTAATTTATCTAAGATATTTGTAAAAAATATGATTAAAAATAAAAAAGGAAGAATTATAAATATTTCATCTATATCTGGATTAATGGGAAATCCTGGGCAAGTTAATTATTCATCATCAAAGTCAGCGCTTAATGGATTTACCAAATCGTTGGCTAAGGAGTTAGGCTCTAGAAATATAACTGTGAATTGCATTGCTCCTGGGTTTATTGAAACTGATATGACATCTTTTTTAGAAGAGGACGCGAAGCAACGAATTGAAGAAACTATTCCACTAGGTCGACTAGGTAAAGCTGAAGATATAGCAAAATTAGTTGCATTCTTAGCATCTGATGAAGCTTCATACATTACAGGTCAAACCATTTCTATTGATGGTGGCTTGCTTATGTATTAATAAAAATGTGCAACTTTGAACTATTACATGTAAAATGTGTCAAATTTCAATATAGGGTAATGGAGATATTATGAGTGTTGAAGATAGAGTCAAAAAAATTGTAAGCGATCAACTGGGTAAATCTGTTGAAGAAATCGAAAGCGATTCATCATTTGTCGATGACCTTGGAGCAGATTCACTTGATACTGTTGAGCTTGTAATGGCACTTGAAGAAGAGTTTGATCTTGAAATTGCTGATGAGGACGCTGAAAAAATTTCAACAGTAAATGAAGCTGTTGAATACATAAATTCAAATTCATAAAAATTTAATTTTCAAATTTTTTTAAATGTTTACAATAACATTTGTTATATAAACATTTTTTATGTATTTAATAAGAACGTCAATAATTTTTACTTTTTTACTCTTATTATCAATATATGCTCCATACACAGCATTTCTCAATCATGAACCTCATATTAAAGATAAGGTTATATACATTGAAAAGGGCGATACGATAAATGAAGTTTTTTCTTCATTTTTACCATTAAATTTTGCAAATAAACTCTTTTTAAAAATCTATTCTTTTACAAATGATCTGGATTTATTTCAATCTGGTGAATATGAGATCGGTAATAAGTCTATTATAGATATTATCTATCTAATTAAATCTGGTGAAACAGTAACTCATAAATTTAAAATAAACGAAGGCCTCACAATTTATGATATTGAAAACTTAATTAATAATTCATATCTTATAAATGATTGTAGTTTTCTCGATTGTATAGATACAAATTTTTCATTCAAAGAAGGCATTCTTTACCCAGATACATATTTTTATAAAAAAGGCATGAATGCATCCGAAATATTAAAAGAGAGCCATAATAGATTAGAAAATTTTTTAAATAATAAATTAAAAAACAAAGTCACTGATACATTATTAAGTAAAGAAGAAATTTTGATACTTGCCTCAATTATTGAAAAAGAAGCAGGTAATGATCAGGAAAAAACTACAATTGCTAGTGTTTTCCTTAAAAGATTATCTATAGGTATGAAGCTTCAAGCTGATCCAACAATAATTTATGGTTTGTTACCAAATTTTGATGGAGATATAAAAAAATCTGATATTCTTAATAAAAATAATAAATATAATACGTATATGATTAATGGCTTGCCACCAACACCTATATCAATATCTTCAATTTCTTCTATAAATGCATCTATTGATTCAATTCCTGGTGAATACCTATTTTTCGTAGCAGACTCACCAACTTCACATTACTTTTCTAAGACTTATGAAGAACATCTCAACAAAATCAATCAGCTGGGCCTAAATAAATGAAAATTATTTCATTTGAAGGCATTGAGGGGGTTGGTAAATCAACACAGCTTAGACTTTTAAAAGACTATCTTGAATCAAAACATTTTTTAGTTGAGGTATATAGGGAGCCTGGATCTACAAATACTGGAGAGAAAATAAGAGATATTTTACTGAATTCAGCTAATGAATTATCAAATGAGGCAGAGCTTTTATTAATGTTTGCATCTAGAGCTGAGCTAATTAAACATAAAATTAAAAAAAGTAAATCAGATTATTTATTACTAGATAGATTTTATGACGCTTCTCTTGCATATCAAGGTTATGGTAGAAAGCTTTCTATCCCTTTAATCGAGTCACTTATAACATTTACAGATTGTCCTGTTCCAAATTACAGTATTTTGTTAGATATTCCAGTTGAAGAGGGTTTTGCCCGAAAAACTAATGATGATATTGATAGAATTGAATCATCTAGTAAAAGCTTCTTTGAGAGAGTTAGAAAAGGTTATCTTAAGATTGCAAAAGAAAATAATGATAGATTTATAAAAATAAATGCCTCTCTAGACATTGATAAAGTTCATCAAAAAATTATTAATCACATCGAGTCGTAGTAATGACTATTGAAAAATATAATTGGCTTTTTGAAATATACCAAAAAATTAATTTTGATAAATTACCTCACGGAATAATAATTAATGGCTCAAATGGTATTGGTAAAAAGTTACTTGCTAATGAAATAGCTGCAAAATTATTAATTAATAAATCAACTAACTCCCTTGATCGAGACTTAATCGAGTCTAATTCTCATCCTGATCTATTTATAGTTGATAAAGACAAAATTATTTTAAGACATATAACTTTTAGAAAATCACAAAAAAAAGAAGATTGGGATGAGGAACTTGGAGAAAGGAATGTTAATAACTTTTTGTCCATGAGTTCATCTATATCACTTAATAAAGTTGTAATTTTATTCAACGCCGAAACTATGAATCCACAGTCGCAAGCTGCAATTTTAAAAACCTTAGAAGAGCCGTCACCTAACAGCTACATTATATTTACAACTAATAGACCCAAATCTTTATTTGAAACTATTTATAGTAGATGCCAAGTAATAAATATTCCTAATTTAACTGAATCATCCTTAAATGATTGGCTAAGTAAAAATGGAATCTCTGATCTGAATTCAAATCACTTTCCAAGTTTTATTTCACCATTAAATATTCTTGAAGATATTCAAAATGACAAACATTCAAGTTTCAAAAACTTTGTTTTAATAATATCTGATTATATTGAAAATAAACTAGATACTAATTTAGCAATTAAGAATATTTCAAATTTGGAAATTGATTTTGTTACAAAAACAAATTATTTAATTGAGTTTCTTAAAATTCTACTTAAATCAAATTTATTATCTGAGGAATTATCAGGTTTATATAAAAAATTTAACTCATCTAAATTTAATAATTTAAAGATATCTAATTTGATAAACGAATTAAATGATGTTCGATATAATTATTTCAGTGTTCCACAAATCAATGAAACACATGTATTAAATTATTTTTTTAGTGAATTGAAAAATTCAATCAAGATATAGTTGTACCACCATCAACAACTATTGTCTGCCCATTAATATAATTACCTGCTTCAGATGCAAGCATAACAGCAACACCAGCTATTTCATTTGGTTCACCAATTCTTTTCATTGGTGTTGAAGATAACACTGAATTTAAGATATCAGGATTTTCCCATAATGCTTTTGCAAAATCTGTTTTTATAAGACCTGGTGCAATTGAATTAGCTCTAATATTTTTATGTCCAAATTCAGTAGCTATATTTTTAACAATCATTACATCAGCTGCTTTACTTATGTTATATGCGCCTAGTATTGGACTGCCTTTAATCGCAGCTATACTCGATATAATAATAATTGAACCATCTTCACGCTCAATCATATCTGGTAACACAAGATTGCATAAAACTTGATTAGATTTAATATTATTATTCATGACCTTATCGAATTTTTCAGATGGCATATCAAGCATTGATCCCATAAAAGGATTTGTTGCCGCATTACAAATCAAAGTGTCGATCTGTCCTAGTTTTTCTTTTGTTTCAGATACTAAATTATTTAATTGATCTTCATCACTAATATTTGCTGAAATAGGGAAGGCTACTTCTTTACCAACAGATGTGTTAATTTCATCTGCGGTACTTTCGCATACATCTAACTTTCTACTTGAGATAATTACCTTAGCACCATGTAAAGCACATTGGTGGGCAATACTTTTTCCAATACCTCTTGAAGATCCAGTAATTAAAATTGATTTATCTTTTAGGTTAAATAATGACATATTTTTATTATAATGAAATTATGACTAAAAAAGTTGAAATATATTCCAGGTCAAATTGCTCATATTGTGTAATGGCAATGAATTTTTTTGATTCAAAAGGAATAAAATATGATGTTTATAGTGCTGACGACCCAAAAATCTTTCAAGAGATGTTAGAACGCAATCCTCAAGCTAGAACAGTTCCACAAATTTTCATAGATGATAAGCTTATTGGTGGATATACTGACTTAGTCGAAAAATATTCGGAATAAAAATATGGAACAATTTAATGCTTTTTTAGTATTGCTTGATAGTAATTTAAGTGGATCATGGTGGTTTCCAGCACTTTTAATAGGAACTGGTATCTTTTTTACAATTTATCTAGGATTTCCTCAATTTAAATATTTTAATAGTGCATTAAAAATAGTGTCTGGAAAGTCTAAAAATTCTGAGTCTGATGGAGAAACTACCGGATTTCAGGCACTTACAACTGCAATGTCTGGTGCCGTAGGAACAGGTAATATTGGTGGTGTTGCATTAGCAATCTGGACAGGTGGACCTGCAGCAATATTCTGGATGTGGATTACTGCTATATTTGGAATGACCACCAAATATGTTGAAGTAACTTTGGGTCATAAATATAGAACGACACTTAACGATGGTTCGATTTCGGGTGGTCCAATGTATTACATTGAACAAGGCTTAAATATGAAATGGGTTGCTATTTTGTTTGCATTCTTAATGATGATTACTGCTATTGGATCAGGAAACATGCCTCAAATAAATAATATTGCTTTGGTCATGAATAGTGAGTTTGATGTACCAAAACTGTTTACAGGATTATTTTTAGGTGCATTACTCTGGATAATTATTATTGGTGGAATTAAAAGAATAGCATCTGTAGCAAGTAAGATTATCCCAATAATGGGTATTATTTATTTTGGTGGCGCCTTAATAATTCTTGCAGAGAACTATCAGAATGTAATTCCTTCATTTAATGCAATATTCGCTCAAGTTTTCACTGGATCTGCTGCTGTTGGAGGGTTTTTAGGTGCCAGTTTTGCTATGAGTTTAAAATATGGTGTTGCTCGAGGCTTATATTCAAATGAAGCTGGCCAAGGTTCATCACCAATCGCTCATGCCTCATCAAAAAATAAATCAATTGATCAAGGCGTTGTTTCTATTCTTGAACCCTTTATTGACACGATTGTTGTTTGTAGTGTCACTGCATTGGTTATTTTGTCGAGTGGAGTATGGACTCAAAAATTTGATACAACTTTTTCTAAAACTGATATGGTAATTCTTAATGGAATTTATTCTGATGATAAGAACACAGATGGTGAGTATTTATATCCAGATCATATAAAAGAATTAACAAAATACGTTCAGTTTATTGATTCAAGTGTAAAAGAATTTACAGGATCATTGGACGTTGATGACGGAAGGATATTATCTGATAACATCACTGTTATTCATTCACGATCAATAGCAGAAGATATAATAATTTCAGACTCTGTTGAAAATAATTTATTTTCAGGTCAACTTGAAATCATTAATGGAAAAGTATCCGATCAAGTTACTATTAAGGGTAAATCACTAGTAAGTTCTGCAGAACTAACTGCTAAAGCCTTCTCTCAAGGAATTCTTGGACAATATGGAGGTAAATTAGTGGCCATAGCATTGTTATTATTTGCATTCTCAACATCCATAACATGGTGTTATTACGGTGATAGATCAACTGCCTATATATTTGGCGAGAAGGGTGTAGTTTGGTACAGAAACTTTTATGTATTGTGTTTTGTTTTAGCTGCAGTTATTGATACAACCGTTGTTTGGAACATAGCCTATGTTGTTGTAGCTCTTGTATCAATTCCAAATTTGATTGCAATGTTTGTGCTTAGAAAGGAAATGAAATCACTTTCTGACAATTTTGATATTAAATAACTTATTTAACTTTCTTTAATAAAGAAACAATTTCTAAATGATTTTTGTTAGGGAATTGATCGAATAATTCTATTTTATCAATTTCAAATGATTCAAGTAATTTAATATCTCTTACATATGTTTCAGAATTACAAGATACATATATTATGTTCTCAAAATTTGATGCCAAACTAATTACATCATCAGTTAATCCAGATCGTGGTGGATCTAAAAGAATATGTGAAAAATCATAATCATTTATATTTTTCATATTCATACGATTAAATATTCTTCCATCAAATAGTTCACTAACTTCATTCGAAGATAACCTAGCATTATGAACATTAGAAATTTTATTTTCTTGAAGAGACTTTTCTAAACATTTAATTGATTTTCTATTACTTTCAGTTGCAAGTATTTTATTAAACTTAAATGATAATGGGAGTGTGAAGGTACCAATACCGCAATATAGTTCCAATAGATCTCTTTGATTATCAATAAAATTAATTACCTTTGATATCATTTTATCAACAAGATATTTATTTGATTGCGTAAAGGTATTATCGGTCTGAAAAATTTTTAAATTTTTATAAGCAAGCATATCCTCCAAATACAAACCCCTTATCCCATGCACAAAATTTTTTGATCTTACTATGATGTTAATATCAAGATTTTTTGATATTTGATTTAACAAAGCAATCAATGATTCATCAATTTTTTTGTGGTAAATCATTGTTATCATTAATTTATTTAATTGATTTGATCTAAAGTTAATTTGAAAAAGTTTTTCTTTAATTTCGTTATTATTATTTATCTCATTTAAAAGTATTGGCATTATGTTCTGAATTTCTAAAGAAGCATCCGTGAAGGTTTTCATATAAATCTTTTTATTAATGCCATGCATAACATAATTATTCTTATCATATGCGAACTCACAACGACTTCTAAATGCATTAGCTGGACTTATATTTATAGCTATTTTATTGGCATGCTTGAATCTTATGGCACTCTGAAACTTTTCAAATTTATTCATATTAATAGGCTTGTAATAATCAAAACTATGCTTATAAAAACAATATTGAGTGTAATAAATAGGAGAATTATTCTTATAAATGATAAATTTTTTAGATCATTTGAAAGATCTTCTTTTTTTCTAATTCCTAAAAAAGAACTTATAATTCTAAATAACCACATAAAAGAATGAGTAAAGTAATTAATATAACAAAATCTGCTGAAGAATATTTAGCGAAATTAATTCAAGATAAGAATGAAACAGATCTATCTATAAGAATTTTTATTTCTGATCCAGGTACTCCAAAAGCTGAGACTTGTTTAGCATATTGTAAACCAGATGAGGCAATGCCTGACGACATGATTTTAAATTTAGATTTAATAAACGTAAACATTGAAAAAAGAAGTGTTCCATTTTTAAAAGATTGTGAAGTTAATTTTGATAACGATACATTTGGTGGGCAGCTTACTATAAAGGCTCCCAATGCAAGACTTCCGAATATATCTCCGGAAAGTCCAGTTGAGGATAGAATTAATTATGTTATTTATAACGAAATAAATCCAATGCTTGAATCTCATGGCGGTGAAGTATCTTTGGTTGAATTCAGTGACGAAAGTATAGCTGTTCTTCAATTTGGTGGGGGTTGTCAGGGTTGTGGAATGGTAGACGTAACTCTTAAAGATGGAATTGAGAAAACACTAATTGAGCAAATTCCAGAGGTAAAAGCAGTTAAAGATCTAACTGATCACTCAGTTACTGATAACGCATATTACAAGTAATTAAACTTCGCTTATAGCTACTACAACTCCAAAATAGGGGTGATCAAAAAAGTGTATCTCATCATTAAAGATTCTTTTCTCCTCATCTATAAAGATATTGATTTTAGAGTTTCTTGCATCTAAATTACCTAAATATGCCTTGAGATCAATATGCATAAACCTTTTCTTATAGAATTTTATTAAAAAGCCATAATTATTTTGACTTTGATATGCTAAGTATTTTGAAGAGTCATATTCTGGAATAGTTTGTATCCAAGATTTTGAATCAATAAGGACATATTTACTTTCTTTATTAATATTGTTTTTTAAATTATTCAAGACGGATAAATTAGGATTATCTCTGTAAAGTGGTTTAGGTAAATTTTTTAAGTTTAAATCAAAATTATTTTTAAATAAATTTGTATAAAATTTTGACATATTAGAAAAGTTACTATGACTCATCTGAGCCAATAAAGAGTTTTCATCAGTAAAATAGACTAAATTTTTATCAGATATATCTAAATTTGTGTTGAAAGTTTCATCACTTTCAATAGTTTCATATTTGAAGACTATTAATTCTATTTTGTATTCAACATTATCTTCTTCACCAAATACTAGATTTGTAAATAAAAATAATAAAAATATTTTTTTAAAAAATTTCATCCAATAGTTTATCTATATTTTGTCTTCTTACCTCAGCATTTAATTCATGATACTTGTAAATGAATTTATTAGTTGAGTTAATTTGAAATTTTTGAGGATCTTTTTTAGCAAAATTAATTAATTTATCCAAATATGAATCTTTAATTTCCTTAGTTATTTCAATATTTGTATTCTTAGTGTTGGATTTGATCGATTTAATACCACTATTTAAAACTTTTAAATGGAATCTTTTATTATCAATTAAATTTTCTGTTTCTATTGGTATTTTTCCACATCTATCTTTGAGGTTTGTTTTTAATGCTTTTAATTCTTCTAAACTAGTTAATTCATTCAATTTTTTATAAATTTTTAATCGCTCTAAAGGAGAGGGCAGATATGCCTCACTTATGTATGCCGAATCGTAGAAATTTATCTCAATATCAATATCTTTATGATGATAAATATTTTTTTGAGAATTAATCGCATCTTTCAACATCGATAAATATAGGGACAAACCAATATTATCAATGTGACCACTTTGTTTATCACCCAACATTTCTCCACCACCTCTAAGTTCAAGATCTTCTTCAGCTATTAAAAATCCCTCGCCTAAATTAGAGTGTTTAATTATAGAATCTAACCTATTTCTTGAAAGCTTAGGGATATCTAATGTTGGAATTAAAAAATAGCAGTAACCTTGTTTTTCAGATCTTCCAACTCTTCCACGTAGTTGGTGAAGTTGTGAAAGGCCAAAATTATGTGAATTAATTATCACCATGGTATTAGCATTAGGTATATCTAATCCCATCTCAATAATTGTTGTACAAATCAAACCATCTATTTCACCATTTTTAAAGTTATTCATGACATTTCTTAATTCTTTCTTAGAGAGTCTTCCGTGAGCAATCGACACCTTAAATTCGGGGAGTAAATTATTAATTTCTTTTTTTAGATTATCCATTTTATCAATGTCATTTTGCACAATAAAACATTGTCCACCTCTTACTTTTTCTCTAGTAAGAGCCTCTTTGATAAGCTGCGAAGTTTGAATTTTAAGAAAAGATTTAATGTTGATTCTATTTGTTGGTGGCGTCTGTAAAAAAGAAAAATCTTTTAAACCAGAAAAAACAAGATTCATTGTTCTTGGAATAGGAGTAGCTGACAAATATAATACATGGACGTTTGCTTGTTTGTCTTTTATAAAGTTTTTTTGTTTTATTCCAAATTTATGCTCTTCATCAATTATCAATAGCCCAGTATTTTCAAAACTTAAGTTGTTGTTAAAGACAATATGAGTACAAATTAATATATCGGTTTTACAAGAATTAAAATCATCGATTATTTTTTCTTTATTTTTTTTCGACGTAAATCTATTTAATTTATTTATAGAAACTGGAAAATTTTCAAACCTTTTTATGAAAGTATCATAGTGCTGATCACAAAGGACCGTACTTGGAGTAACAATAACAACCTGTTTATTTGAAGAAACAGATATTAAGGAAGATCGCATAGCAACTTCTGTTTTCCCAAACCCAACATCTCCACATAAAACTCTATTCATTGGTTTAATTAAAGATAGATCTTTCTTTATGGAAGAAATAGACTCAATCTGATCTGGCGTTTCATTATAAGGAAATTCATTTTCAAATTTTAAAAATATATCTTTATCTGGCTTTAAACTTGATGAGTTAGCATTACTTCTTCTCGATTCAATATCTAATATTTCCGCTGCATGATCTACGACTCTTTTATTAGCCTTTGATTTTTTAACTGACCATTTATTGGATGACAATGAATCAATTTTAATATTTATATTATTATTTTTATGATAGTTTGAGATTTTATGTATATTTTTTAGTGGAACATATAAGATTTCGTTTTTATCATAAATTATTTTTAGATACTCACTAAATTTATTGTTGGCTTCTACAACCTCTAAACCATCGTATATTCCTAAACCGTAATCCTCATGAATTACTAAATCGTCTTTATTAAATAGTTTTGATAAATTCTCTTTTTTTGTAGAACGCGCATTTGAGTTTTCTACTTTATATACAGATTTATCAATATATTCTTTATGAAAAATAAACGTGTTGTTATCTTGAATATATATAGGTCTTGTAATATCGCCGAACATAATAGAAATATTATTCATTACTTCATGTATATTTTTGATTTCTGATGCTTGAGTTTTATATTTTTCTTTTAATTTTTCTAGTTCTGATGGGATAGACGACATTAATATAATCTTCTTATTGTCAAAGTCACCTGTAACGATTCCTTCTTCAATATCTTTAAAAGATTCATATGAATAATTAATTTTTTCAACATCAATTTTTTTTATAGATTGTGTAAAATCTAATATATTTTTTACATTTAAAAATAAATCAGAAGGCTTGATTAATGGTCTGTTTAAATCTTGAGACTCATCTTTGTATCTGTTGTTAATAAGTGATTCATACAGATCGATTTCATTGTCTAAATCTTCGTATTTAATGAATTCATAATTATTAAATATTTCTAAAAAAGTTGATGTATCTTTGAAAAAAAAGGGGAAATATATTTCTATACCTTCAGGAATTTCATAATTTTTTATTTTTTGAAATAAAGAGCAATATCTTTCATCGATATTTGTAAAATAGTCTCGCCATCTAGAGATAAATGATGATACTTTTAACTCATCAAGACTAAATAAGCTGCCTTTAGATATGGAAAAATTTTTGATATTTTCAATTGATAACTGAGATTCAATATCAAAAAACCTAATTGACTCAATATAATCATCAAAAATTTCGATTCTTAGTGGATTTTCATAGATAGGAGTGAAAATATCTATAATTCCACCTCTAACTGAGTATTCATTAATATTTTCAACATTTGTTTTCTTTTGATAATTTAAAATTTCAACAATGTTTACAATATTATTGATTGATAGTTCATCATTAATAGAAAAGGTTTCTTCTGACTTAAAAAAGTATTTATTAGGGTAAATTTCAAATAAATTTTTGACTGAGCTTATTAAAATATGTTTTTTATTACTTTGTTGATTGATTAACTTAAATCTTTGTTTAGTAATTTTTTCTGGAGTTGAAAAATGATCATAAGGTAGTATGTCATTTTCTGGAAATAGCTTTATACAATCTTTATCGAATAATATTGATAGTTCATTATAGATATACCTAGACTCAAAATTATCTTTTGTTAGAAGGCAAATTGAATTTGAAGCTTTATCAAAATGTTTTTTTATAAAATAAGCATAATTTTGATAATTATTTTGTTTATTTTTAAGCATCTAGTTGTGTATAATGAGAGCCTATTCTATCAATCAATTTAAATATATAAAGAAAAAATATGGATATAAACTTTAGTAAGGAAGATATTGCTTTTAGGGATGAAGTCAGAGACTGGTTAGCCAATGACTATCCAAAGCATGTGAAAGATAAAACTGATAATGGTATTGCTCTTACCAAGCAAGATATGATTGATTATCATAAAGCCATCTCAAAGAAAGGTTGGATGGGTTATAACTGGCCTGTTGAGTATGGTGGTACTGGATGGTCATCAACACAACTATACATTTTTAATAAAGAATTTGGTCTAGCAGGTTGTCCTCCATTATTAGCTTTTGGTGTCAGCATGGTTGCACCAGTAATATGGACTTTTGGTAATGATGAGCAAAAAGAGAGATTTTTACCAGACATCCTTGATTTTAATACTTGGTGGTGTCAAGGATACTCTGAGCCAGGATCAGGATCCGACTTAGCGTCACTCAAAACAAAAGCAGTTCTTGATGGTGATCATTATGTAGTTAACGGTTCTAAGACTTGGACTACATTAGCACAAAATGCTGATTGGATTTTTTGTTTGGTAAGGACTGATAATAGCGGTATCAAACAAGAAGGAATATCATTTCTATTGATAGACATGAAGACTCCAGGAATTGAAGTGAAACCTATAATAACCATAGATGGTGAACATGAAGTAAATTCAGTATTTTTTACAGATGTAAAAGTTCCTGTAGAAAATCTTGTTGGTGAGGAAGGAAAAGGTTGGACGTATGCGAAATTTTTACTTGCTCATGAAAGATTCGGTATTGCCGGTGTTGGAGCTTCTATGAGACAACTTAATAGATTAAAAGACATAATTTCTAAACTAGATAATGCTGAATTACAAAAGAAAGTTAATGAATTAGAGGTAGCATTGTCTGCGATTGAAATTACTGAGTTGCGACTTTTATCAGCATTAGAAAATGGAGGTCATCCAGGTGCTGAATCATCAATCTTAAAAATAAAAGGTACTGAAATGCAACAAAATCTTTCAGAATTATTTGTTGAAGCTGCTGGAGAATATGCGTTAATGTATCCAGGACCTCATGGTTATGGAAGTAATGAAAAACCTGCAGGGCCTGATTATGCAGCTGAAGGTCTATCTGGATTTTTAAATCTAAGAAAAACTTCTATATATGGTGGAAGTAACGAAATTCAGAAAAACATTCTCTCTAAGTTTGTTTTAGGTGTCTAATAATGAATTTAAATTATAACGAAGAACAAACAATGCTTCGTGAACAGATCCAGAAATTCTGTGAATCTGAATATGATTTTTATAAAAGAGAAGATATTGTAAAGTCGTCAAATGACTTTGATCCAAATGTTTGGAAATTATTCGCAGATCAAGGATGGTTATCTATGCCATTTTCTGAAGACTCAGGTGGATTAGGTTTTGGCGCTATCGAACTTTCAATTTTATTTGAAGAATTTGGTAAAGCTCTTGTAATTGAGCCATATCTAGCAACTGTTGTTCTATCAGGCACATTAATAGATAAGTCATCTTATTCAAATAAAAAAGATATTATTGATAAAATTTGTCAAGGTGAAAAACATATTTCCCTTGCTTACGCTGAGGTTGATAAAAGTTATGATTATTTAACACCCAATACTTCATTAGATTCAGATAATATTCTTAATGGTGCCAAAACTTTAGTATTAAACGCTTCTAACGCTGATAATTTGATTGTCACATGCAAAAAAGATAATGAATTAAATCTTGTTATTATGGATTCTAATGCTGAAGGTGTTTCGATAAATTCATACTCAACAGTTGATGGTCAATCATGTTCAGAGATTTCGTTTGAAAACGTAAAACTTGATGCTTCTAATATATTATCATCTGGTGATGAGGCTGAATCTCTGATTAAGGAAACAATTAATCTTGCTACTTTGTGCATAAGTGCTGAAGCAGTTGGATTAATGGAATCTTGCTATCATAAAACTCTTGAATATACGAAAGGTAGGGAACAATTTGGACAACCTATATCTAACTTTCAAGTTCTTCAACATAGAATGGTTGATATGTTTATTGAATCAGAGTTAGCAAAATCATTACTCATAAAAGCAATGCTCGAAGTCAATAATGGCTCTGAAGAAATGTATAAACACGTTTCAGCGCTCAAATCTTATATTGGGAAATCAGGCAAACTATCTGCAAAAGAAGCTGTTCAGCTTCATGGAGGAATGGGTGTTAGCGAAGAATTGATGATTGGGCACTATTTAAAGAAAATGATCTCGATTGATGCATTATTTGGAAATGCTGATTATCATCTTAAAACTTTTTCATCTTAGTTTATTTTGGAATTTCATTAAACAATCTATAATCAAATCATGAGTGATAACAGGGATATCAATCTTCAGTCAACAAAAAGACAAAAAAGGATTTTACCTGAAGATTCTTTTGGAGATTGGAAGTGGAGAGAAGGTTTAGCGGAACTTATGGTTCCTATAATAGGCTCTTTATATAGGAATGGTATAAATATTCTGATTTATGGCAAATCTCTAGTAAATGAATCGCCAGTTGCAATTATGAAAGCGCATCGCTTTGCTAGACAATCTGATAATAATGAATTGAGTGAATTAGAAACTTATCCAATATTAAAATATATTCAAACACTAAATTTAGCTGATTGTGAAATAGATGTTGGTGAAATTGCGGTTAAATGTCCTTTTTTTGATGAAATAAAGAAAGATGATTCAAAAATTCAAAGTTATATTGACGATGAATTAAAGTCTGTTATAAATAAAAATTCAAATCGACCATCAGAACCAGCCAATATTGTTTTGTATGGTTTTGGTAGAATTGGAAGACTTGTTGCAAGAATGATGACACAAACAACTGGACCTGGTAATTATTTTAAGCTCAGAGCCATTGTTATAAGAAAAGCAACTGACGATGATATTTTTAAAAGGGCTAGTTTATTAACAAAAGATTCAGTTCATGGACCCTTCGACGGCACAGTTAGAGTTGATGAAGAAAATTCATCTTTGGTAATAAATGGAAATCCAGTAAAGATAATATATGCCTCAAGTCCTGAAAAAGTTAAATATGCAGACCACGATATAAAAGATCCAGTTGTTATTGATAATACTGGTATTTGGAGAGATGAAGAAGCATTATCTGTTCATATTAACTCAGGAGCCTCAAAGGTCATTTTAACTGCGCCTGCTAAAGGTGATATCAAAAATATTGTCTATGGAATAAATGACGCTATTCTTGATGAAAAAGATCAACTCATTTCTGCGGCATCTTGTACAACTAATGCTATTGTTCCAGTTTTAAAAACTATAAATGATGAGTATGGTATAAATGGTGGTCATATTGAAACAGTTCATGCCTATACAAATGATCAAAATCTAATTGATAATTTTCATAAAAAAGATAGGCGAGGCAGAGGTGCTCCATTAAATATGGTTATTACATCAACTGGAGCTGTAAATGCTGTTGCAAAAGCTTTGCCTGAACTTAAAGGTAAATTAACCGGTAATGCTATTCGTGTTCCAACTCCAAACGTCAGTCTTGCAATATTATCGTTAGAATTAAATCAAAAAGTGACTGTTGATTCAGTTAACGATTATCTTAGATCTATAGCTTTTCATTCAAAATATAGAGAGATAATTGGGTATGTAAATTCTTCAGAAATAGTTTCTACTGATTTTTATTCGTCACCATTTGCAACAATAATTGACTCTCAAGCAACAATAACAAATGATAAAAGAGTTACTCTTTATTGTTGGTACGACAATGAGTATGGATATACTAAACAAGTAATTAGTTTAGCTAAAAAAGTAGCTAAGATTGATCTCCCAAGATTACCTAAACCAATTAGTTAAAAACGTAGAATCCTAGGCGCTTTAGCCTTATAATTCTATTGTTTTTTATTGTTTCAAACGTAACTTTATAAAGGCACACAAAAAGTGATAAAAATATCAAAAGGTCTTGATTTACCAATATCAGGCTCGCCTATAAATACAATCTCCGACGAACCTAAAGTTTCGTCTGTAGCACTATTGTCTAATGATTTTATTGGCATGAAACCAACTATGTTAGTTAAAGAGGGAGATTCAGTTAAAGTTGGTCAAAAAATTTTTGAGGATAAAAAAAATATTGGTGTTTTTTTTACATCACCTGCAGGTGGTATTGTAAAGAACATTAATAGGGGCGATAAAAGAAAATTTTTATCGATTGAAATTGAAATTGAAGATAATGAAGAATTTATAAGTTTTGAAATAGGTAAATCTCCTGATGAAATTAAAAAAAGTCTTATTGATTCTGGATTGTGGAATGCCTTCAGAACAAGACCCTTTAATAGAACACCTGGGATAAGCGATACTCCAAATGCAGTTTTTATAAACTGTTGCGACAGCAATCCACTTTCAATAGACCCCATTGAAATAATTTCTCATAACAAACTAGAATTTGATATAGGTTTAGATGTTATATCGAATTTATTCGATTGTGATTTAAATCTGTCCTATCAAAATGATAATTTTGATACATCAAATGATAAGATCAATTATTATCAATTTAAAGGTCCGCATCCATCTGGCTTATCAAGCACCCATATATCTAAAATTTATCCTGTAAATTTAAATAGAACCGTATGGACAATCAATTATCAAGATATTATTTCTATAGGTTTTTTAAAAGAAAATAATCAAATAAGGACATCTAAATATATTTCTCTGGGAGGACCATCAGTTTACGAGCCGTCTTTACTTAAAATTAGAATTGGGGGAAATATTGACGAAATTACTGCTGGCAAAGTGGAGCCTAATTCCAGAATAATCTCTGGATCCATTTTGCATGGTCATGAATCTGAGGGTGTTATGAATTATTTGGGTTATTATGATTCACAAATATCTGTCATTAAAGATGAAGTTAATGAAATATTTATGAATTGGTTAATGCCAGGCACTTCATTACATTCAAAATTAAATGTTTTTTTGTCATCATTTATTAAACCAGACAAATATATATTCAATACCTCTATCGGAGGTGGAAATAGGGCAATAGTTCCAATTTCTTCATACGAGGAAGTAATACCTATGGATATACTCGTTACACAGCTCTTAAAAGCATTAGTGGTATCAGATGTTGATATGGCAATTGATTTGGGTATGTTAGAACTTGTGCCTGAAGATTTGGCATTATGCTCATATGTCTGTCCAAGTAAGTATGATTATTCATCAATTTTGATGGATAATTTAAACAAACTGTATTTAGAATCATGAAAATTTTAAGAAATTATCTTGATGATATTAAACCAAACTTTGTAAGTGATGGCAGATATGTTAAGTGGTTTCCTTTGTTTGATGCAATTGAAAATTTACTCTTCTCATATGGCAAAAAAACTAAAAACCCAATACATGTTAGAGATGCTGTAGATATTCAAAAAGTAATGGTTACAGTTTGGTTAGCTACATTTCCTGCAATGTTTTTTGGTATGTATAACCTTGGAGCTAATTCTCTTGAATATTTAGAATCAATCAATCAACAAAATACAGGTGATTGGCATCATTATTTCGTAAGTATTGTTGGTTACGATGCAAATAGTTTTGTTAGTAAATTATGGTTTGGTGCATGCTATTTTTTACCAATATATTTTGTTGTTTTCACTGTTGGCATTGCTTGGGAAGCTTTATTTGCAATTATTAGAAAACATGAGATAAATGAAGGTGCTTTTGTTTCAACAGTTTTATTTGCTTTAAGTTGTCCACCTGACATACCTCTTTGGCAAGCTGCTATGGGTATATCATTTGGTTTGGTTATAGGAAAAGAAATATTTGGTGGAACTGGTAAAAATTTTTTAAATCCTGCATTAACTGGCAGAGCTTTTCTTTATTTTGCTTATCCAGCACAAATATCAGGTGATAAAGTTTGGGTTGCAGGCATTTCAGATTACAACATAATTCCTGAAGGTTATAGCGGTGCAACGGCTCTTGGTGTAGCTGCTGAAAGTGGGATGGCTGGCATAACAAGTTCATATACCTGGATGGATGCATTCTTAGGCAATATACCTGGTTCTGTTGGTGAAACATCAATCATTGCTATTATGATTGGATTAGCTGTTTTATTGGTTACTAAAGTTGCATCTTATAGAATTGTTTTAGGGACTTTTGTTGGAATGATATTAATGTCATCACTTTTAAATATAGTTGGCTCTGATACTAATCCAATGTTTGCTATTCCGTGGTATTGGCATGCTGTTATAGGAAGTTTTGCTTTTGGATTGGTATTTATGGCTACAGAACCAGTATCAGGATCTGGAACTAATACAGGCAGATGGATATACGGAATTGTAATTGGAGTTACAGTTATTCTAATAAGAGTTATTAATCCAGCATTCCCTGAGGGAATGATGTTGGCAATTCTATTTGCAAATCTTTTAGCGCCTGTTATTGATCATATGGTTGTAATGTCTAACATTAAAAGAAGAAAGGCTTTGTTCAATGAATGAATCAATTATTAAAACTATAGGAGTTGCATTTGCAGTATGTCTAGTTTGCTCATTAGTAGTCTCTACTTCTGCAGTAAGCTTAAGAGATCTTCAAAAAGAAAATAAACTCAATGATAAAAGAATTAAAATTCTTCAAGTTGCTGATATATATGACCCAAATACGTCTATAGCAGAACAATTTTCTGAGTTAGAGTCGAAATTTATTGACTTTAATACTGGTTTAACAATGGATGAGTATAATAATTTCAATATAGATGATTACGATCAAATTTTAGTCACAAAAGATCCAAATTTCTCGACTAAGGTTCCAGCATCTGAAGATATTGCGATTATTAAAAATAGAGAAAATGTTGGAAAAATTTATATATTAAGGAATGAGTTAGGCGGTATTGATAAACTAGTTTTACCAATTCGTGGATATGGGTTATGGGGAACTTTATACGGTTATATTTCTATTGAAGATGATTTTAATACTGTTTCGGGTATTGAATTTTATGATCATAAAGAAACTCCTGGCTTAGGTGCAGAAGTTGACAATCCAAAATGGAAAGCTCAATGGAGAGGAAAAAAAATATACAAAGATAATCAAGTTAATTTATCTGTAATCAAAGGCAAAGTTGAAGAGGGCGATTCAGATTCATCATATAAAATTGATGGTCTATCTGGGGCAACCATTACAAGCAGAGGTGTATCAAATATGGTAGCTTACTGGTTTGGTGAGTCAGGTTATTCATCATTATTAAGAGAGTTAGATTATGAATCTTAAACAGTATCAAGATGTAATAATAAAACCTCTTATTGATGAAAATCCAATAACGCTTCAAATACTTGGTATTTGTTCTGCATTGGCAGTTACAAATAATCTTTCTGTGACTCTAGTAATGTGTGCAGCTGTAATAAGCGTAGTTTCTTTTTCAAATTTATTTATATCTTTAATTAGAAACTATATTCCTTCCAGCATTAGAATTATCGTTCAAATGACAATCATAGCTTCACTAGTAATAGTCGTTGATGAATTGTTAAAAGCTTACGATTATGAGACTAGTAAAAAGCTTTCTGTGTTTGTGGGTTTAATTATTACTAATTGCATTGTAATGGGTCGTGCTGAAGCTTTTGCCATGAAACAAAAACCTCTATTAAGCTTCTTAGATGGCCTGGGTAATGGTATTGGATATAGTTTAATTTTAATTGGAGTTGCAACTATCAGAGAACTCTTTGGGGCAGGAACTTTATTTGGTTACGAGATACTCCCACTAATTTCCAACGGTGGGTGGTACATGGGTAATAACTTACTTCTGCTTCCACCAAGTTCTTTTATCATTATCGGTTTATTTATATGGTTAATAAGATCTTTGAGATCTGATCAGATTGAAGAGGATGATTTTTTTGTGTCAAAACATTCAACTAGTCCTGATTTAACAAAAAGAGAAATAAATGTTTGAACATTATTTAAGTATATTTATAACAACTGTTTTTATAGAGAATATAGCTTTATCTCTTTTTTTAGGAATGTGTACATTCATTGCTATATCAAAAAAAATTGATGCAGCTTTTGGTTTAGGAATTGCAGTTATAGTAGTCTGCTTAATTACGGTCCCTTTAAATAACTTAATTTATAACTATATATTAAGAGAAGATGCTTTAACTTGGATCGGTATAGAAGGTTCAAATTTAGAATTTGTTGAGCTGATAAGTTATATCGGTGTCATAGCTGCAAGCGTGCAAATTTTAGAAATGTTTTTAGATAAATATGTGCCTGCTTTGTATAATGCACTTGGTCAATTTTTACCACTTATTACGGTGAATTGTGCAATATTAGGAGCTTCACTGTTCATGGTTGAAAAAGATTTAATGTTTGTAGAAAGCATAGTATATGGATTTGGTGCTGGTTTTGGATGGGCATTAGCTATTGTTGTATTGGCCGGTATAAGAGAAAAGCTAAAGTACTCTGATATACCTGACGGATTAAAAGGGCTAGGTACAACTTTTATTATCGTGGGATTAATGAGTTTTGGATTTATGTCATTTGGAGGAATTTCACTTTAGTATGAGTATTGATTTAATTTTAGGAGTTACAGCTTTTAGTGGAATTATTATTTTACTTGTTCTTGTTATTATTTTTGCAAGATCAAAACTCGTATCAACCGGTAATGTTGCAATTGAAATTAATGGGGATGCAAATAACCCGATTGTAGTCCCAGCTGGCGCTAAACTTTTACAAACATTAGCTGATAATAATATATTTCTAGCTTCTGCCTGTGGTGGTGGTGGAACATGTAGTCAGTGTAAGTGCCAAGTCTTTGAAGGAGGAGGGTCTATATTAGCTGCTGAAGAGTCACACTTTAACTCAACACAACAAAAAGATGGTTGGAGATTGTCATGCCAAGTGCCAGTAAAAAATGACTTAAAAATTGCAGTACCTGAAGATGTTTTTGGTGTTAAAGAATGGGAGTGTGAAGTAATATCAAATGAGAATGTTGCAACTTTTATCAAAGAATTGGTTCTTAAGTTGCCAGAGGGTGAAAATGTAGATTTTAGAGCAGGTGGATATGTTCAACTCGAAGCGCCTGCATATGATCTTGATTATAAAGATTTTGATATTGACAAAGAGTATCACGAAGATTGGGATAGATTTAAGATTTGGGACAACAAATCATCTACTAGAGAACCTGTTATTAGGGCTTACTCAATGGCTAATTATCCTGAAGAAAAAGGTATTATTAAATTTAATATAAGGATTGCTTCGCCACCTCCTGGTCAAGATGTTCCACCCGGATTAATGTCCTCCTGGACTTTTGGTCTTAAACCAGGAGATAAAGTTAAAGTTTTTGGTCCATTTGGTGAGTTCTTTGCTAAAGAAACCGATGCTGAAATGGTTTTTGTCGGTGGTGGAGCAGGCATGGCACCCATGAGATCTCATATATTTGATCAATTACTAAGAATTAATACCAATAGGAAGATTACATTCTGGTATGGAGCTAGAAGTCTCAAAGAGATGTTTTATGTAAATGAATTTGATGAATTAGCAAAGAAATATGACAACTTTGAATGGCATGTAGCATTATCCGACCCACTACCAGAAGATGACTGGGATGGAGAAACTGGTTTTATTCATAATGTTCTATATGAAAATTACCTAAAAAGTCATGATGCTCCTGAAGATTGTGAATACTATATGTGTGGTCCACCAATGATGAATAAGGCAGTAATTGATATGTTAATTAATTTAGGCGTTGAGCCTGAAAATATTGCTTTAGATGACTTTGGCGGCTAATTAAAATTACTGTGACTAGATATTTTTTATCAAAAGTATTGGCGCTATTTGCAGGAATAGTTTTAATATTTGTTGCATACAATCATAATTCGAATTCATTATATGTAATATCAGGTAAAGCTTACGGAACTACCTGGTCTGTATCGTCTCCTGAATACATCGCAGATAATCACAAGGATTCAATAAAAAAAATTATTTATGAGGTGGATTATGTAGCCTCAAACTACAAATCTGAATCCGAGATCTCAAAAATTAATATTAATTTTAATGAATATCAATTTGTTTCAGATGACCTTTTTAATATTTTAAAAATTGCCAAAAGTGTTGAGTCTGTTTCTGAAGGATATTACAACATAATGTTAGGTAAAATTTCTAGTAATTTAGGATTTGCGCCAGATTTTGGTATAAATCCACTTCAAAAAAAACCATCAACATATCGACTAGATGAAACAAATAACTCACTTATTAGATACTCTGATAATTGGTTTGACTTATCATCAATTGCTAAAGGTTATGCTGTACAAAAAATTCATGATTATCTATCTAATAATAATTTAAATAATCATTTAATTGATATTGGAGGAGAATTAATAATAAGTGGTAAAAAAAATGGTAAACCATGGAATGTTGGGATACAAAATCCTTTATCCAATGTTAATAGTTCAACCACAACAATTAATAATAAAAATCATAATTTTCTTGCTATTGCTACGTCTGGTGAATATAGAAACTTCAAATTAGATAATGACGGAAATAAAATAACACATACTATTAATCCGCAAACACTTTCTTCAATTGATAACGATATTTTATCGGTTACTGTAATCAATGAAAATTCAGCTACCTATGCTGACGCATATGCAACAGCATTTAATGCAATGGGTAAAAATAATGCAATTAGAATTGCTAATAACAACAATATTGCAACAATGATTATTTACAAAAATGACGATGATAAAGATATTGTTTTTTCAGATAAATGGTATGATTTGTTTTTATGAATGAGCTAATACTGTCATTTTTAATTATAGCTTTTGCATTTACTGGCCTTGCAGTTGGTCTAATTTTTAAAAATCAACCAATCAAAGGTTCTTGTGGAGGAATGGCTAATCTTGAAGATGGTTCTACTTGTGAAATATGTGGTAGGTCAGATCTTGAAAATTGTAATGATTAGATCATTATTAAACGATGCTTAAAGGTCATTGCGACGAAAAATTCTCCGAACTTAGAAAAATTCTTGATCATCAACTAAATTCTAATTTTGAATTAGGTGCATCTGTTGCAGTGGAGTGGAAAGGAAAAGAAGTTGTTAATCTTTATGGAGGTTATAAAGATGAAAATAAAAATTCTGAATGGCAAGAAGATACAATTGTTAATGTTTTTTCAGTAACCAAAGCTGTTTCAGGTATTTGTATTTCTCGATTGATTGATGCTGGACTATTAGATGTAAACCAAAATGTTGGTCATTATTGGCCCGAATATTCTTGTAACGGTAAAGAAAATACAAAAGTTATTGATTTTTTAACACACAGAGCTGGTATGTTTGGTTTTGAAAATGATATTCCGCAGGCTAGTTGGGGTGATTGGGATATTTATGTAAAGGCTTTAGAAAAACAGAAACCTTTTGTTACACCAGGATCTTCTCAAGGATATCATGCAGTTACTTTTGCTTGGTTGGTAGGAGAGCTATTTAAAAAAATTGATGGAAGAACTATTGGTAAGTATTTTAAGGATGAAATAGCAAATCCATTAGATATTGATTTTCATATTGGACTGAATAATGAGCAAGTAAAACGATGCGCATCTATAACATCTTTTGATAGATTAGATTCAATTAAACCTCCAATTGATTTTATTAAATATATACCTAATTTTCTTCTTAACGAAGATTTAGTAAATTTAAAAAAATCTCTTCAATCCAAACATTTTTTAAAAGCTTTTATGCCAGAACCTTTTCAAGAAAATGATGTTAACTCTAATGATTTTAGAATGGCTGAACTACCTGCTGGAAATGGACATGGGACTGCATCTGGTCTTGCAAAGTTATTTGGAATATTAGCTACCGGTTGCAATAGAAATAATATTAATTTAATGAATGAAAGTACATTAGATCAGGCCACTAAAGTTCATACAAGTGGCCCAGATACGGTCTTATTTGGAGTAAAACTTAAATTTGGTTATTGTTTTATGTTAGATGGTAATAAGAAAACTAATGTACATTTCGCTCCAATATTCTATGAAGGAGCTTTTGGACATGCAGGAATAGGGGGCTCGGTAGCATTTGGTGATAAAAAAAATGAATTAGGTTATAGCTTTGTTTGTAATAAACAACAAAAGTCATCGAGTTTATACAAAACTTCTAATTTGCTTACTGAAGCACTATATAAAGCAATCAATTAAAATTGGTTCATAGTATTGTCTTCACCAGCAGCTTTTAAAGCTGCTTCACCAGCAAAATATTCTTTATGATCGTCACCCATATCAGACCCTGACATGTTTTGGTGTTTCACACATGCTATTCCCTGACGAATTTCTTTTCTTTGAACATTAGCAACGTATCCAAGCATTCCTTCAGTTCCAAAATATTCTTTAGCAAGATTATCAGTAGAAAGAGCAGCTGTATGATATGTTGGTAATGTAATTAGATGATGAAATATGCCAGCTTGTTTAGATGCATCTGCTTGAAATGTTCTAATCTTATCATCAGCTAATTTTGCTAATTCTGTATCGTCATATTTTTCATTCATTAAATCATCTCTATCGTAATCTGAGACATCATCACCAGATTTGCTCATAGAATCAAAAACTTGTTGTCTGAAATTTAAAGTCCAATTAAAAGAAGGACTATTGTTGTATACCAACTTAGCATTCGGAATAACTTTTTTAATTTCATCCATCATTTCAGCAATTTGACCAATATGAGGTTTTTCTGTTTCAATCCAAATTAAATCAGCACCATTTTGTAAACTTGTAATTGAATCAAGTATACATCTAGCCTCACCAGTACCTTTTCTAAATTGATATAAGTTGGAAGGCAATCTCTTTGGACGAACAACTTTACCGTTTTGGCTGATCATAACATCACCATGTTTCATATTTTCATCATTGATTTCTTCAACATCTAAAAATGAATTATATTGATCTCCAAGATCACCTTCTTCGTTAGTTATTGCTATTTGTTTTGTTAGGCCTGCTCCAAGAGAGTCAGTTCTGGCAACAATAATCCCATCATCGACACCTAACTCTAAAAATGCATATCTAACAGCATTAATTTTTGCTAAAAAGTCTGCATGAGGGACAGTGACCTTTCCATCTTGATGACCACATTGTTTTTCGTCAGATACCTGGTTTTCTATTTGAATTGCACATGCTCCTGCCTCAATCATCTGTTTAGCCATAAGGTATGTAGCCTCTTCATTACCAAATCCTGCGTCAATATCGGCGATTATAGGAACAATATGTGTTTCAAAGTTGTCTATCTTCTCTTGAATTGCAGGCTTGTCCTTTTCAGATGCTTTATCTAATTCTCTAAATAGACCTCCAAGTTCTCTAGCATCAGCTTGTTTTAAAAATGTATAAAGTTCATTTATAAGACTGGCAACAGAAGTTTTTTCATGCATTGATTGATCGGGTAATGGTCCAAATTGCGATCTTAGTGCAGCAATCATCCACCCTGATAAATATAAATATTTCTTTTTGTTTGTACCAAAATGTTTCTTAATTGATATTAATTTTTGTTGGCCAATAAATCCATGCCAACATCCAAGAGATTGTGTATAGGCAGAAGGATCTTTATCATATTCATCCATATCATTACGCATTATGGATGCAGTATATTTTGCAATATCTATACCAGTTTTAAACTGATTCTGAAGCCTCATACGAGCAACATAATCAGGACTAATTGAATTCCAATTAGATGTATTCATATCAGTAATTGAAGATGCTTCTTCAATAGAATTTTTGTATTTTGACATAAGTAACCCCTATTTATGTAGTGAAGTAAATATTAATATAATTTAAGTGTCAATATGTGTTAAAAATGTCCATTTTGAAGTATTTTTTAAGTAGTTTTACTACAAAAAATGTTGAATTCAGACTTTTTTTGCAAGTCCTATATATTTATCAGGACTCAGAGAAAGAAGCTTATTTTTTGATTTTGATGATATATCAAGGCCATTAATAAATTTTATATATGATTCCTTATCAAGTTTCTTGCCTCTCGATAAGGTTTTTAATTGCTCATAAGCATCATCAATGCCTTCGTAGCGCATTATGGTTTGAATGGCTTCTGTTAAAACTTCCCAATTTTTGTTTAACTCATTAAAAATAAAATCTCTATTTGGTTCGACTTTCATCAATCCTTTATTTAACGAACTTATTCCTATCTTTGAATAACCAAATGACATACCAATATTTCTTAGGACAGTACTATCTGATAAATCTCTTTGAAGGCGTGATCTTGTTAGTTTATTTATAAAATAATCATTTAGTGAATTCGACATACCGAAATTACCCTCAGAATTTTCAAAATCTATCGGATTTACCTTATGAGGCATAGTAGATGATCCCACTTCATTTTTATTCAATTTAAGTTTGAAAATTTCATTTGATATGTAAATCCACATATCTTGTGATAGATCAATACAAATATTATTAGTTCTTGTAATTATTTGAAGTAACTCAGCAATCCAATCATGTGGTTCAATCTGTGTAGTGACAGGATTTTGTTCCACATTAAACGTTTTAATGAATTTTCGTGTGAATAATGGCCAGTTAACTCTACTTTCTGCAATATCAAAAGCATGATAATTTCCAACTGCGCCACTAAACTTAGCGAGAGGCACTACGGACTGTAATTTATATATTTCTCTATGAATTCTTGTATAGAAAACTTTAATTTCCTTACCAATAGTTGTTGGTGAGGCAGCCTGACCATGAGTTCGAGAAAGGATAGGGGTATTCAGCCATTTCGATGATAGTTTTTTTAGATTTTTGGTAAGAGTCTTTATATCATTTTCATAAACTTTCATGCCTTCCTTAATCATAATTGCATAGGATAATGAGTTGACATCTTCGCTTGTCAAACCAAAGTGTATTAAATGGGTATATTTAGATAAAACATTGTCTTTTAAGAAAAATTTTTTTATATAGTATTCAACTGCTTTTACATCATGATTAGTTGTCTTTTCTATTTTTTTTATTTCTAAAACACTCTTATCATTAAATGAGTCACGAAACTTTAAAAGTTTATTTTTTGTTTGTTTGGATATCTTAGAAAAATATTTTGGGTATTTCTCGCAAAGATATATCAACCAATTAATTTCTATTACGAACCTGGTTTTAATAAGGTTATGTTCTGAAAATATGCCTCGAATGTCTTCAATTTTAGATGAGTATCTATTATCTAGTGGTGAAATATTATTATGGTTAAATTTCATGATTAATGTCGATTAGTAGTCACTATTATGCGCTTTTAGAAATAATTCCTCCACCCAAACAAACATCGTTATCATAAAATACAGCCGATTGGCCAGGAGCTACTCCTCTAATAGATTCTGTAAATTCAACATTATAGATTTCATTTTCATAAGATATTTCACAGTTTACAGGTGTATGTTGATGTCTTACTTGCACACTACAGCTTTTTGGAAAAGAAAAATCTAAGCTATTAATCCAAGAAATATTATCGCACTCTAGATACTTGCTAAATAACAATTCGTTATCTATACCCTGACATACATAAACTTCATTCTTACTTATATCTTTTTCAAAAACATACCAAGGTAAATCTTCTTTTCCTTTAACACCTCCAATATTTAAACCTTGTCTTTGGCCCTTTGTATAAAGAGTTGCTCCATTATGTATTCCGACCTCGGATCCGTATTCATCAAAAATAATGCCTTTTTCTAATTTAATAAATCTACCCAAAAAATCTTTAAGATTCCTTTCACCAACAAAACATATTCCAACAGAATCTTTTTTTGAAAATATAGGCAGATTTAAACTCTCAGCAATATCTCTTACCTCATTTTTAAAAAGATTTTCCAATGGAAATATACATTGTTTGAATTCATTTTCTGTAACCTCATGAAGGAAATATGTTTGATCTTTTTTCAAATCTTTTGATCTTACTAGGTATTTTTTACTGTTAATATCTCTTAAGGAAGCGTAATGTCCGGTTGCAATATAATCAGCACCAATATTTAAAGCATAATCGAGAAATGATTTAAATTTTATTTCACGATTGCACAAAATATCTGGATTTGGTGTTCTGCCTTTTCTATGTTCACTCAAAAACTCTTCAAAGACTTTATCCCAGTATTCATCAGAAAAATTTGCTTTATGAAGAGGTATATCCAACATATCACATACTTTTGAAGCATCTTTAAAATCAATTTCAGAGGTACAAACCTCACCCGGTTCACTTTGCCAATTTTGCATAAATAATCCGACTACTTTAAAGCCTTGTTCTTTTAATAAGTATGCTGATACAGATGAATCAACGCCACCTGACATTCCAACAACAACAGTTTTTCTATGATTATTCATGTTAGCTAAATGAATTCATTAATTAATATTTTAGGAGTATAATTATCACCGATTTTAACTGCAAATAACGAATTAAGAGATCTATTATTCTATGCCTTATAAAAAGATTAAAGTACCAAAAAAGGGAGCAAAAATTTCCATTGAAAATGGAAAAATCAATGTCCCAGATAATCCAATTATTCCTTTCATTGAAGGCGATGGTATTGGTGTTGATATAACACCACCAATGATAAACGTTGTAAATGAAGCTGTAAAAATAGCCTACAAAGGTAAAAAGAAAATTGAATGGATGGAAGTATATTGTGGGGAAAAAGCAACAAAAGTTTATACAAAAGATACATGGTTACCAGATGAAACAATTGATGCCCTAAAAGAATTTGTGGTGAGTATCAAGGGTCCTTTAACGACTCCTGTTGGAGGCGGCATTAGATCTCTAAACGTAACATTAAGACAAGTACTAGATCTGTTTGTTTGTTTGAGGCCAATAAGATATTTTGATGGAGTCCCTTCACCAGTTAAAAGACCTCAGGACGTTGATATGGTTATTTTTAGAGAAAATTCTGAAGATATTTATTGCGGTGTTGAGTTTGAAGGAAATTCAAAAGAAGCTAAAAGTTTGATTAAAACCTTAAAAACAAGATTTGATGTATCTAAAATTAGATTTGATGAAAATGTAGGCATAGGTGTTAAACCTATTTCTAAAGATGGGACTTCAAGGCTTGTCAAAAAAGCAATAGATTATGCGATTGATAATAATCGTTCTTCAGTAACATTAGTTCATAAAGGCAATATCATGAAGTATACCGAAGGTGCATTTAGAGATTGGGGATACGAATTAGCTAATAAAGAATATGGTGGTGTTGAGATAGACGAGGGGCCTTGGCAAGAAATTACTAATCCAAATAATGGAAAAAAAATTGTCATAAAAGATGTAATTTGTGACGCATTTCTTCAACAAATATTATTAAGGCCAAGAGAATATGATGTCATTGCAACAATGAATCTAAATGGTGATTACATTTCTGATGCTTTAGCAGCAATGGTTGGAGGAATTGGAATTGCTCCAGGTGCAAATATTTCTGATCAATATGCAGTTTTTGAAGCTACTCATGGCACAGCACCAAAATATGCAGGACAAAATAAAGTAAATCCTGGAAGTCTGATTCTTTCTGCTGAAATGATGCTAAGACATATGGGATGGTTAGATGCAGCAAATTTAATTATGTCATCAATGGATAGAGCTATTGGCGCTAAAAAAGTTACTTATGATTTTGCCAGAATGATGAATGATGCTGACCTTGTTACTTCATCAGGATTCGCAGATGAAATGATTAAAAGGATGTAATGTATAAGTTATCTCAGGATAATGACAATGATTCAAATTCATCTGATCTTGGCGCAGTTGTTCTTGAAAAAGAACCTGAAGTCAAAGAACCACCGTCTTACCAAGTAGTTTTAATAAATGATGATTACACTCCAATGGAGTTTGTTGTATTCGTTCTTCAAACTGTTTTTGGACACACTCATCAAAAATCAACAGAAATAATGATGACTGTTCATACAAAAGGTAAGGGTGTTTGTGGTATATTCTCAAAAGAGATCGCTGAAATGATGTCATACGAGGTCAATACAATGGCAAAAGATCATGGACATCCTCTTTTGAGCGAAATAGAACCATTAACTGATTAATAAATGTTTAGTAAAGAATTAGAACTTTCCATTGCTGCGTTATTCGATAAAGCTCATGAAGCTAATATTCAATATATAACCGTTGAACATCTGCTTTTAATGATAATGAGTGATTTTGATGTTAAAGAGTTTTTTAAAACGAAAGGTATAAGTATTGATTCACTCAAAGATGATTTAAACAATCATTTAAACAAGAACGTTGTATCAAAAATTGATCAGCAAAAACCAGTTCAACCTACCTTAGGTTTTCAAAGAGTTCTTCAGCGAGCAGTTTTTCATATTCAATCCTCAGGTAAAGGTGTTGTAAAACCTATAAATATTCTTGTTGCAATTTTTTCTGAAAAAGAATCTCATTCGGTTTTTTTATTAAATAAATATAAGTTAAGTAGGCTTGATGTAGTAACTTACTTATCACATGGACCAAAAAACTCTTCTGAAGATGATAAATCAATTGATAAAAATGAAGAAAGCAATAATGAATTATCATCTGAAAACGAGTTCTTAATTAATCTAAATAATTTAGTTTCAAACAATAAAATTGACAAAATTATTGGTAGAAAAAAAGAAATTGAAAGATTAGTACAAATTCTATCTAGACGAAATAAAAATAATCCATTATTGGTTGGTGAATCTGGTGTTGGAAAAACAGCTATTGCAGAGGGCTTAGCATACCTAATTTCAAAAAAAGAAGTCCCATCAATTATGGAAAATACTATTGTCTATTCATTAGATATAGCTGCATTAATTGCTGGAACAAAATATAGAGGAGATTTTGAAAAACGTCTAAAACAAGTTTTATCATTTTTATCTAAACAAGATAATCCAATATTATTTATTGACGAAATACATACCATTATAGGTGCTGGCTCTGCATCAGGTGGATCATTAGATGTTTCAAATTTACTCAAACCCGCACTTGGAAAAGGGGAAATTAGATGTATTGGATCAACAACATTTCAAGAATACAGAGGAATATTTAATCAAAATCAAGCTTTATCAAGAAGATTCCAAAAAATTGATGTAGTTGAGCCTACTTTTGATGAGTGTGAAGAGATTCTGAATGGCATTAAGGATATTTATGAAGACTACCATGATGTAAAGTATTCGGATGAATCAATTAAATCATCAATTGAACTTTCATCCAAATATATAAACGATAGATTCTTACCTGATAAAGCTATAGATGTTATTGATGAAACGGGCGCGTTATTAAATATAAATAGAAAAAATAAAAAAACTATTAAAGTTTCAAAAAATGATATCGAGATGACAATATCAAAAATTACAAAAATACCAGAACAAACTATTACAACTAGCGACAAAAAAGATCTTAAAAACTTAGAAGAAAATTTAAAACGTGTTATTTTCGGTCAAAATAAAGCAGTTTCAACACTTTCGAATGCTATTAAATTGTCAAGAGTAGGTCTTAGAGACGAAAATAAAACAATAGGATCTTTCTTATTTACTGGTCCAACTGGAGTAGGGAAAACAGAAATATCAAAACAGTTATCTGAAATTCTTGGTATAGATCTTATTAGATTTGATATGAGTGAATATATGGAGAGACATACTGTTTCCAGATTAATTGGAGCGCCTCCAGGTTATGTTGGATTTGACCAGGGAGGGCTTTTGACAGAAGCAATAGTCAAATCGCCACATTGTGTTCTTTTATTAGATGAAATTGAAAAAGCTCATCCAGACATTTTCAATATACTCCTTCAAGTTATGGATGCAGGTCAATTAACTGATAATAACGGACGAAAATCAGATTTTAGAAACGTAATATTGATTATGACAACAAATATAGGTGCTGAACTTCTAAGCAAGAGAAATATTGGTTTTGCTGAATCCTCCAATGAATCAGATGCTATGAACTCACTTAAAAGATTATTTTCACCAGAGTTTAGAAATAGACTTGATGAAACAATACAATTTAATTATTTAGATAAGAGTGTTATCTTGTCAATTGTTGATAAGTTTCTTACTAAACTTCAGGCACAACTTGATAAAAGAAATGTTGAAATACAAGTTTCTAAAAAAGTTATTGAATGGATTGCAGATAACGGATATGACAAAGAAATGGGTGCAAGGCCTATGGAAAGATTTATATCACAAAATATAAAAAAACCTCTTGTAGATAAATTACTATTCGGAAATCTTAAGAGTGGCGGATTAATTAAATTGGATATCGAGAAGGGTGAATTAAAATTTTCTGATTCTAAAACAGAAGTTAAAGCCTAAATTATCTGCCTCTGAATGTAATCCTTCCAACTGTTAAATCATAAGGAGTCATTTCTACTTTAACTTTATCACCTGTGAGAATTCTAATGTAATGTTTTCTCATCTTGCCTGATATGTGAGCTGTGATGATATGGTCGTTTTCTAACTTAACTTTGAATTTTGTATTAGGAAGAGTTTCAATAACTTCTCCTTCAAATTCTAATTGATCTTCTTTTGACATGCCTTATTTTACACTAATTTCTTTGTTCAATTTCTTTTAATATGTGATTTAATAAAAGGATATTACAAATTGAATTATTAAACCATTTAGCTAGACTTTAATTATAACGAGGAATCAATATGAGTGATGTAAAAGTTTATATGTTAGCAAACCTTCAAATTCATGATGCCGAAAAATATAGGCTTTATGAAAAAGGCTTCTTTCCAATATTAAAAAAACATGAAGGTGAATTTATCACCTATGATGACAATATAGTACACATCGAAGGTACTAAACCTATGGAAGGTAGAGTTATATTATTTTGCTTTCCATCAGAAAAACACGCAGACGATTGGTATTCAGATCCTGAATATCAAGCGATAAGTGAACATCGAAGAAGTGGTACAACATCAACAATAACTAGAATTAAAGGTTTGCCACCTAGATAGATATCTATAATTTAACATAATATATATTATGCGAAGTTATATATATTAATATGAACTATACCCTGCCTTAAGAATTGTTAATATAAATTAAAAAAAGTAGGATTTTATCCTTTAGGTACCGGCTGGTCTGACCAGTTCCAGTCACTATCAGAGCATTTATCAACAAGAAGTACTTGAAGTTCTTCTAGTAAAAGAAGACCGTCTTGAAACTCTACAACAGTTGGATCAACTGCACTAGATTGAAAACCAATAAAATTTGAGCCTCTCTTGGGATTATTTGTAGTAACACCGGCTGTAAATGAAGCAGTACTTCTATCTGCTTGTTCTGTTACCCTACTCGCGATATCAGATAATTGATTTTGTACTCTGATAATCTGCTGAGATAACTGAACACAATTTAATGATTCAGGTTCATATGGAAAATGGATTCTTGCAGAAGACGTTTCTTGATAAAGAGGAACAGTTAAAGCACAGCTTGATGTAATAAGTGCACAAGAAAATAACATTGTTACTTTATTGTTTAAAATAGAACTAATTTTAATCATAAATATCCCCTAAATTAAGTACATAATATCATATATTAATCCATTAAAATCAACAACATAGCTAAATATCGTAATGTGGTGAACCACAAATTGTTGCTTTTAGTCCTGATGCCCCTCCTTCCAATAAAGGCTCTAATACATCTAACAATCCAGTTTCTACTCTCCAATTTAAATATTTTGCTTGATGTTCAAGAGTTTCCCAGTCTTCTATTAAATGAATAGTTTCAGTCGATTGTTCGATAAAAGTTACAACTGAAATACAACCATCAAATGATCGAGTTTCAGGTAATGCTAATTTTAAAGTTTCTTTGAGATTATCTAACATTCCTTCTTTAGCAGGGAAAGAAACTATAACTAAATTTTTCATATTAACTCCATAAATTTATATTTTTATTATATTATTCAATATAAACATATACATGTTATTAGGGTAATAAAATGCACATAAAAATACTTTCTCTTTTATTAGTTTCATTAAATTTTAATGCTAATACATTAATGGAACCAACATCGAAATCAGAAGATTTATATGAGGGTGTTATTTTAGATGGGACATATTCTAGTGATATTGATAGACCATCAGTATATCTAGGATTTGAAGTTGGAGAGCGTGTTGCTTCGCCCTATCAAATATCTAATGCAGTATTGGCATGGGCAAAACAATCTGACCGAATGATTGTTAAGGAGTATGCAAAAAGTCATGAAGGCCGTCCTCTATACGCAATATTTATATCATCACCAGAAAACTTATCTAATTTAGATGAAATTAAAGAAAATATAAATTTACTATCTGATGGAGAAAATACAAATGGAAACAAAGCTAGATCATTAATTGATAAGTTGCCAGCTATTGCATGGATGGCTTATTCAATTCATGGAAATGAGACGTCTGGTGCAGATGCTGCTTTAGCAGCAATATACCATTTTATAGCCAGTGAAGATTCTGAAACCATTGAGATGCTTGATAAAATGTTGATCATCATTGATCCGATGATGAATCCAGATGGTAGAGCAAGATTTGCTAAATCTTTACAGGAATACAGAGGTACATCTCCAAATTATGATGATCAATCTTTGCTACATACAGGTGATTGGCCCTACGGAAGAACAAATCATTATTTTTTTGATCTGAATAGAGATTGGATATATTTAACTCAACCTGAAACTCAAGGAAGAGTAAAACTTATTAATGAATGGAATCCACAAATACTCGTCGATGCGCATGAGATGGGACCTCAAGATACATTTATGACAGGCCCTCCTAGAGAGCCTATAAATAAAAATATTGATAAAGATTTATTAAAGTGGGGAAATATATTTGCACAAGACCAAGGAAATGCATTTGATGATAGAAACTGGCGTTTTTATACTGGCGAATGGCATGAAGATTTGTATCCTGGTTATTCTTTTTATGCTCAATTTAGCGGTACTTTAGGAATTTTGTATGAACAATCCAGAATGGCTGAAGATGGCGTAAGAAGACCTGAAGGATCAATTCAATCATATAAAGAATCAGTTCATCATCAGTATGTAAGCACCATGGTTAACCTAAGAACCCTTCTCAATAACTCGAAAGAAATGTATCAAGATTATTGGGAAGGAAGAAAATATAACGTATCAAGAGACAGCAAATATGCCAATAAATCTTATGTCATATTGCCAACAAAAAATAATACGAGAATCAATACACTTGCAGAAAAATTAAAATTCCAAGATATTAAAATCTATAAAAATAATAAACCTATTCTTGTAAAAAATATTTTAAAACAAACTGGAGATATAGAAGAAAATTTCACTATTCCGCCAGGAAGTATGATTATTCCAAATCGCCAAGCTGAAGCCCCTCTTATAGCAGCGATAATGGAATTCGATGCTGAAATAGATGAAGAAGTGCTGATTGAAGAAAAACAAAGCGTTCTTAGAGACGGCTCCTCAATAATGTATGACACAACGGCATTTAATTTTTCAATGGTATATGGTCTTGAGGCTATCACTGTTTCTGAAAATATAAGTTCAAATTTAGATGTTTGGGAATCTTCAGTAACTTCTATCGATGTTAACGAAGACGCTGTAATGTGGGCAACAGAAGGAATAGATGACAATTCAGTAGCTTTTGCTGCAAGATTGATGGAACAAGATATTCAAGTAAGAATTCTAGATAAGGAAGCTACTTTGTCAGGATATGATCTATCACGAGGAAGTGTTGTAGTTATTAAAATGGATAATGCAAAAGTAGATGATTTAAATGGAATTATTAAAAAAGTGGCTTCTGATTTAGATATTTCAATTATTTCACTTGATACAGGTTTTGGGCCTGAAGAACTTCCTGATTGGGGTGGAAGACATTTTAGATTACTTAAAAAACCTCAAATAGCAATACTGAGCCATGAGGGATTTAACTCATATGACGTTGGAGTTAGCTGGTGGTCAATTGATCATCATTTAGGGATCAGACATAGTCAGCTTAATACATCTATATTGAATTATGCTGACTTGAGAAGATATAACACGATTATTGTTCCAAGCGGATGGGCGCTTGATGAT
Source organism: uncultured SAR86 cluster bacterium (assembly GCA_902631785.1). Taxonomy (GTDB): domain Bacteria; phylum Pseudomonadota; class Gammaproteobacteria; order Magnimaribacterales; family D2472; genus SAR86A. The sequence goes on from CACOZT010000002.1 coordinate 99,223, forward strand.
ATTTCAAAAAAATCATTAAATGACTGGGTTAAACAAGGCGGTACATTAATTGCTCACAATTATGGAACTAGATCTTTAATTGGTGAAAATGGCATAGGTAATGTTAAACATTTAAGCGATACATTTGATAACAGTGGGGATTATGATTTTGATTTGCAAAGAGAAATTTACTCACTTGAAAACGATATTGATAAAGAAGGAGCTCTTAATAATAAAATTGATCTGGATATTAATTATCCATGGGAGAATGCAGAAAATATATCTGTTGATTTAAAGAAAAGAGATAAGTGGCAGTCAATATTTATGCCTTCTGGTGCAATGGTCGCTGGACGAACAGATCAAGAACATTGGTTAACATTTGGATCAATTGATACGTTGCCAGTCTTATATGGTAACTACCCTATCCTTATGACTAGTGATAATGCACAAGCAGCAGTTAGAATTGGTGAATTGACAAACGATCCGACAAAAGAAACAGCTAGAGCTATTAATTGGTCAACACTGCCAGCTGGTAAAGACATTAATGTAAGAATGAGCGGCTTAGTTTGGCCTGAAGCATCTCAAAGAATCGCAAATTCTGCATATTTAACTAGAGAAAAAATTGGCAAAGGACAATTAATATTATTTTCTGGTGAACCAAATTATAGAGGATCAGCACTTGGAACAAATAGATTATGGCTAAATGCTGTTGTTTATGGAGCTGGATTAGGAACAAATCAAAAGGTTGTTCTATAAAATAAATGCAGTCCTTAAGAGATTTATGGAAAATTGCAACTGCCTATCTTGTTGGAAGTTTTGCTTTAATACAGTTTGTAAATATTGCCCTACCGTATTTTGAAGTTGAATCAATTTTAGGATTGAGTTCTGATATATTAATGCGTTTTTTATTTATTGGTCTTCCAATTGGATTACCTTTGGTTCTTGTAATTGGTTTTGCATTAAATAAAAAAGGCTTAATCAATCAAATTTCTTCAACTGATAATAAGGATAATACTGGTTCTTATAAACAAAAAATTGCTGTTGTTCCATTTACAAACCTAAACAAAGACGAAGATGGTGCTTTTTTAGTTGATGGTATTGTTGAAGATCTTATAACAGAATTTTCGATGATTAAGGAAATTGAAATTTTGTCAAGACAATCTTGTTTTGACTTCAGAGAAAAAAATTATTCTTTAGATGAATTTAGAAAAGATTTTGGTATTGATTATGTAGTCTCCGGAAGTATTCGAATTATCAGTGAGAGAATTAGAATATCTGTTGAACTTTCCGAATTAAATGAAGGCAAAGTTATTTGGGGAAATAAATATGACAGAGTAAAAGAAGACATTTTTGATATTCAGGATGAGATAGTTAGAAAAATTACTATTTCTTTAATTGGTGAAATTGAATTATCAAGTCTTGAAAGAGCAAAAAGAAAACCAACAGAAAATATGAATTCTTATGAGTGTCTGTTGAAAGGAAAGGAATTACATCACAAATTTACAAAAGAAGACAATCAAGAATCTATAAAAGCTCTAGATCAGTCAATCAAAGCTGATTCTAATAATTCTCAAGCATTTGCATGGAAGGCATGTGCTCTTGGCCAAGCTTTTGGGCGAGGATATCGTGAAGATACTGATACTTTGATGAAAGAGATAATGGATAATATTAATAAGGCTGTCGAACTTAATAATAATGATTTTGAAGCTCATAGAATGTTAGCTGAAGTTCATCTTTCTCTTCATGATTTTGATAAGGCTATAGATCATGGTGGAAAAGCCTATCAACTTAATCCAAATGATCCTAGAGTATCTTCAGTTTACGGTGAAATATTAATAAGAACGGGTAATCTAGATGAAGGAATAAAACATCTAGAAAAAGCATATGAGTTAGATCCAATACCTCAAGGACAAAATACTTCAGATAGAAGAATTTATGCTCTTTTAACAGGATATTATTTTTTAAATAATATTGAAAAATGCAATGAGTTAATTAATAAAATCACAGAATTAGATTTTAAATCCTGGTTGTTATCATATGATGTATTCACAAAAAATAATATTGAAGTAAATAATCAAAAATGGTTTGCAAAAGGTTTGCAAAAATTCTCTAACTTTGACGTTAATATGGAAGTTGACCGATTTCATTTAAATAATAATAACTTACAATCAGAACTTATAAGTACTGCAAAGCAACTACTAAACAATGAGCTATAACATATGATCTATTCAAATATCCTTGAAACTATTGGAAATACACCGTCCGTAAAGATTAAAAATATCTCTATAAATAATACAAATATTTATGTTAAAGCTGAATACTTTAATCCTGCTAGTTCAGTAAAAGATCGTTTAGCTATAAGCATAATTGAGAATGCAGAAAAAAATGGATCTATAGAAAAAGGCCAGACAGTTGTTGAGGCAACTAGCGGTAATACAGGCATCGGTCTTGCTATGGTTTGTGCAGCTAAAAATTATCCTCTAGTAGTAACAATGCCAGATAGTGCATCTATTGAAAGACGAAAATTAATGAGATTTCTTGGAGCAAGAGTAATTTTAACTCCTGCATCTGAGGGAGGAACTGGTGCATATGATATTGCAAAAAGATTAGTTCATAAAAACAATTGGTTTTTTGCAAGACAATTTGAAAATGAAGATAACGCAAATATTCACGAAGAAACAACAGGTATTGAAATATATAATGACTTCAAAGATATCGGATTAGATTATTGGGTTTCTGGATACGGAACTGGAGGAACTTTCACGGGTGTTTCAAGGACTCTTCGAGAAAAACTTCCTAATACAAAATTAATATTAACGGAGCCTGATGTAGCCCCGTTAATTGCTAGTGAACATGAACAAAGTAGAAATAGTGATGGTTCGGCTGCTGAGTCTCACCCAGCTTGGAATCCTCATCCAATTCAAGGATGGACAACTGATTTTATACCTCTCGTTTTACAAGAATCTATTGATAAAGAATACTATGATGAATTAATACCAGTTTCTGGTGAAGACGGATTATTTTGGTCACATGAGTTGGCAAAAAAAGAAGGTATTATAACTGGGGTCTCAGGCGGATCAACATTTGCTATAGCAGTTGAAGTAGCTAAAAAAGCGACAAAAGGTTCAAACATTTTATGTATGCTCCCTGATACCGCAGAAAGGTATATGTCTAGTGTGTTATTTGATTCTATTGAACCAGAAATGAACGAGGAAGAACAAAAACTTTACAACTCGGTTTAAAATTTAAAGCTTTTTAGCAGGAATTCCAGCTACGGTTGTTTCATCTTCTACATCCTTTAGAACAAGACTGCCAGCAGCAACTTTTGCATTTTTACCTATGGTTATATTTCCCAAAATAGTACTAGATGCAAAAATAGAGGCACCAGATTTAATTTTTGGATGTCTATCACCAATTTCAAAGCCTTTTCCACCAAGCGTAACTCCCTGATATATGGAAACATTTTCATCGATTTTCGAAGTTTCCCCTATTACAACACCAGTAGCATGATCAATCATCACACCACCCTTTATTTTTGCAGCAGGATGAATATCAACACCAAAAACCTCTGATGCCCTATTTTGAAAAAAAAGCGCCATTGTATGTCTATCGTCATTCCATAAGCAATTTGCAGCTCTGTATGTTGCTAATCCTTGAAAGCCCTTATAAAACAAAATTGGTGTTGAAAAATATTTACAAGCCGGATCATGGTCTTTGAAAAAAACAATATCATTTATTAAATCTTGTTCTATATGTTCACATTTATGATAGACGTCCAAAATAAAGTCTTTAATTTTGTTTGATGATAATGCATCACTATTGAGTTTCGATGCTAGAACAGATGCAACTGAGTTAATTAAATTATCTTGAGATAAAATTAATTTGGTTAAATAAGGTTCAAGTGAAGGCTCAGCTTCAATTCTTAACTTAACCTCATTTTGAATTTCTTTCCAAATATTCATATCAATAATTAATGAAAAAATGCATCAGTTTATTCTATATATAAACCAAAGCCCTCTTGGAGACCTATAATGTCGTTGTGAGTATTTTTATTTGTAGATAGATAAAAGTCCTTAGACTCTTTAGTAAATAAAATGTAATTCAAAAGATCAGTATCTTTTTTTGAAAAGTCTTTTATATTGTTTGATTTACAAAATTCTGAGAAATCTTTTCTATATTCACTTATGGTCATAATTTCAGAATCATCGTCTGGTATATTTTTATCAATCTTTTTTAGAAGATTTGAATTTACTTTCCCAGGAATTTTTCCATATTTACCATTAACCAGGTCAACAAACTCTTTGTTTAAGGTCTTGTATCTTTGACCATCTAAAACATTCATTAATGCCTGCGCTCCTACGATTTGAGATGATGGAGTTACTAGTGGTACGAAACCAACGTCCTCTCTAATTCTTGGTATTTCATCAATTAAATCTTTTAATCTATGTTGTTTATTTAGATCTACTAACTGTTTTTCTAGAATACTTAGCATTCCACCAGGCACTTGATATAAAAGCATATTAATATCAACCCCTCTCATTGAACCCTCATATTGAACATATTTTGGTCTAATCGCCTGAAAATGTTCAGCTATATTTGTTAAGAGATTCATATCAAATGGGTTTTCATCATCTTTATATATCATCGATATAAAGCTTTCCGTTGCAGTATGAGCATATAAATTACTGAATGATGATATCGATGTATCGATGTTATCAACTCCAGCCTCATAAGCTTTTAAATTTGTAGCATCAGCCAAGCCAGTTGTAGAGTGAGTATGAAGGTGGATTGGTATTTTTAGATTTTTTTTAAGTTTTTTAATAAGCTCGTACCCAACGTTTGGTCTTAAAAGACCTGCCATATCTTTGATTGCTAATGATTTAGCTCCAATATCTTCAATATCCTTAGCCAATTTTATCCAATACTTCTCATTATGAACTGGGCTAGTTGTGTAACATATGGTGCCTTGAGAATTTTCTTTCTCTTTATTAACAAATTCTATAGAGGGTTTAATATTATCAATATCATTTAAAGCATCAAAAATTCTAAAAATATTTATGCCCTCTTTTGCTGCATTTTTTATAAATAACTCAATAACTGAATTATCATATTCTTTATAGCCAACCAGATTTTTTCCTCTTAAAAGCATCTGAAGTTTAGTTTTTTTAAATTTCTTTTTAAAAACTTTTAATCTGTCCCACGGATTTTCATTTAAAAATCTTAGGCAGCAGTCATATGTAGCACCGCCCCAAACTTCAAGAGATGAATACCCGACTTTATCAAGCTTTGATAATACTGGTAGCATATCTTCAGTCTTCATCCGTGTTGCAATTAATGATTGCTGACCATCTCTTAGGACTACTTCAGTGATATTGGGTTTATTTACAGGCATATATTTAGTAGATTAATTAATTGTATTTTAATTTATATTGAAAAAAATATAAAACTAGCCATGCGGCTAGTTTTATAAAAACGAATTATTAATCAATAAATATCGTATGTTCCTTGCCTGATTCAGAGACTCTAATAACTAGTAAATCTGAACAAGAATCTTCCAATTCAGGAGCATCTGATTCACCGCCATGAACCCAATCAGATCTTTCGAACCAATATTCGTTGTCTGAATATGTCTTCCAGTCACCAGATGATTTTGATTGTGAGAGACCATCTAAAACATATACCAATGTGCCTGAAGCTGGATGAAAGTGTTTTGGTACTACATCTTGATCACAGGTTTTTCTTCTTTCAACATGCATCTCCATTCCATTTCCCATATCAAAAACTTCTGAAGACATTAGACCTGGAAATGACTGTTCTTCGGCATGATTATCAGAAAAAAGATTTAATGAAATTATCATTAATAGTGAAATAAAATAATTTAAAAACATAATATTTTTCCTCCCCGGAAAACATCATAAAAGTATGTTTATAATGTTTTAATTTATAAATAATTTGTATTGTATCTAACTAAAATCAAATATTTATATTATTATAAATGTATTCATAAATAAGGGAGAATAATATGACAAGTGAATATGAAATTTTTAGCATTATGCATATGGGATTCATCCAAAATGCTATGTATTTTGTAGGATTCGTTCTATTTACATGGCTAGGATTTAGAATGGCTAATAATATCTATAACAATCCTGATTCAAATATGCTAGGCAGAGTTCTTACTTCTGCATTTGTTGTTTTAGTTGCATTGTCGATGTATAACCTTCAACAAATTGGTGGAGCAATTCTTGGCACAGCAGTAATGCAATTAGGTGACATAGGTGCTGGATCCGCAGAAAGAATGCAACAATATGTGGATTCACCATTGAGAGTGGGAGGCACATTACAGACAGTGTTTGTTGTTCTAATATTAGTATTCCAATTAGCGCTTACTTGGACTAAGAAGTAAGATTGATTCTTTAGGGGGTATGAACTACCCCCTTTTTTTATGATTAAAAATAAATTAACTAGTCAATTGTTATGTGTATTTATATACATAGTTTCATTCTATTTATCCTATATTCTTACACCAGAAGCAATTAATGGTATTTGGCTTAAAATTTTGATATGGCATTTATATGCTACATTATTTATATATATAGGAAGTGTTATTTTAAATAACTCAAGTCTATATGATCCTTTTTGGTCAGTAGCACCAGTACCAATAGTAATTTATTTAGCACTAGAGTCAGATAATTCTATTACATTAGACTTACTGGTTCTCACTCCAATAATATTTTGGGCTGCAAGATTGACCAGAAACTGGATTATTAGTTGGAGAGGTTTTGAACATGAAGATTTTAGATATATTGATTTAAAAAATACTAATAGAATAAATGCAGAATTTAGAAATTTTTTTGGGATACATTTATTTCCAACATTAATTGTTAATCTATGTCTTTATCCACTAATTTTTATATTTTCAAATAACGCATTTGTAACTCCATTTTTATACATAGCATCATTATTTACCTTTATGTCAGTTGTGCTTGAAACTATTGCAGATGAGCAAATGAGAGAATTTAGGAAAGATCCTTTGAATAAAGGCAAAACAATGAAATATAAATTATGGAAGTATTCGAGACATCCAAATTATCTTGGTGAAATTGGTTTTTGGTTTGGTATTTACTTCATGGGTATTAGCTCTGGCTTAGCACCATTTTGGATTGTATTATGCCCCCTTTCTATGTTGGCTCTTTTTGTATTTGCATCATGCCCTATGATGGATAATAGAAGTTTAGAGAATAGGCCAGACTATAAAGAATATATGGACAAAACATCTCAACTTCTTTTGTTACCTCCAAAAAGTTAAGTTTGAGATAAGATTAATATTATGTAAAATTAAAAAACATGAATGATTCTAATATTGTACAAAAATTCATATGGTTCTCTGAAAGAGCTATTTTATTGTCAATTGCACTTGCTACTTTATTTGCAACTGCTTCTGAAATTATAAGAATTATTAATGTTCAAGAAGTTAATCTAAGTGATTTATTTCTATTATTTATTTATGCTGAAGTATTAGGAATGGTAGCTTCATTTTATGCAAATAATAGAATACCAGTAACATTGCCATTAATTATTGCTATGACTGCCCTGACAAGAATGATAATACTTCAGAGTAAAGATCTTAATGCTATCAATATTATTTATGAAGCCACTGGGATACTAATTCTAGCAATATCCGCATATATAATGACTCTTAAGGACAAAATAAGTCTCAAAAAACTTTTGTTAAGAGAAAAGATAGATGAATCTGACATTCCAGATTAATTTAAACAACTAAATTTTTAATTCACTCATCGAATCACATATCGAATTAAATTCTTTTACTATTTCGTCTATTATCTGTTGTACAGGTTTTATTTCATCGATTAATCCAGATGACTGACCAGATAAAGCAGGAGCTGCTTCCATGTCACCTCCAAAATATAAATCTTTGATATTCATTAGAGCTGTCATATCCATTTCACCCTTTTCATCAATGTCTTTAGTTAAGTCTGTTTTCAGTGCTCTAATCACTGGTTTTGATTTTTTATTTAAGATGTATGTGCCATCAATTCCAGAATTAATAATTTTATTTTTAAAATTATCATGAACTGGGCTCTCTTGACTTGAAACAAATCTTGTTCCCATTTGAATTCCCTCTGCGCCTGCAGCAAATACAGCAGCCATTCCTGCTCCATCTGCAATACCTCCTGCGGCAATTATTGGCAAGTCTAAATTTTGTTTTATTGATTGAATTAGAACTAAAAGACCAACCTCAATTGGACTTTTAAATCCTCCACCTTCTGTTCCCTCAACAACAAGACCATCAACACCAGCATTTGCTGCTTTAATTGCACCTTCTAGACTTGGAACAGCGTGATAGACAGTTATTCCTGCATCTTTTAATGTTCCAACATATTTTGTAGGATCGCCTGCAGAAGTTGTTACAAATCTAACACCCGATTCAACACAAAAATTAACCATTGAATCATCTTTGAGAAATAATAAAGGTAAATTAACTCCGAATGGTTTATCAGTTAATTCTGACATCATTTGAATTTCTTTTTTACAATTATCAATTTCACCAGATGAAGTTTCTATTATTCCCATTCCACCTGCTTCACAAACTGCTGATGCAAGTCGACTTCTTGCTATCCAACCCATTGGAGCTTGAATAATGGGATATTTTGATCCTGTATGAGCTGTAACTCTATTCATTAGATAATTGTATATATAAATTTATAAAATAGAATTCTTATCTAGGACTTTCTTTTCAACGCTAAATCCCTCAGGATTTCCATTAATAAAGTCAATAATTAGTTGGGCATACTCAGGTCCTGCCTCCTCTTGTACAAAGTGTCCTGGACCATTGATTACAATTTCATTTGCAGTTGGTATTCTCTTTAATAACTTAACAATTTCTGGATTATTACCAGTAACTGGATCATTATCTGAGTTTGCAATCAAAAAAGGTTTATTCCATTTTTCTAAGACTTTTCTATATGCCATTTCATTTTTTCTAATTTCGCTTGGAATTAAATAAGGAAAAATTTGCGCTCCTGCTTTATAAGATGCATTTGGGTATGGTGCCTCATAAGCATAACTCTCTTCTTCAGAAACAGATCCAAGAACTCTCATGATACCGCCAATATCAATATTATCTGTATAGGTTGAATATCTAATCCAATTTGTGAATCCATCGCCACCAACAAATTCTTCCCAGGTTGCCGGTCCCTGCAACCATATCGTAAATTTAAATATTGGCCATAATATATAACTTCGTAAATCATTTACAAAACCTCTTCCAGTTGCGGGCAAGCTAGTGTTAGTAGCAATGATCCTATCAAATCTTTCTGGTTCCTCTGCTAAAACTCTTAATCCCACTGGACCACCCCAATCATGAAAATGAGCAGTAATATTATTTAAATCTAATTCAACAATTAACTGAGTCATTTTGTCTACATGCATTTGATGAGAATAGTCACTTGTTAAGATATATTTATCTGATTTACCGAATCCAACCATATCCGGTGCAATAACTCTAAACCCTTCGTTGACAAGTGTTGGTATCATCTTTCTAAATAAATAACTCCATGTAGGTTCTCCGTGGAGTAGATAGACAATCTGACCATCTTTAGGTCCTTCATCAATATAATGGATTCTTGTATCGTCAATAGTTAAATAATTTGCTTTAAACGGATAGTCTTTTAAGTTTTCAAATCGTTCATCTGGGGTTCTTAATATACCAGGTGAAACTAAATTAAATCTATCATAATTAATTGATGGTTCAGAGTTTCTAATATATAGAAATAATCCTATGCATATAACTAAGACAAAAAATAAAATTGAAAAAACTTTATTCACTAATATTCTCCAGTAATATAATAAAAGATAATATATTGACGTAATATATGTCAAAGGTGTTTTAGTTATGATAGTTAAAAATAAAGTTATACCAAATGAAGAACAAATAAATGGTTTTTTAGAGAATCCTGAAATTGGTCCAATTTCAATGGTTAATTTACTTAAATATAAAGATAAAGCTATCTATGAGGACGGACGTGATACCAATCTTACTGGTGAAGAAGCATATAAACTTTATGCGATTGAAGTTATAAATTTTGTCGAAAAATATGGAGGTGAGTTCATCTTTGCAGGTAAGGTTAGCAGATTGATGTTAGGTGAAGTTGATGATTTGTGGGATGCTGTTGCAATTGCTAAATATCCAAATAGAAAAGCAATGCTAGATATGACTATGGATCCAGGATATCAAAAGATTCACGTTCATAGAGATGCTGGATTAGAAGGACAATTAAACATAGAAACTATTGATTAAAAAATTATGAAAAAGTTATTAATACTATTAAGTTCTGTTATTACAATTTATCTAATCGGCCTATTGGCCTTAAATTCACATACCGTCCAAGATAGACTCCTAAATATTGGTCTACAAAATATCGTCAATAACGACCAATTTTTAGATAAGGAAGACAGCTTAAAAGTTGTTATTTGTGGTTCCAGGTCACCCCTTCCATCTCCTGGACGTGCAGAATCATGTGTTCTTGTAGAAGCTGGTGATGATATATATATTTTTGACATGGGCAATGGGAGTATTAATAATCTTCAAGAATTTCAGGTTCCATGGACAAATGTTAAAGCAGTCTTAATTACTCATATGCACTCAGATCATATGGCAGATTTACCTGATGCCCATCTTCAGTCTTGGGTTCAAGGAAGAAATGCACCATTAATGGTATATGGACCAGAAGGAATAAATCTTGTTACCAAAGGATTTGAGTTAGCATACTCAGCAGATTATCAGTATAGAAATGAACATCATGGTGATGAAATTTTACCAATGAGTGTATCTGGATTTAATGCAGTTGAAATAATTGATAATGAATTAATTCCAAATGATACACCAGGATTAGAAATATTACCTTTTGTAGTAGATCACCATCCAGTAAATTCAGCTTTTGGTTTTAAAATATCCTACAAAGGAAGAACAGTTGTTATAAGTGGTGATACTATTAATGATGGGAGTGTCCAAAAGTATTCGCAAGACATAGATTTATTAATTCATTCTGCTATATCAATAGATATTGTTGAGAGGATGAGAAAAGTTTCCCCAACACCTCAATTAAACAAAATTCTATTAGATATACAGGATTATCACACCAGCATAGAGGAAGCAGGTGTAATTGCTAGAAGTGCGAATGTAAAACACCTACTTATTTACCATTCCATACCAACACCTCGGAATAATGTTATGGAAAGAGTATTTTTTAGACCTATTGAGAATGTATTTAAAGACTATACACTTTCTGACGATGGAACAAGAGTTGTTATGCCGGTTGATAGTAGTGAAATTATTATTGATAAAATAAATTAATGGCATTATTTCCAAATAAACTAAATAATGAATATCAAGGTTCAAAAATAGCAATTTATGGGCTTTACCCTATTTTTGCTTTATATATATTTAGATCACTTGTACATTTTTTATCAGAAAATGCAGGTCTTGTTGGAATTGCAACTATAAAAGAACTTCCAATTATAGATACTATAGATCCTAATAATCTAGTTTATTTGTTTGCATCACTTTGGGGAGCAACACAAGTATCATTAACTTTAATTTTATTAATTTTATTTATTAAATATAAAAGTCTCGTGCCACTAATATATATGATATGTCTTTTAGATCATTGCTTTAGATTGATTTCAGGCTATCTTCATCCTCTAACTCAAGATTATTATATAAATACACCTCCAGGAGTTATAGGTAATATACCAATACTTATATACTTTATGTTAATGTTTTACTTATCTTTAAAAAAAGGAAATAACTAACGTGATAGATTTGTATTTTTCATATAGGAGTCCATATTCATACCTAATACTACCGAGGATGCTTAAGCTAAAGAATAAATATAAGGTAGATATAAATTTTAAAATTGTTTACCCAATAGCGATAAGGATGCCTGAGTGGTTTGATAACAAAAATATATTCTTTTTTATCCCGTTCATGATGGATTTTAAAAAGAAGGCAAAAAAATTAAATATACCTTTAAATATGCCTTTAAAGCCAGATCCAATTAGGCAAAATACATTAACTGGAAAAATATCTGATCACCAGCCATATATATTTGAAGTATGCCATATGGGTCAGCTAATGAGTAACAGAGGTAAAGGAATAGAATTTGCTTATGAATTATCAACTTTAATTTGGACAGTAAAAGATTGGAATACTGATGATAAATTTAAGAATCTTTTAGCAGATTTTGGTGAAGACTTAGATGAAGTAAGAGAATCTATGAAATTAAATGAAAAAAGTTTAGTTGAAGAGATTGAAATGAATCAATTAGATCAAAAGGAAGCTGGCCATCATGGTGTTCCATTGAATGTTTACAAAGGTAAATATTATTTTGGTCAAGATGATCCATTTGAGGAATTAATCACTGAATTAATTAATGATGGAGTGATTGCAGATTTTGTATGAAGGTATTAAGAACGCCTGATAAGTATTTTAAAAATATAAAGGGATATCCTTTTAACCCTATTTATACAAATATTGTTGCCGAAGATGGCACTAAAATAAGAATTCATCATATAGATGAAGGTCCAAGCGATGGTCCAACTTTATTGGCTATGCATGGTCAACCTGTTTGGAGTTATTTATATTCTAAAATGATACCTATTTTAAATGAATCGGGTATAAGAGTTATTGCTCCAGACCTTGTTGGATATGGTAAATCGGATAAACCAGCATCAAGAGAGGATTATAGTTATCAAAAACAAGTTGACTGGATGAATCAATGGCTTGTTGAAAATGATTTAAATAATTTAATATTTTTTGGTCAAGATTGGGGAGGATTAATTGGTCTAAGAATGATTGTAGATAATCCAGATAGATTTATTAAAATATCTATGGGTAATACAGGATTACCATATATGCCTAATACTCCACAAAGTGTGATTGATGAAGTAAAAGAATTTAGGAAATCTAAACTTAAACTTACTCCACTAAGTATGTCAAAAGAAGTTAGTATGATGGATTCTGGTAAAACTCATCCTGCTTTAAAATTCATGTATTGGCAAAAGTTTTGTTGGGATACTAAAAATCTTCCAGTTGGCTTATTGAATTCGTCAATGATGGAAAAAAAGCCAAGGAAAGAAATTAGAAACCATTATATTCTTCATAAACTAGGTTTATCTAAAATATCACCTTATATGAGTGACTTAATGAAAGCTTATGAAGCGCCATTTCCATCTCCTAAATATAAAATGGCGTGTAGAGCTATGCCAAGTCATGTACCAATTATTCCTGATAAATCATTAGAGGCTCAAAAGAAAGCAAGAGAATTCTTTAATAAAACTGAAAAACCATTTTTGTCTGTTTTTGCCGGTAATGACCCTATTACAAATAATATGGAACAAGATGTATTAAATATGGTTCCAAATGCTATTAAAGCTGAAAACATTGGTGGAGGTCATTTTTTTCAATGGACTAAAGCTAAAGAATTATCTAAAGTACTAGTTGATTTTATAAAAGATTAAATATGATTGAATTATATACATCCCCTACTCCAAATGGTCATAAAGTATCTTGTACATTAGAGGCCATGAACCTTGAATACAATGCAAAACTCGTAAATTTAACAGATGGAGATCAACACAAGCCAGAGTTTTTAAAAATTAGTCCAAATGGAAGAATTCCTGCAATTATTGATAAAGGAAATAATAACTTACATATGTTTGAATCAGGAGCAATAATGATCTATCTTGCTGAAAAGACTGGGCTTTTAATGTCAAACGATCCTTTAAAAAAAGCAAAAGTTCTTGAGTGGCTTATGTTTCAAATGGGTGGTGTTGGTCCAATGATGGGTCAGGCAAACGTATTTTTTAGATACTTCCCTGAAAAGTTGCAGCCGGCAATAGACAGATATCAAAATGAAAGTAGAAGGCTTTTTGAGGTTCTTGATAAACATCTTAGTGATCACGAATGGTTAGCAGGAGAATATTCTATAGCTGACATAGCCAATTGGTGCTGGGTAAGAACTCACAATTGGTCTGGAGTATCCACTGATGGTCTAAATAATCTAGATAGATGGAAAAATGCTATGTATGATCAACCAGGTATGAAAAAAGGTATAAAGGTCCCTGTTCCAATTGAAAATCTTCTAAAAGATAAAGAAAAACAAAAGGAATTTGTTAAAAATTCTGGGAAGATTGTTAAAACTTAAGGAGAAGCCTATGATTAAACTATACTTAACACCAGGTACCAGAGCAGGAAGAGTTGCATGGTTACTTGAAGAGCTTGAAATTGAGTATGAACTAGAAATATTACCTTTTACTAAAGAGGGATTAAAATCACCAGAACACAGAGCAAGGCATTCTTTGGGGAGAGTTCCAGTAATTGAAGATGGTAATGTTACTATTTTTGAATCTGGAGCAATAATTCAATATATTCTTGATAAATATGGCGAGGGTAGACTCAAACCTGATATAAATTCTGATCAATATCCATACTATCTTCAATGGTTTCATTTCTGTGAAGGAATGGTAATGCCTCCAATGAATCAAATTGTGGTTCAAACAGTGCTGCTTCCACCTGACAGAAGAGATGAGACAGTTTTAAATCAAGCTAAAAATCTACTTTCTAAATCTTTATTGCCAGTTAACGAATTTTTAGATTGTAAAGATTACTTAATTGGTGAATTTTCAGCAGCTGATTGTATGTTAGGACATTCCTGTTTTATGGCAAATAGATTAGGTTGTGTAAGTGAAGATATGGTAAATATAAAAAACTATGTTGCTAATATTGAATCTAGGGAGGCTTTTCAAAAAGCAATAAAGCTTGGTGAAGAAACAGGCAATCCAATTGGATAGAATTTGATGTCAGATCCCATAAAAGTCTTTGGAAATGTTGGATCTCCTTATACTCAAAAAATCTTATCTTTGCTGAGATATAAAAATATTCCCTACACTGTCTCATGGGGTGATGTGGTTCAAAATTTGTCTTTTTTAGATATTCAACCTCCAAAGCCAGTTTTATTACCAACAATAGTATTAAAAGACAAAAATGGTTCAGACATTTGTAAAACTGATACAACACCAATAATAAGATATCTTGAAGATATCTATAAAGATAAGTCTGTAATCCCGAACTCATCTGTTTTACGTTTTCTAAATTATTTACTAGAGGACTTTGCTGATGAGTGGACTACAAAATACATGTTCCATTACAGATGGTATTTCAATGAAGATGCTGAGAACGCAAAAAAAATGCTAGTTCTTCAACATAAAATTGATATTGATGATGAATCAATGAACCAATTTAGTGATGTAATTGCAGATAGACAGATTAATAGACTATGGGTTGTAGGATCAAACAATGATACTGCAAATCTAATTGATCAAAGTTATAAAAGATATTTACTATTGATGGAAAATCATCTTAAGCATTTACCTTTTATGTTTGGACAACGACCCTCATCATCAGATTTTGGTTTATATGGTCAACTCACACAACTAGTCGGATTTGATCCTACACCAAGAAATATTGCATACAAAAATTCGCCAAGAACAGTTTCATGGGTAAATATAATGTCTGATTTATCTGGCTTACATGATAGTGGAGGAATAGGTGAATTCTTTGGAGTAAAAGGTAATAAATCAGATAACAAAAGTAAATTAAATTACTTTGATGATCATGATTATGGTTGGATTGATATAGATAATATTCCTGATTCACTTATTCAAATATTTAACGAAGTGGGAAAAGTTTATATTCCTTGTCTAATTGCAAATGCAAAAGCATATGAAAATGGTGATGAGGTTTGGGAAACGAATATAGATGGTTCAATATGGAAACAAAAAACATTTCCCTATCAAGTAAAGTGTCTCAATTGGATAAAGGATGAGTTCAATAAATTATCAGCTAATGATAAAAAAACTACTCTAGATCTAATTGGCGGAAGTGGTTGTGAAGATATTTTAGACTGATTTTTCAGATCTGTAGTGATAAAAGAAAAATATTGTAGAAACAGCTGTTAATAAATGCCAGATTCCATGAGCCTGAATAAGAGAATCTGGGTTACAAAATTCTGAATTCGGATTAATAGTTAAGTTACCTTGAAGCCATATTAACCAAGCAGCAATGTATGCAGTCATTCCAGCAAAGTACCATATGTATGTTCTTTTTCCAGTTGGTTTTTTGTTAGCTATAAGACCAGGTAACCAAAAAAATATAATCCACCAATACTCACCAATATTTTCAAATACATCAATTGGAAATATTCCAAAAATCATTAGCACTAAAAAGCCTAAAAAACCTGAAAAAAATCTCATCCCTGGAGACCAAAATCTATATAAAAACTCACTTATAACCCATAATCCTATTGATACTCCAAATAAATCTAAACCAATCCCCATACCATAGCCAAATAACCCTCTTAGTAATGCATAGAAAATAACAATGGAGAAGTATGTGGTTAAGAGCGTATTTACAGACCAATTAGACATTTTGTAACAGTTATAGAGCCAGGGAAGAATTATGTACATAACCATACTCAAATTATCAGCCCAGCCGCCCCACTCAGTGTTTGTTCCATGCATCATCATTGATCCAGGTCCCAAATAAACAACAGCGACACCATAAAGAATTGTTATTTTATTTAAACCAGAAAATTCATTAAAAGATGTTTCATTTGTAAGCTTATGTAAGATATATAGTCCGGCTACCATAAAACCAAGATTGGTTAATGTATTTATAGGTTCTCTAAAAACACCTCCACTAACTCTTTCACACCACCTTGATGCTTCTCCAATGAGAGCTAATGATTCAGTTGATTGAATTAATTGAAAATAGCTTAGGATATAAAAAACTAATAAGAAAATAATACTTATTATCAATGTAATAGCAAATGCATTTTCTTTTACAAATAAATTATTCATTGATGTTATTAAAAAAGACCATACCCTCTTTCATTACAAAAATGACATTTTCCATATTATTTATGTCTTCTAGAGGATTTCCAGAAATAGCTATTATGTCAGCGATCTTTCCTACAGAAATAGAACCTAGATTATCTGATTCGCCAAGGAGATCAGCTGTAGTTATAGTTGCTGACACTAAAGCATCCATTGGGTTCATTCCATATTTGACCATATATACAAATTCTTCCCAGTTTGTACCATGTGCTTGAACCCCAACATCTGTCCCAAAAGCAATTTTTACACCTTTTTTATGTGCTTTTTCAAATGTTGAACCAATTTTAGGACCTACAGACGCCGCCTTAGGTCTTACAATTTCTGGAAAATAATTATCAATTTTAGATTTTTTTGCAACAAATTCACCAGCAGAAATTGTTGGCACATAATATGTTCCTCTTTCGATCATTAAATCCATAACTTCTTCAGTCATAAAGGTTCCATGTTCAACTGAGTCTACTCCAGCAAGTACTGCTCTTTTCATTCCTTCTGCACCATGGGCATGAACAGCTACCCACATACCATAATCCTTTGCAGCTGATACGACTGCTTTAACCTCATCTTCTGTAAATTGAGGATTATCTCCTGATTTAGCAACACTCAATACGCCCCCGGTAACAGTAAGTTTTATTCCATCAGCACCATCTTTATATCTTTGTCTGACGGCTGTA
This sequence comes from uncultured SAR86 cluster bacterium, assembly GCA_902631785.1. Classification (GTDB taxonomy): domain Bacteria; phylum Pseudomonadota; class Gammaproteobacteria; order Magnimaribacterales; family D2472; genus SAR86A. Next base: position 116,850 of record CACOZT010000002.1, read on the forward strand.
TAAGCTTCATAAGGTCCGTTTATTACTCCTTGCTCCGGTGACGGAAAATCATAATCATCAATTGATTTACCGTTTGTTGGATCAGCATGACCGCCTGTTGTTGCAATACTTTTTCCAGATGTAAAAATTCTAGGCCCTATAACATGATTAGCTGCTATTGCATCTCTTAAAGATATTGAAACAAATCCACTATCTCCAACTTGTCTAACAGTTGTGAAACCAGCTTTAAGAGTCTTTGCTGCATGAGCAGTTGCTAAAATTGCTTCTGTTTCTCTTTCTATTTTTATAGGTCTTTCTGCTTTTGACTGATATTCTTGACCTAAATGGACATGCATATCCATTAGACCAGGCATCACAAATAGATTTCTTAAATCATAAAGTACATCATCTTTTTCTAATTCGACGAAGCCTTTTTTAATTGCAGTAATACGATTACCATCAACAATAATTGAAGATTTATTTATAATCTTTGAATTTTCAACATCAAGATAACTTGATACATAAATTACGGACGAAGCTTTTAAAAGTCCAGCAGATAATAATAAAAATAAATATATCTTACGCATATACTTATTTTAACTTAAATTTAGTGAAATTTTATAAGGCCCCTTCAAGCTCAGGTAAAGCATTAAATAAATCTGCAACTAAACCATAGTCAGCGACTTGGAATATTGGAGCATCTTCATCTTTGTTGATTGCAACTATAACCTTAGAATCTTTCATGCCGGCAAGATGTTGAATGGCTCCTGAAATACCAACCGCAATATAAAGATCTGGAGCAACTATTTTTCCTGTTTGACCTACTTGATAATCATTTGGAACGAAGCCAGCATCAACTGCCGCTCTTGATGCACCAACAGCTGCGCCAAGTTTATCAGCAATAGAATCTAATAAATGGAAATTATCTCCAGACTGCATACCTCTTCCACCAGAAATTACAATATTTGCTGCAGTTAATTCTGGTCTATCACTTTGAGCTAATTCTTCACCAACAAATTTACTAATATTTGATGAGCCTTCATCATTTATTTCTTGAACCTCAATCCCGGAATTATTTGTTCCAACAGGATCAAAGGCTGTAGACCTGACTGTTATTACTTTTACACTATCATTTGATTTTACTGTTGCAATACAACTACCAGCATAAATAGGTCTTTTAAAAGTGTCGTCAGATTCAACAGATATAATATCTGAAATCTGTTGCGAATCTAATTTTGCAGAAACTCGTGGCATAAGATTTTTTCCAAATGTTGTTGCGGGTGCAAGAATATGTGTAAATCCGTCACAATTTGCAAGAACCAGTGCAGAAACATCCTCTGCTATTAAATTTGAGTATGTCTCACTATCACATTTTAAAACTTTAGATACGTTATCAAGTGACTGACATTCACTAATAACATCATCAATATTTGAACCAGCAACTAATATAGATATGTCTCCAGAAAGAGAATTAGCAGCTGCAACTGTATTAAAAGTTGAGCCTTTTAAGGAATTATTATCATGTTCTGCTATAACTAAAATACTCATTGAATCACCTTTGCTTCGTTTTTTAACTTATCAACTAAATCATCTACTGTTTCAACCATAATGCCTGCTTCCCTTGATGGTGGTAACTCTACAGACAACAATTCAGTTCTAGAACCTAAGTCAAGACCAAGATCTGATGCTGGTATAACGTTTAATTCCTTCTTTTTAGCCTTCATAATGTTTGGTAATGATGCATATCTCGGCTCATTTAATCTAAGATCTGTTGTTATTATAGAAGGTATAGTTAATTCAAGTGTTTGAAGACCACCATCAATCTCTCTTGTTACAGTAACTGATGAATCATTTATTTTAACTTCTGATGCATTGGTTGCTTGAGGGTAATCAAGCAATGCACCAAGCATTTGTCCAGTCTGATTATTATCACCATCGATAGCTTGCTTGCCTAGTATTATTAAATCAGGTTTTTCATCTTCAATAATTTTCTGAAGAACTTTGGCTATTGCTAAGGGCTCTAGCAAAGATTCAGTCTCAACTAAAGTAGCTCTATCAGCTCCAAGAGCTAATGCTGTTCTTAATTGTTCTTGAGAATCTGATTGTCCCACACTTACAGCAATAACTTCAGATGCTGTTCCAGACTCTTTTAATCTTACAGCCTCTTCTAATGCAATTTCACAAAATGGGTTAACTGCCATTTTAACATTATTCAAATCAACATTTGTGTTGTCGGATAAAGGTCTTACTTTAACGTTATAATCAACAACTCTTTTTATTGGAACTAAAATTTTCATAATTAATATTTCTTATAAATTAACTTGTAAATTGTACTTATTTATATGTATATTTAATATAAGTTTTGATTATTTTTAAATATTTTTAATATAAATACTATTTATAATATAGTATAATTATAATGTATTTTTATTTACTAATACAACACTAAAATCTTATGCACAGAGAAGTAATGGAATACGACGTTGTCATAGTTGGAGGCGGTCCTTCAGGACTTGCTGCGGCCATCAAATTCGCACAGCTTAATCAACAAAATAATACAGATCATTCTATATGTCTTCTCGAAAAAGGTTCAGAAATAGGAGCACACATACTTTCTGGAAATGTATTTCAACCAAACGCATTAGATGAGTTAATACCTAACTGGAAAGATCTTAATGCTCCTCTTAACGTTCCAGTAAAAAAAGATAAATTATTATTTCTTTTGGAGAAAATTGGCATACCAGTACCCTCTTTTGTAATGCCTCCAATGAATAATCATGGTAATTACGTCATTAGTCTCGGTAATTTATGTAGGTGGCTTGGAGAACAAGCTGAACAAATGGGAGTAGAAATATTTCCTGGATTTCCTGCCAGTAAAATTTTAATAGAGGATGATAGAGTTGTTGGCGTTCAAACAGGTGATATGGGGATTTCTGAATCTGGAGAAGTAAAGCCGGGTCATGAGCCTGGTATCGAAATTAGAGCCAAATATACAATTTTGGGAGAAGGATGTAGAGGTCATCTTGGAAAACAAGTAATTCAAAAATTTAATTTGTCTAATGGAAAAGATCCACAGCACTATGGAATTGGTTTCAAAGAAGTATGGAAAATTAAACCCGAGATGCATGAAGAAGGTTTAGTTGTTCATACAAATGGTTGGCCAACACCTTTTGATACACCATCCGGTTCATATTTATATCATGGTGAAAATAATGAAGTTTATCTTGGTTACGTAATACCCTTAGATTATAAAAATCCTCATCTCAGTCCATTTGATGAGTTTCAAAAATGGAAAACACATCCATCAATAAAAAAATATCTTAATGGTGGTGAAAGATTAACCTATGGTGCCAGAGCTTTAATAAAAGGTGGATTACAGTCTCTACCAAAAATGGAATTTCCTGGCGGACTGCTTATTGGATGTAATGCTGGTACTCTTGTTTTTTCAAAAATTAAAGGCTCTCATACTGCAATGAAATCAGGCGAGATTGCCGGTCAACATATATATGAAGAGCTACAAGATTCATCTAATGAGTCTTATGACTCAAGAATTGAAAATTCATGGATTTATGATGAACTATACAAATCAAGAAATTTTGGTCCTTTCTTCCACAAATATGGAGCCCTAATAGGAGCCGCATTTAATGCGATTGATCAATTTATTTTTAGAGGTAAACTACCATTTACTCTAAATCACCCTACTCCTGATTATGCATGTTTAAAGACAGCTGAAGAAATGCCAAAGATTGAGTACTCAAAACCAGATGGTATATATTCCTTTGATAAGTTATCTTCAGTTTATCTATCAAATACAAATCACGAAGAAGATCAGCCATGCCATCTTCAGTTAAAAGATTCATCAATTCCAATAAGTGTTAATCTTCCAATGTATGATGAGCCAGCACAAAGGTACTGTCCTGCAGGTGTTTATGAAGTTGTAGAAAAAGACAACCAAAAAAAGTTTGTGATTAATGCCCAAAACTGTGTGCACTGTAAGACTTGTGATATAAAAGATCCATCACAGAATATTAATTGGGTCTCGCCTGAGGGTCCTGGCGGACCTAATTATCCGAATATGTAATTATGAAAAATTATCTGTATCCAATTTTATCAATAACATTACTTTCGTGTTCATCTGTTGAAGTACAGGAAATAAATGATGATATTGTTGAGATAGATGAAAATATTAAATTTATTAGTTATCTTGAAAATGATTGGGAAAAAAATTTAGATGAAAATCCTTTATTTGCATCATACGTTGGAGACAAAAGAGCAAATGATAAGATTAATTCTAATAGTATTAGTCAATTTAATGAAGAAAGACAGTCAGAAATAGATTCACTCAATGAGCTATATGAAATTGATCAATCTAAGTTAAATGAGGAAAACAAACTTAACTTCAAATTAAAAGAATTTGGGCATAAAAGCAGCATTGGTCTAACAGATTTTCCGATTTATTATCTTAGATTGAATCAACGTGGAGGTATACAAAGCTTTTATGAAACGGGAAATAGATTAGTCTATAACACAAAAGATGATTATTTTGATTGGTTATCAAGATTAAAACAGTTTCCAGCTAATATTATTAACTCTCTTGAAATTAACAAAGAAGGTCTGTCTAAAGGTATAACTCAACCAAAATTAATCACACAAGGTGTTGTAACTCAAATCGATGCAATATTGAATAGCAATATTGAAAACAATCCATATTTAAAAGTATTTTTAGAAGCTGATGAATCAATAGTTTCTGTAGATGAAAAAAATCAATTAATTCAGGAAGCCAAAGATCTCATTATTAACGAAATTAATCCAGCATACGAAGAATTAAATTTATTTTTAAAAAATGAATATTTAACTAAATCAAGAGATTCCATTGGAATTGGTGATGTTCCTGGTGGAAGAAAACATTATGAGTATCTTGCTAAGTATTTTACAACTACCAATCTAACACCTGATGAAATACATCAAATTGGTTTGGATGAGATTGAAAGAATTCGCTCAGAAATGAATGAAATTATTAAGCAAGTTAATTGGGATGGAGATTTTAATTCCTTTTTGGATTATTTAAGAACTAGTCCAAGATTTTATTATGATAATTCTGAGGATTTATTTAATGCATATCTAATAATGTCAAAAACAATTGATCCATTATTAACAAAAATCTTTAAAGTTTTTCCTAGAGCGCCATACGGTGTAATACCTATCCCTGACGAATCTGCTCCCTTCACTACTACTGCTTACTACAATAGTCCAAGCCCAGGTAGACCAGGATATTTTTATGCAAATTTATATAAACCTGAATCCAGACCTAAATATGAAATCCCTGTATTAACAGTTCATGAAGCAGTACCAGGTCATCATTTTCAAATTTCAATTGCACAGGAATTAGAAAATGTTCCTTCATTCAGGAAATATCAAGGAATTACCGCTTTTGTTGAAGGATGGGGTTTATATAGTGAAGAACTAGGCGAATTTATGGGTATCTATGATGATCCGTATGATAAATTTGGACAGTTAACCTATGATATGTGGAGAGCTATAAGACTAGTTGTTGATACTGGTATGCACTATAAAGGTTGGTCAAGAGAGGAAGCAATAAATTTATTTATAGAAAATTCAGCTAAATCTATATTAGATATAAACAATGAAGTTGATAGATATATTGCATGGCCGGGTCAAGCATTGGCATACAAAATTGGTCAATTAAAAATCTTAGAACTAAGAAATAGAGCTGAAAGATTATTAGGTGAAAAGTATGACATTAAAGATTTTCATCACGAAGTGCTTAAAAGAGGTTCTCTTCCTTTGGATTTGCTCGAGTATTATATCGATGAGTGGATTGCTAAAACCTTGAGCTCTTAGTTCTTCTACATCTCTCACTGCAATAGACTACATTTGCCCAATTTTTTTCCCATTTCTTTCTCCAAGAAAATGGTTTTTTACATACTGGGCAAATTTTCTTTTCTAATTTAAGTTTTTTATGCAATGTTTCCTATCTTATGTTTAAGGTTTTCACTCAGAACATATAGTGATTTATTTTCTATATAATTGTTTTCCAAAGCGAGATCAACAAACTTATAGTATATATTTCTATCAAAAAAACCTTCAATATGATTTCTTACATGCACTAAAGGTATCTCCGAATTATTATATTTAATTAATCTAGTAGTATTTAATTCATTAAGTACAAATTCATAGTCCATATTTGTGACTAGTTTTATATTATTATCGGTTATTTCAAAATCAATAATTTTATATGGTGCTAACTCAACCTTCACAGGAACTTTTTCAACTGGAGTTACCAAAAAATAATTATCATCATCTTTTCTAATTACAGTTGAGAATAAGTTAATAAGTTTTTTATTCTTTATTGGAGAATCGTTATGAAACCAATTACCCTCTCGATCAATAAAAAATTCTTGCCCTTCGCATAATTCAGGATTCCATTTATCCACCGGTGGAAAATCTTTTTGTCCTTCAAGATCTTTTTTTATTTTAGAAATATTCATTTACAGCTGTTACTAAAACATATGATCCAATGAAGCATAGGATCAATGACATGATTGATAATATATATTTATTTTTATAAATATTAAAATTTTTATACTTCGAATTTGTTAAGACGTAACTTAAAAAAATAAACCATAATGCAGATGTGATAGAAAAGTATATTGGATATAAATATAAATAAATACCAATGAGACTGTCTATTAAAATGCTAAATAGTGAAACAAAAAATAAAAATGCTTTTATGTTAAAAATGTTTGTAATTAATCCGATGTAAAAACTATTATTTTTAGATGTTATAGGACTAGCATTGTCTGATGATTGAGTATCACCTGATAAATACATAGTTAATCCTAGATAAAGAATATATATACCACCAACTAAACTTATTACAAATTTATAAAGATCGTTAGCTAAAATTATTAAAGAAATGCCACTGATAGCCAGAATACAATGAATCAATATTCCAAAACCAATACCTAGAGATGTTTTAATACCTTCCAATCTTCCATGAATAGAAACTTGTCTTATAACTATAGCGGTATCAGGTCCTGGACTTGTTAATGCAATCAAATGAGCAAAGGCTGACCAAATAAACATAACTAACTTAAAACAATTGAGGGTTCAATTTCTAGGCTTACATTAAAAGTATCAAAAACTTGCTGCTTTATATGATCTGCGAAATCTATAACATTATGTTGACTAGCATTTTTATTTGTAACTATTACAAGAGAATGATTTTTATATATCTCAACGTTGTCAAATTTTTTTAAATCATTTTTAATTAATTCAATAAGCCTTGCTGATCCAACTTTAACTTTAGAAGAATCGATCTCCCATAGAACCAAATCATCAAATGAAAATTTATTTGTCTTAATATTTTTTTTATTCATAACAGTATTTTTAAAAAAGCTACCTACATTTGGCACTACCGATGGATCGGGTAAGGTAAAAGACCTAATACTTGTTATCATCTTTGATACATCATGCGTGGTCATATTTTTTGGATTTATATTGTTATTGGTCATGTATTTTTTAACTGACTCATAAGTTAGGTTATGTTCTTGACATATGTCTGTATGAAAATCTATGTTATATATCACAAAATTATTATCTTTAAATATTGAATGCCTATAGGAAAAATAACAATCGTCTTTACTTAAAGTACTGAATTTATTGTTGATGTAATCATAGCAGTCAACACTCTTGATTAAATTTGAAACCTCCTGGCCGTAAGCTCCTATATTTTGAATAGGTGCAGCTCCAACACTACCAGGAATAGAGGATAAATTTTCAAATCCCATGATATTGTTATTAATTGTAAAATTTACAAACTCATGCCAATTAACCGAAGAGCCAGCTGAGATAGTATTATCTGTTTTATTAATATTAATATTTGTAAAGTTGGGTTTTACAACAATACCTTGATAAAAGTCTGGTAAGACAACGTTTGTTCCTTCACCTATAACAAGCACAGGTGCGTCCTTAGATTTTACAAATTTATGAAATTCAATAAAATCATCCTTATCATTTAGTTCGATGTAGCAATCTGCAATAGAGTTTATTTGTAATGAATTACTGATTAATTTTTTATTATAAATTTTCATTTTTTAAAAAATTAAGAGCATTTTCAACATCCTCTTGAGTGTCAATACCATTAGGAATTTGTTCGTCATATTCAGATACATATATAGAATAATTATTTTCAAGAAATCTTAGCTGCTCTAGCTTTAAAGACAATTCGCTTTTAGTTGGTTTTAATTTTACTAATTCATTTAATGTTTTGAATGAATATCCATAAATGCCTATATGTCGTTTTGGATCTTCTATGTTGCCAGTTCTTACAAAATTTGTTGCATAACCGTTCATATCGGTTTCGACTAAAACACAATTTTGGTTTGTTAGTTCATAATCTGATTTTATTAATGTTGAAACTGTAATCACATCACACTGATTTTTGTGATATTCATTTATTACTTTAATTACTAGATCACTTGGTATAAATGGCTCATCACCCTGAAGATTGAGAATTAATGTGTCCTCATCTAAATCTAACTTTGTAGCTGCTTCACAAATTCTATCTGTACCAGAAATGTGTTCAGATGATGTCATTATCACATTCTTTGAAATCTCAAATACATTTTGCTTAATTAAATTTGAATCAGTTGCAACATAAGTATTTTCAGTGATACTTAATGCATTCAAAACTGCTCTTTGGATTATTGATTTGCCTTGAAGGTCTATCAAAGGTTTATTTTTTAATCTGGTAGAGCCAATTCTTGAAGGAATTAGAATAAACGTATTTTTGATCATATTATGAAATCAATTTAAGTTTTTTATCTAAACTATCAATAAATTTACTATTTAAGTCTGCATCAATTTTTAAATACCAAATTTTATTATTATCAAAATCTTTACATTTCGAAGCATCTTTTTCTGTCATAACTATTGGTAAATGATCTAAATAAAAAATGTCACTAGATAAGAAATTATGATGATCAGGAAAAGGATGACGAATTATGTCAAATCCTAACTTATCTAAAAGGTCAAAAAACCTTCCAGGATTACCAAGTCCAGCAACAGCATGAACTTGCTTATGCATTGGCCAATTCTCTATAGAATATGATTTTCCAGATTTCAAATGAACAAACTTTGTTGGACTAATATTCATTAAATACTCACCCTCTTCTGTTGGCCCACTATTATTTACAATAAAATCAACAGTATCTATTCTTTTAGATGATTCTCTTAATGGTCCAGCAGGAAAAGTTAAATTATTTCCAAATCGTCTTTTTCCATCAATAACCGCAATTTCAACTTGTCGACCCATTTTATAATGCTGAAGTCCATCATCCGAAATAATTACGTCACAGTCATGGTTTTTCGAGAGTTTTTTTACAGCTCTGACTCTATTTTTATCAATATAAAAAGGGACATCTAACTTAGCTAAAATCTGAGCCTCATCTCCAGTATGTTTTACAGGAGTTTCACTTGTTACTTGAAGAGTTTCTTTAAATTTACCTCCATATCCCCTGCTTACAATTCCAGGTTTATAACCTTTATTTTTTAATTCAGTGACAATATATTTAACTAGTGGAGTTTTTCCAGTTCCTCCAATTGTTAAATTTCCAACAACTACAATTGGAACCTCAGATTTAAAGGATGTAATTTTATTAGTAAGAAACCTTTTTCTTCTGAGAGAGGTTAAATATGAAAAAATGAGAGAAAAAGGATAAAGAAGATATAGCCATAAACTTTTTTTATACCAACTATCAACTACAAAGCTTGTTGAATCATCATCTACATATTCAGGCATGAAAAGTTGAACAGATTTTGAGGTTCTGCTTTTTGTAACTGGCGAGTCTTCAAATTTATTTTTATAAAGTGAATGATAGACTGCTTTATTTTCGATTAATTCTTTATGAGTGCCTGTTTCTACGATTGAACCATTATCAAGAACAATAATTTTTGAGGCATTTTCAATGGTTGATAATCTATGCGCAATAACAATTGTTGTTCTATCAGTAATTAACTTTTCCAAAGCCTCTTGAACAATTAATTCTGATTCTGTATCTAATGCAGAAGTTGCCTCATCCAGTATGATTATTGGTGAATCTTTGTAAAATGCTCTTGCTATAGCAAGCCTTTGTCTTTGTCCACCTGATAACAAAACACCATCATCACCAATTTCGGACTCATAGCCTTCAGGTAGATTTTCAATAAATTCAGAGCAACCTGATAATCTTGCTGATTCCTTTAATTTTTCTACATCAATTTCGTCATCACCATATGCAATATTTTTTGAGATTGTGTCATTAAATAATGAGGGAGATTGATTAACAATTGATATTTGAGATCTTAGATGATCTAAAGAAAAATCATTTACTGAAATTCCATCAATTAAAATTTCGCCTGATGAGTGGTTGTAAAATCTAGGTATCAAATTAGCAATTGTTGATTTACCAGAACCAGATTTACCAACAATCGCAACTGTTTCATTTTTATTTATTGAAAGATTTATATCGTTAAGAATTTGTCCACCAGTTTCATAAGAAAAACTTACATTGTTAAATTCAATATTTCCTTCAATTTTATCTTTGATTTCACCAAGATCAGTTTCAATATCTTGATCAAGTTGTTCAAAAATTTCATTAGCTGCTGCTAAACCCTTTTGAACGATGATATTAATATTTGATAATTGCCTAATTGGTTTTGCCATTAAGCCTGCAGCTGTAAAAAATGCAACAAAAGTCTCTGCATCGAGTGAAATACCTAACTGAGCTCCCAATGCAAAATAAGCAACTATTGATAGAGAAATAGATACAAGCACCTGAATTATAGGAGTTGCCATATTTCCGGTAGCTTCAAGCTTAAGATTTTGATTTTTGTTTGATGTATTTGCCTCTAAAAATCTTGAATTTTCATAATCCTGCGCATTAAAACTTTTAATTTCAACATGTCCGTCTACTGCCTCAGAGGCTATATGCGTGACATCTCCCATGGCTGTTTGTATTTTCTTTGCAAGTTTTTTTAATCTCTTGCCTGCAACATATACTATCAATGCTATTAATGGAGCCGTACCAATTAATAAAAGAGTGAGTTTAAAATTTAAAATCATTAAATATATAAATAATCCAATTAATAAAAAACCCTCTCTGATTAGTGTCTTAACTGCATTTGAAGCTGCGCCAGAAACTTGTGTAGTTGTAAATGTAATTCTGTTAATGAGTTGTCCTGACTGATTTGCATCAAAATATGATTTTGGAAGATCATGAAGTTTTTGAAATAATTCTGCACGTAAATCATGTACGATACCGAAACCAACTCTGGACATGAAGTAATTTCCAACAAAAAATCCAACCCCTCTTCCTAGTGCAATTAATATAAGAGAAAGTGCAAGGAAAGAGCTAAAGTTTTCTTCTTCTGAATTAATGAAGCCGATAATTCTTCTTATCCATTCAACAGCTGCAATATCAGCAAAAGCAAAGCTTATAAATCCAATAACACTTATAAAGAAAGACCATTTATATCTAAATGTATAACCAAGTAGCCTTTTTAAACTTCCAGTTTTCATTTTTCAATAGTTCTTATTTGAACTTCACTAAATCCATATTTATTTAATATATCCATCACTGTAACAACCCATATATGCAAACTATCAGATTCAGCACTCAGAATTAATGCATCACCATTATTTTCTAATTCAAAAATAGCTTGCTCTAAATCATCAATATTATCTATATTAAAAACTTTATTATTAATAAATATAGATCCGTTATTAATTATTACAATCTCATTAGAGCTTTGGACAGTTTTATATTGAAATGATTCAGTTTTTGGAAGTTCCAAAGAAAGAAATTGAGAATCACCAACTTTTGAAGTGACTACAAAAAATATTACTAATAGAAATACTATATCAATTAAAGGCGTTATTTCTATTGAAAATGATGATTTGTTATCTGAAATAAATTTCATTTGTTTATTACATCAATAAAACCAGATACTTCTTTTTGAAGATTTATTAACAAGTATTTAATTTTTTGTTCAAAGTATTTATGAAGCACTAATCCAGGAACGGCAATTAGTAATCCAAATGCAGTAGTAATTAATGCTTGCGAAATACCTGCAGCCAGTAAATCAGGATTTGCACCTGAGGTTTCTGTTAACCCAGTAAATGCTTTAATCATACCTACAACAGTACCTAATAATCCTAAAAGAGGACTTATTGTTGCAAGAGTGCCTAGCATTGTAAGATTTCTTTCTAAACTATATTTAACTTCTATTGCTTTTTCTTCTATTTTTGACTCTAAGTTTTCTCGCTGAAGATCTTTATACTTTAAGCAATTTATCAACAAAAAACCAAGAGATGAGAGACTAGAAATTTCTAAAGCTTGTTTTTTTGACATTAAGTCATTTTTTACTAAATTCATAATTTGATTTGAGAGACCTTTTGGTGAAACTAATCTATTTTGCAGAAACCAAGATCTCTCTATTGAAATTGTAATTATCAGCACGCTACATGCTAATAATGGCCACATGAAAGGCCCACCAGCAGTTATAAATTCATTCATTGTTAATACTCAAATTAGAATTTTCTAATGTATATACTTTATCAAATAATTTAATAAACTCATTATCGTGAGTCGCTGTGATTAAAGCAACATCATATTTTTTTGATATATCAAAAATTAGGTTTTGAATATTAGCTGAATTTTCTATATCAAGATTTCCTGTTGGTTCATCTAAAAACAAAAATTTTGGATTATTGATTATAGCTCTTGCAATGGCTGCTCTTTGTTTTTCTCCGCCAGACAATTTCCACGGTAAGTGATCTTTTCTTTTGTAAATATCTATTGATTTCATTAAGTCTTTTGCAATAGCCTTACTTGAAGCATTCAAAGATTTTTTTAATATAAGCGGCATGTGAATATTCTCTTCAATAGTTAAATCATCTAATAAGTGATGAAATTGATAAACAAAACCAAAGTTGTTTAATCTTATTTTACTAAGATCATTTTTAGATAATTCTGTAAAATTTTGATGGTCTAGTGAAATTTCTCCTGAAGTAGGTTTGTCTAATCCAGCAAGTATGTGAAGTAAAGAAGACTTGCCAGCTCCTGAAATACCTGTAATGGCAATAGTATCAGTCTGATTAACAGTTAAATTAATATTGTTTAAAACATTCAAAACATCATCACCAATTTCAAAAGATTTAGTAATATTGTTACAAGTTAGTTTACTCATGTCTTAAAATTTCTACAGGATTGAGTCGTACCGCTCTTAAAGATGGAATTAATGATGAAATGATACTTATTAAAAATGAAACTAGGCAAATCAAAAATATCTGAGCAGTGTTTATATAATATGGAAAATAATTAATAAAATATGCTTCAAGGAGATTTCTATCAAGAATAGTTTCTATAATAGAAATAAAGTTGTTCAGGTTATATATCAAAATAAATCCTAATAATATACCCATAAAAATACCTATAAAACTAACCATTATTCCCTGAGTAAAAAATATTAATATTATTTGCTTATTGCTTGCGCCAAGGGTTAAAAGAATTCCAATCTCTCTTTCTTTCGACTTTACCGTCATTACAACAGTAGATAAAACAAGTATTGAAGCAACAGCAACGATTAGAAATAACATTAAACTTATTAATAATTTCTCAAACTTAATTGCCTCAAAAAGGGTTCCATGGGTCTTCTTCCACGAAGTATAAGTTAAATTATTATCATTAATATCATTCAATGCATTTTGAGTAATAAGATCTGCACTGAATAAATTATTGGTTTTTATTCTAATACTAGTTGTTTGGAATGAGTTTAGATTTTTTATTTTTTGAGCAGTTGAGTGTGAAATCAATGTTAAATATTGATCTATTTCAGTTTTTAACTCATATATACCAACTATCTCTAAGCTTACTGATCTTGGAAAAGATCCAATTAAAGTTGTTTTAATATCTGCAGTAGTGATATTAATTTCATCACCAACATATGCGCCTATTTGTGCTGCAAGCAATGAACCAATAATAATTGAATTATCTTTATTAAGATCATTTAAACTACCAAGAAGCATATACTCTGGAATAATCGATAAATATTTTTCTTTAGACGGATCAACCCCGATTATCGAAACACCCTTAGTTTCGTAGGCAGATGAAATTATTCCTTCTATATTTATATATGCTGATGCTTCAAGTACATCTGAATTTTTTTTTACATTGATAATTAGATTTTCATAATTATCAATTGGCTCAACTGATGTAATTACTGAGTGAGGAATAACGCCAAGAATCCTGTCTTCAAGCTCTTTTTCAAACCCATTCATGACAGAAGTGACAACTATTAAGCTTGAAATACCTATTGAAAGGCCAATTATTGCCAATAAGGTTGTAAAAGAAAATGTACCTCCTCTATTAGATCTAAGGTATTTATAACCTAATTTCAGAGATATAGAAGACACAACTTATTTCATCAGTTGTTGTAAAACTTTCTCAATATTTCCTTTATATGGCGGTCTTACTGCATCAAAAAATTTATCTAGTTTGTAACTTACATCCTTGAAATATGCACGAGGATTTGAGAAATTTTTAAAACCGTCAAATGATTTATATCTTCCCATTCCTGAGGGACCAACACCGCCAAAGGAAAGATCATTTTGTTGTAAATGACTAATTACATTATTTACTGTAACGCCGCCTGATGATGTATTGTTTAAAATATTATCTTCTTCAGATTTGTCAGTTCCAAAATAATATAGTCCTAGTGGTCTATCTTTCGAATTTATTAATTTTGTTGCTTCATCGATTTCTTCGTATTCAACAACAGGAAGTAATGGTCCGAAAATTTCTTCTTGCATAATTTTCATATCATCAGTCGTGTTAGTTACGATTGTTGGAGGCATTTTGAAAAACTCCTGTTGAGTAAAGTCTTCGTTTGCTGGATTGATTTCATCAACTTGAGCACCTTTTTCAATAGCATCGTCAAGTAAGTCCTTTAATCTATCATAATGTTTTTCATTAATTATTGATGTGTAATCATCATTGTTTTTTATATCTGGGAAATATTCAGATACTGCATCTTTTGTTTCTTTGATAAATTCATCTTTTTTGTCTTTGTGGACGATAACATAATCAGGCGCTAGACAAATTTGACCTGCATTCATAGTTTTTCCAAACATAATTCTTTTTGCTGAAGTTTTTAAATCAGCAGATTTGCCTATGACTACAGGTGACTTACCTCCAAGCTCAAGAGTGCATGGAACTAGGTTCTGTGATGCTGCATTCATAACATGCTTTGCTACTGCACCACCCCCAGTGTATAAAAGATGATCGAAATTTAATCTTGTAAATGCTTCGCCAACCTCAGGACCTCCTAAAAAAGTAGCAAATTCGTTTTGATCAAAAGATTTATCACATAGATCTTTTAACAAAGCCGACGTAACTGGTGTGTGTTCACTAGGTTTATGCATTACCTGATTGCCAGCAGCAAAAATGGACACCAAAGGTACAAATGTTAGGTTTACAGGAAAGTTCCATGGTGAGATCATACCTACGGTACCCAGAGGTTCATATTTGATATATGATTTAGCTCCCAAAAAACCAAAAGGAAAATTTGATGATTTTTTTTCTGGTTTACTCCATTTTTTAACATTCTTAATTGCTAAATTGATGGCGGGCATTATTCCATAAACATCTGAGAGCATTGATGCATTTGTAGACCTATTTCCAAAGTCTGTATTTAAAGCATCAACAAAATCATACCTATTATCCATTATCAGAGTTTTTAATCTTTCCAATCTATCTATACGTAAATCAGTAGATGGAGATCCATTTTTAATAAAAAATTCTTTTTGTTCGTTTAGAACTTTATTCATTTCATCAAAATTACTCATAATCTAACTCCTATTAACTTCTATCCGCTTTATCTTTATTGTTTGCATCTCTTATTAATTTTCTCATATTTTCCCAATCATCGTCACTTAGCTTATCTAGTTGAGAGAAAGTACCACCCCCAGTTAAGTATTGAGCTCCGTCTATGGCAATTGTTTGACCAGTTAGATAGTCACAACCATCAGCCATGAGAAAAGTAGCCAAGTTTTGCAACTCGCTCATTTGTCCAACTCTTCCAAGAGGAACTGTACTCATCATACCATCATCCTGATTATTACCTGGATTGAGTCTCTCCCATGCTCCTTTAGTTGGAAATGGACCTGGAGCAATTCCATTAACTTTAATACCATATTTACCCCACTCTGCAGCCAAAGATTGTGTCATAGCATTAATACCAGATTTTGACATTGCAGAAGGAACAACATATGGTGAACCGGTCCAAATCCATGTTGTCAAAATATTAATGATCGAACCCTTTGTAGATGTTTCAATCCATCTCTTTCCAACAGAATGGGTCATATAAAAAGTTCCATGGAATACAATATTTGCTATCGCATCAAAACCTTTATGAGATAAATCCTTGGTAGGTGAAATAAAATTTCCAGCAGCATTATTGACCAAACCATCTAGAGGACTTTCATCAAAAATTGATTGAACATAATCATCTACATCTTTCGAAGCTCTAATATCGAGTGTTTGATAATTTACTTTTCTATTAAATTTTTCACTAATTTCATCGGCTGTTTCTTTTAAAACATTTTCTCTTCTTCCACATATGAACAAATCAGCACCATGTTCAGCAAAATGATTGGCCATCTCCTTTCCAAGACCAGTACCACCGCCAGTTATTAGAATTCTTTTATTTTGTAATAAATCTTTTTTAAACATTTGTAAATTCCCTATTTAATAATATCAATAATAGCATCTGCCCATAAATCTGAGTAATTTAATGACTCAACATAATCTAAATTTTTTCCACCTGACTCTTCAAATAACTCCTTATATTCATCGCCAATTTCGATAATTGTTTCTAAGCAATCTGCTGTAAATGCTGGAGAAAATACTAGAACATTTTTTTTGTCATCTTTGGGAAGAGACTCCAAGACTTCATCTGTGAAAGGACTTAACCATTTATTAGTCAAACGAGATTGATAAGTAACAATATATTTATCATCTGGAATGTTTAGCCTTTCAGCTAAAATTTTAGTAGTTTCATATGTTGTTGCTTTATAACAAAACTTATTATTTTCAGTAATTGCAATTTCACAATTGTGATCAGTACAAGCTGAATCTTGATATACATTATCGACATGACTATTAGGAATTCCATGATAACTAAAAATGACTTTATCATAAGATTCTGTATCAAATTTTGAAGCTTTATCAATCCATGCATCAATAAATTTTTCATTGTCATAAAATTGATTTATAAATTTAATTTTTGGAACTACCCATCGCTTTGATAACAATCTTGATACTTCCTCATAAACCGAACCAGTTGTTGCAGCTGCATAGTGTGGAAAGAGCGGAAGTATTATCAGTTCGTCTGGATTTTTACTTAAAATATTATCTAACGCTTTTTCAATAGATGGATTTTGATAACGCATAGCAAAATGAACATCATAATCTGGTAATTTTGATTTAATTTTCTTTGTTAATTCTTGAGTATTATGCAATAAAGGTGAGCCAGTTTCTGAATCCCATACTTCTTTGTATATCTTAGTTGAAGAAAATGAGCGAATTGGACAGATTATAAAATTGACCAGTATATATCTTAAAATAGGATTAATATTTATAACCCTTCCGTCCATTAAAAACTGTCTTAAATATTTAAAAACACTAAAATATGTAGGTTTATCTGGTGTTCCCAAATTTATTAACAATAACGATTTATTCATAATTTCTAGTATTTTTTATCATTGGATTGGATATTATAAATAGTATTAATCCTATACATAAGATTGAACTGAAATAATACAAGTATGATGGGTTAATTGCATATATTGGCATAGCTATAAAAGGAGTTGTCATATGTCCAATAGGAATAACTGAGCCTAGATATCCTGCTGCAGAACCTTGATTTTCTGGTGATTGTGCTAATGAAAGAGATGATGATAAAGCAGGTCTTGTCATACCAAAACCAAATCCTAAAACAATAACAGACAAATAGTATATAGATATAGTTGGATAAAATGCCATTGTAAAGTAGGAAAAAACGAGAAGCATTGAGCCAATTAATAATAGATAGTAGTTATTTAATGGAAATGCGTCTGTGAAAATATATTGACTGAAAATAGTTGATATTGATAATAATCCAAAAGTCATGCTAATCAGTGTTGGTAAATTTTCTAAATCTCCAAAAAAATCAGTTATGTAAAAGCCTATAGACTGTAATAAAGATGCTTGGCATAGACTCAATACAGATGCGAATAAAAGAAAAGGAAGGATAGATTTCGAATACCATTTAATCTTTGATGAGGTTTCAGATTTTTTAACAATATTATTTGATGAATCTAATGTCTTATAAATTCCAATAGCTGCGATTAAAGCACAAAAAGAAAATACATAAAATGGCGTTTCATTAGTAATCAAAAATAAAAAACCTCCAATCAAAGGTCCTGCAACAGTTCCCAAAAGAAAGCTTGATTCTAATCTAGCAAACTTTACTGTTCTTTTTTCTCTTGGTGTTGTATCAGCTATATAAGCAAATGAAGCTGGTCTAGTGGCAGAACCAACTAATCCATTTATTAATCTACCCAATACTAGAGCTGGAAATAGCAAACTTAAACTAAGAATATTTCGCTGAACCAAAAATAATGGGGTAATTAACGCAATTAGTGAAATTCCGTAGCCAAGCAAACCTAAAATTGCAATATTTCTTCTACCAAATTTATCACTAGCCCTCCCCCAAAAAGCACTTGTTAATGCCCAGCCTACTGCGGAAATTGCAAAAATTGATGAAGTTTGAATTTCTGTTAAACCTAAATCTCTAGCTAATGGAGGAACCAATACAAATACAAAAGATTGTCCCAATCCTACGGTAAATAGGCCAAATTTTAGCCATGAAGACCCAGATAAATACATTAGGATATTTGAGTTATACCTATAACTTCTTTAATTTGAGATATTTTATCTTTTGCAATTATTCTTGCTTTTTTTGCGCCATCACTTAATAAGTCATTAATGAAATCATTATCCTCTTTAAGCTCCTCTAATTTAGATCTAACCGGCTCAAGTTCAGTGTTTATAACATTAAAAAGTAATTGTTTAGCTTCACCCCAAGCAATTCCATCATCATATGCTTTTTGCAATGATTTAATTTCTGTTTCTTCAGCAAAATTTTTATATAAATTAAATATGGTGCAATCTTTTGAGTCCTTAGGATCACCCGGTTCTAAAGAATTTGTAACAATTTTCATAATTGATTTTTTTAATATGCTCTCACTTTCAAGAAGAGGTATAACATTTCCGTAAGATTTGCTCATTTTTCTGCCATCTAATCCAGGAACCACATTTTCTTTATCTTGAATAATTGGCTCTGGTAGAGTTAAAAGTGGTTTATATAGATGATTAAAACGGGCAGCAATATCTCTTGTCATTTCAAGGTGTTGTACCTGATCTGATCCAACTGGTACATGAGTCGAATCAAACATTAGAATATCTGCAGCCATTAAAACTGGATATGAAAATAATCCCATTGTTATGCCTTTGTCAGGATCATTTTCATTATTAGATGTTGCTGCTTTATAAGCATGCGCTCTATTCATAAGTCCTTTAGCTGTTACACAATTTAGAATCCAACATAACTCAATAATTTCTGGAACATCAGATTGTTTATAAAAGTATGATTTTTTTGGATCAAGACCAGATGAAAGCCATGCTAGTGCAATATTTTTAACTGAATCTTTTATAGAATCAGGATCTTGATTCTTAATAATGGAGTGATAATCTGCTAAAAAAAAGAATGATTCATCAGAATTCTTTGTCATTTCAATTGCAGGACGAATAGCGCCGATATAATTTCCAATATGAGGTATACCGGTTGTTGTTATTCCTGTTAGAATTCGCTTTTTCATTTAGTATAATTATAAACATCATATGTAAATATTGTGGAAACTAATCAACATTTATTTAAAGAACTTGAGGCTGCTGAAAAATTATTTTCTGAGGGCTCTATCAAAAATGCTCAGAAGAAACTTAGAGGTGTTCTTAAAGATTCTAAATCATTAAAAAAAATACCTAACAAACTAAGACATAAAATTAATTCAGCTATTAGTAAATCAAGATATTTTGATGAGATATCATCTTTTGCAACTAATCCAAAAAGAAATGAACTACTAAATAAATTGGATATCCTAATTAAAAAACCTCTAGAAAATCCAAGAAAGCATGCTCATGCAATTCATGATATTCAAACTCAATGGCAGTTGTTAGATTTATCAAGTAAACCAGCCTCTAAGTCACAATGGTTAAACTTTAATGATTTAACAAATAAAGCCTGGGAGCCTTGCAAAGAGTATTTTGATGAAATAAAGCAAATAAAAATTAATAATGCCAATGAGAGAATAAATATAATTAATAATATTAATAAATTTGTTTCTGAAAATGAACAAAAATGGCCTGACTCAAAAAAACTAATAGTATTTCTTCAAACAAAATTTAAGGAATGGCAGAAATTTGCACCTGTATTAGAGGAAGATTTAGATAACTTAAAAAAAATGTATTTTGAAGCAAGAAAGCCTATAAACGATGAAATAAGTAATCAAGAAAATACAAATAAAGAAAAAAAACTAATACTTATTAAAAAAGTAAGTGAAATATCTAATGATGATAATGAGATAAACATACAAGAATTTAAAAAATTGAAGGATGAGTGGGCAAAATTAGGTCCGGTTGGAAGAAAATTTGAAAAAAAAATGTGGGATGAATTTAATAAAAATGCAGATAGATTTTTCATAGAAAGAAATCAAAAGATTCAGGACGATATTGATATCGTTAAAAATTTAAATGAAAAACTAAATAATGATGAAATATCAATAAGGGAAATTAAGAATTCATTAAACGAAATAAAGAATATAAAAAATACAAAGGAATTTAAAAAGATTAATAAAGATTTAAAATCAAAAATTAGTGAATTAAATAAAATTAAGAAAGAAGCTAAAGTTAATTCATATGTAAGTATTTATGATGCTCTTATGAAACTAACTGATATTGAAAATATACCTCTCATTTTTAAAGATTCAATTGAAAAGTCTTTTGAAAATAACAACTCAAACGATGATGAATTGAGATATGTTTGTATTAAACTTGAGATTCTTTCAGGAAATACAACTTTAAAGAAAGATCAAGAATTAAGAAATAATATACAACTTGAATTATTGAGTAACAAATTTAACAAAAGCAGCGAATCTAATCTAAATGATTTAGATTCACTTATTAATCATTTCATATTAAATTTTTCTAAAAATGATGCAAAAACAACTCATGCAAATTATTGGAAAAGAATAGTTAAATGCATTAATGATCTAATTTCTTAACTTCAAAAGCTCAATTATTTCTTGATGGCGTTTAGCAGATAAAGAGTAAAAACTAAAAATAATAAGCGGAACAATCATAAGAAGTGTTGTAACGGGTCCTTGAACAAATGCCAAGGTATATGCCTGTTCTGCAGTATGATTTGTTCTGTCAAAATTTATAAAATTAAGTACTTGCCCTGCGAAAAATGTTCCTAAGCCAGCATTTAATTTTTGCATAAATCCAACAGCTGCAAATAGAATACCTTCTTGCCTTTTGCCACTATATAACTCCACTTCATCAGCAATATCACCAATCATAGAGTCACGAACCATAATACCAACAATATTAAAAGTGATTAAAACCAATAGAAAAGTGCTTATAAAGAAAACTAGCTCAAGGGTTCCATTTTCTGGTGTAAGACCTAGATTATAAAAAATAAATGCCGCTGGCGATAAAAGACCAACAACAGATATGCAAATTAGAACTATTTTTCTTTTATCATAAAGATTCACCATTCTAGGTGTTATGTAGAATGCTAACAATGTTCCAATTAGATAAATCGGTAAAAAATACTTTATCTGCGTTGCTTCAAATTTCCAAAAATAGGTATTTACAAAAAGTGTAAGCGTATTTGCCAACCCCCAGGCAAGCGAAAGGAAAAGATTTCCAAAGAAAAAAATTAAAAATGCTTTATTGCCAAGAGCGATTTTTAACTCGCTAAAAATATCAGTCAATGAGATTGCTCCAGACCACGATGATAATGATTTAATTTCATTTTTTGTTGAAATAGATGAGTACAGGACACTCAAAATCATAATAATTGCTCCCGTCAGAGCAAATGGAAACCACGCATCAGGATTAAGCTGGCCTTGAGGAAATTCTGGAGTTGACGCAAAAAATATTCCATATCCTAAAAAAGCATTACTTAATCCAGCAATCCATCCAAACATTTCTCGCCAAGACATAAGCAATGTTCTTTCTTGGTAGTTTTTTGTAACCTCGCCTCCAAATGCTCGATGAGGGATATCAAATAATGTCATTCCAATTCTTGTTATAACTGTAAATATTGTCATCCACAGAAAAAGATCGCTTTGAGATAAATCCCAGTCTTGTCTCGGAGCAAATAAAAGCACGTAACCAAGTGACATTGGTATAAAAGAAACAAACATAAAAGGATGTCTTCTACCAAAAGATGTATTTGTTCTATCAGATATTGTTCCCATTAATGGGTCTGTAAAAGCATCAACACATAGGGCTATAAAAATTGCTGATCCTGCAAGAGCTGGATTTAAACCAATGATATTGCTATAAAAAAACAACAAAAAGAATGTAAAGGTATCTGTCTTAACCCCATTTGCAACCGCACCAATAGAGTAATTAATTTTAAAATTAGTTGATAACATTTTGATTTAAATTTTAACTATTTAGATGTTTAAGGAGTTCATTTTTAAATTGATCAAATACCGGTATCTCTATTAAATGTCTCATATCAGATATTATTATCAACTTACTATTATCAATCAGTTTTTTTGTTTTGTAAGCATTTTTAACCCT
The DNA here is from genome assembly GCA_902631785.1 of uncultured SAR86 cluster bacterium. Taxonomy (GTDB): domain Bacteria; phylum Pseudomonadota; class Gammaproteobacteria; order Magnimaribacterales; family D2472; genus SAR86A. The sequence goes on from CACOZT010000002.1 coordinate 139,805, forward strand.
TATCAACGGATCTTCCTTACCGTGAATAATTAAAGTTTGCGCTTTTATAGCTTTTACTTTATCTAATCTATTTTCGGAGCCTAAAATTGCTGTAAGCTGTCTTCCAAAACCCGTATCGTCTTTCCCACCCCTTTCGATAGAGCTTGAAATATCATTATAAAATTCGTCTGTATTAAGATCTATTCCTTGATAGCCGATCTCAGAAAATATTCTCCTTGTCCTATTAACTCTTTCATCTACAGAAGAATTAGGATTATTTGTTCTTTCCATTAAAAGCTTTCTAACTTTTCTTGTTGGGCCATTAAAGGGTGATGGTGTTGATGCAGTTGAGGCAATCAGTGTAAAAGTTTTTGTTCTTTCAGAATAATTTGAAGCTATGATTTGCGCAATCATACCACCCATTGAAATTCCCAAGATATGCGCGTTTTCAATATTTAACTCATCCAGAACAGATATTGCATCATCAGCCATATCATCGATGGTATATTCGGATTCGATTGGTAATCTCAAATAATATCTAATATAACTTTTAACAATCGTATTAGTTCTTTTGTCATCATCAAATTTATCACTTTCAATTCTTGAAGAAAGTCCTGTATCCCTATTATCGTAAACTATTGGTCTAAAATTATTATCAATTAAAAATTGAATTAAATGCTGTGGCCAATTAATTAATTGCCCTCCCAATCCTTGAACTAACAGGATTGGCTCGGCATCAATTGGCCCATAGTCACGATAATATATACTGACTCCATTATTGGTAGCAGTACCCTCTTCGAACGAAAATAAATTCGAGTTTGTGAACATAAATAAAAAAATTAATATAAATTTACATAAAGGCATCAATTCTGTCTTTAATATTTTGCCTTAAAGATCCCCAGAAAAGCATCATATCAAATGAATGAAGATCCCCATTAAAAAGCTTCATTTTACCAATGTTATCAATTAAAGGTCCTTTAGCTTCAACCAATCCTGTATTTTCATTTAACATAGCACTGAATCCTTGAATTCTAGTTAAGCCAATTGATTTCTTTGTACCAGTATGCTCAGTGCTTATTCTGTCAACAAAATTATAATCAACGGCTTTGTTGATAATTGATACGTTCTTATCATCTGAGTGCCATAATGAATCATTAGTCCATGAAAAAGGATTCGTTGAAACTATTTTTTGAGTCATTGATTCAACAGACCATCCATCAGGCTTCCAGAATAATGTTTTTTCTCTATTTCTTTTGAAGCCCTCAACAACAGTTGACCAAGAAATAATGCAATTAATATCATCAAAATTTTCTGATTTTTTGATATTTGGAAATATCTCATCATAAAGTTTATCTGGAATCATATAACCGATAGAATATGCGCAAATAAATCTATCCTGCAGATTTGTGTTATAAATTTTATTGTAAATTAATCTATGTGAATGAAGAGCGCCCTGACTGTGTCCTGCGATAATAAAGGGCCTATCATCATTTAAATAATCAATAAAATAATCAAAGGCGTTTTCAACATCTTCATAGGCTAAATCCAGAGATTTTTGACCGTCATTTCCTTTGTCAAAAAAAGAGTAATAGTTTGCCTGTCTATATTCTGGAGCAAAAATATTACATGTACTATTAAACGCCGAGGCTTGATTGCCTAACATAATCTCTGTTCGCTCATATGCAGATCTTTTTTTATCCATATTGGAATTCCATTCAGTCTCAAAGAATCCAGTAGGATGAATATAAAACACATCGATATCATTATTTTTACTAACTGTATATTTTGGATCAGGAACATAAAATTGCTGGCCTTCTATTGATGGTGTTGCTGCCCAATTATAAATATCAGAATAATCAGGTTTACTAGGTGGTTTAGTATCATCAAATGATTTTGAAGGTTTTATAAGTTCTAAGAACTTCGATGAATATTCAGACATTTATGGCTGAAGATAAATAGATCTTTTAGGCCGTTTAAAAAGATTTTTAACCATAGGGATAAAGAATTCGAGTTCAAGTGTATCGTAATCTGGATCAAAACTATTCTGATCATATTTTTCACAAAATTCTCTACAACTTTCATAATAAGGATTGTCAATAAATTTTTCTCTCATATTTTTATCTAAACCTAAAAATTCAAAAAAATAATATCCCTGAAAAATTCCGTGATGTTTTACAATCCAGTAATTTTCTTCAGAAACAAATGGTTGAAGAATAGTAGCAGCAAACTCTGCATGATTTGCAGGAGCTAGATTGTCTCCAATATCATGAATAAGAGCGCAAACAACATATTCTTCATCTCTTCCATCCCTGTATGCTCTTGTTGCAGTCTGCAAAGAATGTGTAAGTCTATCAACCTGGAATCCACCATAGTCTTCTCTTAGCATCTCTAAATGAGTTAGAACTTTGTCAGCTAAATGATCGTAATCTTTTGCATTACTTTTGGCTATGATGGAATAATCTTCAGCATCTCCATCTTTCATTTGAGTAAATTTAGCTCTTTGTTCGGTCATACAAAAATTATAGCCTAAAAACTATAAAACTATAATCTTATTTGTTGCAGTTGCTATAGCAATTAACTTGTTATTTTGATAGATTTCACCGGAAGTAAAAACTACTGATTTTCCCTTTCTAACAATTCTGCCAGTAGACTTAACTAAAACATCTGGAACACATGGCTTCAAGAATTTCACATCTAGATCTAGCGTTAATGGAAGTTCTTTACCTTCTGATAAATAAATTAAAAATTGTGACATTGCTGAATCAACCATCCCAGAAACAAATCCACCTTGAACAACTGTTCCATTCGAGTGAGTAAGATTAACTGATGGTAAATATTCAACCACCCATTCATCTTTTTCTTTATCATGATAACAGTCTTGATATCCTAAAATAGCAAGAAATTCAGGTACTTCATCGAATATTTTTAAAAGATTTATACTCATAACAATTATATTGGCGGAGGGAGTGGGATTCGAACCCACGGTGCCGATGAAGGCACGACGGTTTTCAAGACCGCTACAATAAACCAGACTCTGCCATCCCTCCTGATTTGAAGCCCTATTCTAAAGGGTTTCCGTTAAATTACAATCCGTTTCAATTTGACCTAAATGGTTAAAAGTAGAAGTAATTTTTTCTTCATAAACCTATCATACAGGGCTCAGTTGCTTTTTAAATAGCTTTAAATATACTGAATCTAAATTATTTTTTACACAAGGAGAAGTAAAATGGAAATAAGCAATCCTGATGGTACTGGTAATCTAACTATTACTAAAATGTCAATTGAGTCAGATTCTGTTTCATTTGATTTTGAGGGTAAAGTTGAAGGTTATGGATCTGTATTTTGCTCTCATGTAATGTCAGCAGTTGATGGTGACAGGACTCGAGGAGTTATGAGCGGAGAGGCTAGAACTTTCTTAGAAGACGGTACTTTTATTACTAGCCCTCACAGAGGCACATTTAAAAGAGATGGATCTAATATAAAATTATTTTTTACTGATGCCGTTAATAATGGAGCCGTTAATTTTGTTATTTGGGATATAGATATTTTGTCTAAAGCTGTGGCAGTTAGTTATTGGGAAATAGATAAAGCTGATTAGATCTATACTTAAATATATTTTCATACGAACAACTAGTTGATTTAAATTTATAGTTAAAATGTTATTGGATGGATTGATCTGGTTGTTTGTATAATTGATATATGAATAATTGGGTTAACTGGGTTATCTTTGGATGTTTGGCAGTTGTCTTATTTATGTATGTTGTAAGACTGGCTTATAGCTAAAGAAGTTCTTATTGAATGAAGATTATTAAAGCTGACAATTATCAAACTTGGTATTTGGAACATAATAATAATGCTATTTTAATTGATCCATGGTTAACAAATACCCTTCAACCAGAAGGGAGTTTCTTTATTCAAAGAAAAAAAAATAATTCATCATGTTTATCCAAAGTTGAAATTGGTAAGGTAAATGGGATTATCATTACTGCTCCATTTGAAGATCATTTACACTTGGAATCAATTAATATGTTAGCGGACATACCTATATACACTTCAAATATAGTTAAAAAGCAATTAATTAAAAACAACATACAAAATAAGATATATATTCTTTCTGAGCAAACCACCAAAGTGAATGATTTAAATATTAAAGCTCTTCCCACAAGCTATCCATACTATAGAACTACATTTTCTTTGCTTATAGAAGACAACAAGGGAAATAGTGTTTTCCATGAAGGTCATAGAGTAAATTTTAAATACTTAAATGAAAATAATATAAAAGCAGAAATTGCTATCTTGACCGCAGAAGAAACTAAATTATTTGGATTTATACAACTAGGAATGAATTACAGAAATACATTAAAAGCTGCAAACATGCTAGGATCAAGCCAACTATTTATTACAGGAAATAATCCGGAACAAACGCAGGGTTTTATAAAGAATTTTTTGAAAACAAAATCTTTTAATATTGATGATTTATCAAAAGAAATTAATGTTTATAAAAATGAAGGTGATTTTTATGAATTTTAAATTACTTCTGCAAGAGAATTTAAACAATATTCGATATTCTTTTTATTAGAAGACTGTCCCATAAGTCCAATTCGCCATACTTTACCTGCAAGAACTCCAAGACCAGCTCCAATTTCGAGATTAAATTCGTTTAAAAGTTTTTGTCTTGATTCTAGATCATTAACACCGTCAGGAATGTAAATGGCATTTAATTGAGGTAATCTGTCCTCTTCTTTTACTAAAAATTCTATGTTCAATTTTTCTAGGCCTTCTCTGAGTTGAAGATGATTTTCTTTATGTCTTTTCCATGAATTTTCAAGACCTTCTTCACTTAGCATTACCAAAGCTTCATGCAATCCATATAACGCGTTTATTGGAGCAGTATGATGATAGGATCTCCCCCCTTCTCCTTCCCAATATGACATGATTAAATTTAAATCAAGGAACCAACTCTTTACTTTTGATTTTCTGTTTTTAATCTTTTCCTTTGCAGCATTACTAAAACTAATTGGGGACAAGCCAGGAGAAGCAGACAAACACTTTTGTGTTCCTGAATAAATTGCATCTATGCCCCACTCGTCAACTTTTAAAGGAACTCCAACCAAACCGGTAACAGTGTCTACAATTGATAAACATCCATGATCATGAGCTAATTTGGTTATTGATTCTGGATCTGTAAGAGCCCCAGTTGATGTTTCAGCATGAACTGAAGCAACAATCTTTGTATCTTTATGTTCATTTAATGCGGATTCAATCTTATTTAAATCAACTTTTGTTCCCCATTCGTCATCGATTACAATTGGTACGCCTCCAAATCTCTCGACATTTTCTTTCATTCTTTCACCAAAAAACCCGTTTTTAGCAATAATGACTTTATCTCCAGGCTCGACAAGATTTGCAAAGCAACATTCCATTCCCGCCATACCAGGTGCTGAAACAGCAAAAGTTAATTCATTTTGCGTTTGAAATGCGTATTGAAGCAACTGTTTTGTTTCATCCATCATTTTTATAAATATTGGATCGAGATGACCAATAGTTGGTCTAGCCATCGCCTCTAAAACTCTTTCACAGACATCAGATGGGCCAGGACCCATTAAAATTCTGTTAGGTGGTATAAATGAATTTGCTTCCATGACGATATGATACTAGATAAATCTTTAATAATTAATACCCTGATGCATGTCCATCTTTTCTGCTCTCTGACGCTCCATACAATACACCATTCTTTTTCATTATTGCTTGATATCCACCAAAAGCTCCTTTCATATAATTTTCTTCATTTTCATTCACAACCTTATGTCCAATTTCTTTAATTTTGGTAATTTCATTTATATCAAAACCGCTTTCAAATATTATGTAACCTCCATCTGTCATTTGCTCACCAGTGGGCTGAGATGATCCCACATGCCTAAATCTTGGTGCGTCACCTGCCTCTTGAAGATTCATATCAAAATCAATTAAGTTTATTACTATTTGTGCATGACCAAGAGGTTGCATAGCTCCTCCCATAACACCAAAACTTACAAATGGTTCGCCATTTTTTGTAATAAAAGCTGGAATAATTGTATGGAAAGGCCTTTTTCCTCCAACTAAAGAGTTTCTATGGGTTGGATCAAGATTGAACATCTCACCTCTATCTTGAAGCATAAAACCAGAGTTATTAGGGATGACTCCTGAGCCCATACCTCTGTAGTTACTTTGAATGAGTGACACCATATTCCCAAACTTATCAGCTACTGTTAAGTAAATAGTGTCTCCATCTTCAAGGTTGCTTGAATCAATAGATTTTAATACCTTATCAGAACTAATAAGATTATTTCTGCTATTTGCATATTCCTTTGATATTAAATAACTTACTGGCACTTTAGCAAAACTCATATCTGCATAATATTTAGCTCTATCTTCAAAGGCTAATTTTTTAGCTTCAGTAAAAAGATGAATATATTCTGCGCTATTAAAACCTAGCTTTTTAATATCATAATTTTCTAATATATTTAATATTTGTAACGCTGCAATACCTTGCCCATTTGGGGGAAGTTCCCAAACATCATATCCTCTATAATTTGAAGAAACAGGATCTATCCATTCTGGTTCAAATTCAGATAGGTCTCTCAAAGTGAAGTAGCCACCTTGTTGATTTACAGTTTCAACAATATTTTTTGCAATCTTACCTTTATAAAAGTCTTTTCCATAAGTTTTTGCTATTAGCCTATAGTCATTAGCTAATAATTGATTTTTAAAAATCTCACCTTTATTTGGTGTTTTACCATTTGGCATCCAGATAGTCTTAAAATTTGGATAATCTTTAAATAACTCTGATGATCTATTTAAGTAATATGCTATTAATTCAGAAACTGGAAATCCATTTTCAGCATAATTGATTGCGTCATCGAATAATAATTTAAAATCTAAAATTCCAAACTTTGAATGAAGAGCATTCCATCCTGCAACAGCACCTGGAACAGTAATAGGTAAAGCTCCATAGGGAGGTATCTTATTCATACCTTTATCTTTTATTTTATCAATAGATATATTTTTTGGAGCAGGTCCTGAAGAATTTAAACCATAAAGTTTTTTATCATCTGCACTCCAAACTATTGCAAATAAATCTCCTCCAATGCCACAACCAGTTGGCTCTACAAGCCCTAAAACAGCATTTGCTGCAATCGCAGCATCAATTGCATTGCCTCCAGCTTTGAGAATTGAAATAGCCGTTTGTGTTGCGAGCGGATGACTTGTTGCTGCCATTCCATTAGTAGCAATTACTTCTGATCGACTAGCAAATTCAAGGCCAGTAATCCTGTCATATCCAAGAGTAAGATTGGATGTTATTAATATTAATAGGATATATAAGAATTTCATTATTTATTAATATATACTCATGTCATGAAGATGTTAATAACTATTTTTATTATGTTCTTCAGCTTTAATCTTTCAGCTGAATTTGACAATAAATGTTCAGTTCTTATTACATTAAGATTCCAAAATAATGAAAATGCTTATTCAGATGCTTTAGATAAAATAAATCAGTGTAATAAATATGATATTTTGTCAGTTACAAGTTTTTTAGAGTTATCAGTTAGCAAAGTTTACATCACAGATATAATTCAAACATATTGCATGTTTAATCATGAGATTATTACACTTCTAGACGATAAAACCTCAAACTTGAGCTGTGTTCACAGAGGCAAAGCTAGAACTGAAAGAAAACTTAATTAGCTAAGTAACACACAAATTTAATCCCATCATCACTAGAACTACTATAGATGGTAGCCAAATAGCTGGTCTCACTAAAGGAAATCTATAAAGGTCTAACATATGTCCAACTAAATAAATGATTCTTAATCCAAACCAAATTTTTGCAAGCATAAGATTATCTACATTTAAAACTGCAGACATAACTGCAAAAGGAATAAATATAAACAGTGATTGTCTGAGATTTTCGCCAGCAACACCCATTCTTTCAGATAATGCTGTCATGCCGCTTAAATCCCCATCTCTTACTGTAAAGTTTACGAATGGTACCTTATGCAATGAAAATGTCATTTTTAAAAAAAGGTGGGCTGCATAAAAAAACAAAACACAAATAATTAGATTTATCATAAATACTCCTCAAATGATCTTTAGATTAATATATTACTTTAGGAATTAATTAATGCAATATCCTCTGGCTTCAAAAGATTATTGTCTAAGGTTTGTACCAATTCACCAAGATTTTTAGCATAGGGTTTCCAACGACCTTGACCAGATTTATTTACGGGCTTTCTTACCTGTTCAGAACTGGCAGTTCTTACAGACCTATCAGTTTCATAAAATGTAATGCATGATTCTTCAAAAGGTAATTCAAGAAAATCTAACATTCTTCTTACTTGACCCTCTAAATCATCTATAACATCCTCGTTGTTTACCCTGAGTACTTTATTTGGAAGTACTTTATCCCAATGATCCATAAGTTTCACGTAGCTATTATAGTAGCTTCCAGCCTCGGCAAGTCCATAAGTAAACTCTTGTCCTTGTGCGAATAGTTGTTTAAACATACTAAAACAACAATCTAAAGGATATCTTCTGGCATCAATAATTTTTGCATTAGGAAGAATTAAATGAATTAGCCCAATGTGACGAAAATTATTTGGCATCTTATCGGTGAACATAGGGGCATCTTTTCTATGCATTCTTGTGTCGTCGATAAAACTTTTACCTAACTCCTCTCTTTTTTCATGTGAAAGAGATTTCATACTTTTTGGATAATTACCTAACTTGCCATAAATATCATCACCTCTAAGGCTTTGAGCCATTGATAATATATTCGGTAATTCAAGAGTCCCATCAACCATTGAATGAGATGCTAGAATTTGTTCAATTAGTGTTGATCCAGCTCTTGGCAGGCCTAGAATAAATATTGGGTCATTTAAATTATATCCACCTTCACCAAGCTTGTTGAAAAAGGTTTCATCACATACATCTATCTGTGCTTGAAGCTCCTTATCCATCCTATCGATTGAATATTTGCTTTGTTCATTTTTAATTTTATTTCCTTTATCTAAGTTATCAAAAGCCTCATCATATTCACCAATTGCCTCGCATCCTTGAGCTAATGCAAAATGAAAGTAAGCTTTATCTTTTAATGTTAAATCTACTCTTTTTAACTGATTTCTCATTTGATTTAATTCATTATTAGTAAATTTATATGTCTTTAAATTTGATAGAGAAAAATAGGCCTCTCCGTGATCTTGTTTAATTTTATATGCTGATTTATAACTTTGAATTGCATTATCAGTTTTACCAAGTGTTTTTTCTGCATGACCTTTAGATGTTAAGGCGCTAAAGTTATATTGATTCTTTTCAATTATAGATTCAAATAATTCAACTGCTTTGCTATGGTCTCCATTTTGCATTACTTCACTGGCTTTTTGTGCTTGATATGAAAGATTTTCTGGAAATTGCTCGCATAAAATATTTACCTGTTCCATTGTTTTAGCAAATTTTTGTTTTTTTCTTAGAATCATTGCATATTTCATTCTAAGTTCACCATCATTTGGGCTGAATTTAACTGCATTCTCAAGTAATAACTCTGCATCATCAAAATATCCAAGTCTATTGGCAATCTCAGCCAGTAAAGACATCGCATATACGTCAGTTGGATTCTTTTTTAAATATTCTCTACATTGTTTCTCAGCAATTCCTAATCTACCTTCGTTAAGGATTTGATTTATATATAAAAGAATATTGGGAATTGATTCAAGTTTTTTAATCTGCTCATATGCATGTTCTGCAGCAGGTTTATTTTTCATTTTTGTAAAATAATTGAATAAAGACTTCCATGATGAAATAAGGGCAGGATTAAGTTCACAAGCTTGTCTGTAATGTGAAGCAGCATTTTCGTCATTTCCAATAGCTTTACTAAGATGTCCTAATTCTTGATATGCTCTTCCCATATCAGGCGCTTTTGTTAGAAGGTTTTCTAAATATTTTTGTGAGTCTTTATAATTTTTAAGATATCTTGAGCATACTGCTGCAAAATACAAACTCTCAAGATGGTCTGGGTCTTTTGCTAAATTAGATTCGAGCATACTTAGAGCCTCAACAAACCTACTATCTCTAATAGCTTTTGATGCTCTTGAAATATCTATTTTAGTTTCAGACATATAAATATTATAAGTAATCTTTAGCTAATATTAAAAAAGGGAGCCTAAGCTCCCTTCTTAATTATTAATTAAAAGTTAAAAGTTTTTCTTAACTCTAATACCAATAGTTGTAGGTCTGATATAAGTAATACGTTGTCTATCAAAAACAAATGTATTACTAATTTCAGCTCTTTCGTCAGTTACGTTGTCAACATAAAGCTCAGCAGTAAGTTCATCATTACTGATACCTGCTCTTAGATCGATATAACTATAACTATCTTGTTCAGCTTTATTTGGTCCCATGATATCTGAGAAACTACTATCAGAGAAAGTATACTGAACTTGAACGTGTCCAACATTTCCACCAGACATTCCAGTTTCCTTTCTAACTCTGATGTTACCCTGATGACCTGGAGCAAAAGCTAGATCTGTTCCAACAACTACGTCATTGGTAGGAACTAGAGCATCATCAATATTAGTATTCAATATTGAGAACGCACCTGCTACAGATAAACCTTCAACATTAGTGTAATAAGTAAAGTCTCCTTCCACACCCTTAATAGTCGCATTTGCAGCGTTATCAGAGAAGAATAGGTTAACAATACTTGGGTCAAAGATTGTACTTTGTAGTCCTGTGACGTCTACGTTAAAGGCACTACCATTGAATCTCATTTGTCCATCCAATAGAACTGTTTTCCAACCAAATTCAACATTAGTAATTTCGTCAGAATCAATTGCTGCAGGAACGGTATAAGATCCGTCAGGACTTGTTCTTCCAACCGGTCTATTTAATAAGCCAGGTCTGAAACCTTCAGACCATGTCACATAATACATAATATCCTCTGAAGGATTCCATGAATAAGTTACTTTACCAATAACACCATCGGATTTAGCAACATCAGGATATCCATTTTCATTGCCAGGAGCATACTGAGCAGATAGGTTTGAACCAAACTGCTGGGTATCTGGATTACCAAAACCGTTGTAGAAAGATGAGTTTGCACTTCCTTGGAAATCAACCTCAATATCGTACCAACGTGCACCAAGAGTTAATTCAGATGTGTCTGTTAATGCAATATTAAGTTCACCGAATACACCTTTTTGCTCATCAGTTCTCTTTATGTCATTAAAGAATATTACTGGTTCTGAGTATGGTCCAGCTGAATACCAACCTGGTGACGCATTATTAATAGATCCAGTAACAGATGTATCAGTTAGCGCATAGTTAGCAGCATATGTAATATCATTTGCTGTTGAACCAGGATAAGTAAATAAATTTAACTCCAATAGTTCAGTGTCACTCATGAATACACCAGCTGTCATAGACATTGTGTCATTTATAGGTGCGTTCACTCTAAATTCGTGACTTTCAACACTTGTATGTGTTGTTGAATCAACAAATAAGTCAGTTGTTCCACATGATCCAAAAGGAGCACCTGTTGGTGAAAATTTTGTATATGTTACGTAATAGTCACATATGTAATATGGAAGATATTGACCAACAAATAAGTAATCTGTGTAATCGACTATTTGATTTGTTTCTCTATCAGTATAGGCACCAGCGTATACTGCTTCTAGTTCACCAATAGAACCTTCAAGTGTAAGACTCATGTTCTCATACTCATCAGAAATATGATCGTCACTATATCTTTGTATTTCTAAGTCGCCTAAATTAGGATCAGCGAAGAAAACACCATCTGATTCAATAGTTTGTTCTGCATATACTAATGTAGCATTCCAATTATCACCAAGCTCACTAGCAAGAGTTGATCTGAAACCTTCATATTCAGTTCCGTTAACATTATCTTCTTCAAGAGCAGGAGTATTTGCAAAACGAACTCCTGAAAGATCTGCACCAGCTTGGAAACCACCTCTTGAGCTGTTAACAGGCAAACCATTTTCTCTAACAGTACCTGAAGGTCTGAAACGCGCAGATCCACTCGGGTCAATGTTTCCAGCTACCTGATCAATATAACCGCCTCTTCTATCACTGTATCCAACAAATCTCCAAGTTGTTGTGTCTGATAGAGGAACGTTTGTCATGAACTCAAGCTTTGTACCTGTGTCTCCTTCTGGCATAAATCTTGTTTCAACCTCTACGTTACTCTCAGTTACACCTTGCTTAGGTTTGTTAGTAATCATTCTAACAACACCAGCTTGTGAGCTAGCACCAAATAGAGTTCCTTGTGGTCCAGATAAAACCTCTATACGAGCAACGTCAGCTGCATAGACATCTAAGTTTCTTCCAGGTTGAGCTAATGGTTGCTCATCTAAATAGAAAGATACGTTTGGAGCCAAACCAGCAACACCAGCTGTTGTTAAGTTAGGTGTTGTTGAGGCAAGACCTCTAATGTAAATTGTGCTTTGACCAGGGCCAGAGCCACCAGCAGTAACACCAGGTAATTGAGTAAGATAGTCTTCAAATACATTGATTCCTCTCTCCTCTAAAGTTTCCTCGTTTAAAGCATTAACTGAAAGAGGTACATCTTGTAGGCTCTCAGTTTTTTTTCGAGCCGTAACAACAACCTCTTCAATTGTTGCATTTTGTGCCGCAATATAACCACTAAAAACTGATGCATTAATTACAGCAAAAGTAGATAGTGATGGTAATACCGCAGGTATTAAAGAAGGCGTAATTTCCTTCCGAATTTTGTTTAATTTTTTTAACATAGTTTCCCCTAATTAAGAAATTAATAGATAAAGGTTAACAAATTACTAAAAACTATACAAATTTAGTTAATTAAATAAACCTTTTTCTGATATATGACTTATTTATAAAGTGGAAATTTAACATTAATTATGTTTCACTAAGGCTAATTTAAGGCTCTATGAACAATTTAAGTAAACCAAGGTTTTTAATTTCGATATTTCTTTTATCATTGATAACTGCGATAGTTTCACTTAATTCTGATATCTCAGAATCATTCTTCCTTGATTTACAGGCCTTTTTATCAAAGTATCTTGGATGGATGATAATTCTAATAGCAAATGGATTTGTTATATTTGCCTTTTTCCTAATTTTTACAAAGTATAAGGATATTAGGTTGGGTGGAATTGATGCAAAACCGGCCTACTCTTACATAAATTGGATTGCAATGTTATTTAGTGCCGGATTAGGCATTGGCTTATTGTTTTACGGAGTAGCTGAGCCAATAATGCACCTTAACTCATATCCAGGAATGATAGAAGGAGATGCATCATATAATGCTGGTAAAGCTATTGGTTTGGCAAATCTTCATTGGGGTTTACATGGTTGGGCCATATATTCACTTTTAGGGTTATGTTTTGCATTTGCTTCATATAATAAAAAACTTCCGTTCAGAGTAAGTTCTTTATTAGGTCATAAAATTTCAAATAACAGACCTTTAGCAATATCAATAGATATTATTGCAATACTCACAACAGTTCTTGGTGTAACAACTTCTCTAGGATTGGGTACAATTCAGATAAGTTCAGGATTAGAATATGTTTTTTCAATACCTCAAAGCTTTTCTAATCAAATTATTATTATTGCTTTAATTACTTTAATTGGTTTAACAAGTGTTTGTTTGGGTCTGGATAAAGGTATTAAAAGGTTATCACAAGTAAATATGGTCCTTGCATCCTCGTTAATGGGATTCATATTTATCTTTGGACCAACTGTTTTTATATTAAATGCATTAATTCAAAATTTTGGTTCATATGTAAATACGCTTATTGAGTCAGCAACATGGACAGAGGTTTATTCTTCTTCATCATGGCAAGATGGATGGACTTTGTTCTTTTACACATGGTGGTTTGCATGGGCGCCATTTGTTTCTTTATTTATCGCGAGAATATCTTATGGAAGATCAATTAAAGAATTTATTATTGGTGTGCTGTTTGTTCCATCATTAATTGTCTTCTTATGGATGGGAATTTTTGGAAATGCTGGTATATATCAAGTATTAAATGAAACAAGTCAATTAAATGAAATAGTTAACAACAACTATACAGTAGCCTTATTTGCGCTATTTGATGTTTATCCAATACCAACATTAATATCGATTTTAGCCTTGACTATAATTGTGACATTTTTTGTTACGTCATCTGATTCAGGTGCTTTGGTAGCATCAATGCTTTCATCAAAAAGCCATGTTGGCATTCATGATGACTCTCCTATCCTATCGAGAGTAACTTGGGCAATACTTTTAGGTATTATTGCAGCTGTACTATTGTATAAAGGAGGCCTAACTGCACTTCAGACTTCTGTAGTCATATGTGGAGTTCCTTTTTCTATAATTGTTGTGTTTGCAATTAGACACTTTTATAACTCGCTTGAATCAGAGCTAGAAAAATATTAGTCTATTTCTTCATCTAATTGCTTTAACTCATCTTCATCCATCTCATCTTCGAAAATTAAGTCATTATTAGCATTAAATTTCTTTGCAACAATAAGTGCTGCAACAATAACGATAAGTATGATTCCTATTTGATATAACATTGATTGAATTATTATAATTAAGACTTACTTATATAATAACTCCAAAAAATAAAAAATAAATGGACGCACTTGAAAATATATTGAATCGAGTTTCTGCTAGGAGTCTTGTAGAACCTCATCCGTCGAAAAAAGAGATGGACATAGTCTACAAAGCTGCATTGAGAGCACCTGATCATGCTTGGCTTAGAACAAGTAGTTTTATTGAAGTTAAAGGTGAAAGCTTAAACAAATTATCAAACATATTTGTAAACTATGGAAAATCAGTCCCGGATATATCTGATGAAGTTCTAGATAAATATAAAAATGCTCCTTATAGAGCTCCAATGATCATAATTTTAGTAAATACATTTAAAGAACATCCAAAGGTACCCGCAATAGAGCAAAAATTATCTACTGCAACAGCTGCTCAAAATATTATGCTTGCTTTGAATGCTATGAAATATTCTTGTATATGGAGAACTGGCAAAATGGCGTTCAATGAGCTTATACAAAAAGAACTTGGTCTTGATAATAATCAAGAGATTTTAGGTTATCTATATATTGGAACCGAGTCAGGTGAAAAGAAAAAAATTCCAAATTTAGATATAGATGATTTTGTAAGTTACTTATAGGTTTTTATTCTTATATCTTAAAGCAGCTGTAAATGCCATTGAAGCAAACACAATCTCTGCTATTAATGATGAAATTCCCAA
>CACOZT010000003.1 GCA_902631785.1 uncultured SAR86 cluster bacterium
AGACATCAGCTGAAGAAGCACCTGCAGAGGAAGCACCTACAGAGGAAGAGGCACCTGCAGAGGAAGCACCTGCAGAGGAAGAGACACCAGCTGAAGAAGAAGCATCTGCTGAAGAAAAGCTTACAGTTTCTCTTAAAGAGAAAACTCCTTCACAAATAATTAATGAATTTGAATCAAAACAAATGAAATCTGATCTTCCTGAATTTAGGCCTGGAGATACAGTTGTTGTATCAGTGAAAGTTAGGGAAGGTGAGAGAACAAGATTACAAGCTTTTGAAGGTGTTGTGATGGGTGTTAAAAAAGCTGGATTGAATTCTTCTTTTATAGTGAGAAAAATTTCCAGTGGAATTGGTGTTGAGAGAACTTTTCAAACTCATAGCCCAATGATTGATTCTATTAAAGTAAAAAGAAAAGGTGATGTTCGTCAGGCTAAGTTATTCTATCTTAGAGAAAGATCCGGTAAATCTGCAAGAATTAAAGAACGTTTAGAATAGCAAAATGCAAATAACTAACAAGGAAGATTCTAACCTTAGATCTTTTTTGAATTATCTTTTAGTAGATAAAGGACTTTCAAAAAACACAGTAAAAGCATACGAAGCAGACATCTCATCTTTTTTTCGTTGGTTAATTAACAAAGATCTTGAATATAAAAATCTTCAGGAGGAGCATATTAATCAATACATTTCATTCTTATTTCAAAAAAAAATGAAAAGCTCCTCAGTCAATAGAAAAATATCATCAATAAAATCATTTTATATATTTTTAGTTAAAAGAAATTTTATAAAAAACTCTCCACTTAATGACGTAGTAACACCCAAGCAAGAAAAATATTTGCCAGAGTCAATGTCTGAGGATGAAGTTGATAAATTACTTAATAGTCCTAATGTTGCTAATAAAATTGAGAATAGAGATAAGGCAATGATTGAGATGTTATACGCTACAGGTATGAGAATTTCTGAGTTAGTAAATCTTAAAATGACTGATGTAGATATGAAAAGATGTGTAGTAAAAGTTTTTGGAAAAGGATCTAAGGAAAGATTAGTTCCTTTTGGAGAAACAGCCCTTGATTCATTGAAAGCATATTTAAGCGAAAGAGTGCAATCCTCTTCAAAAGAAATTTTTCTTTCAAATAGAGGAAAAAAAATGACTAGAGTTGCATTTTGGCAAAGAGTGAAGATTTACCTTGTCAGGGAGAATTTAAAAAATTCAATATCTCCTCATACTTTAAGACATGCTTTTGCAACACACTTGTTAAATAGGGGGGCCGATCTAAGATCTGTTCAACTCCTTTTAGGCCATAGTGACTTATCAACTACTCAAATATATACTCATATAGCAAAACAAAGGTTAAGTGATGTTCTTAAAAAACACCATCCAAGAGGTTAATATGCTTAAAAATAATTTCGCATTTTCACTTTTATTACTGACTTCAATAAATATTTTGTCGCAAGTTACCCTTAGTGAAAATAATCTAGATAGATGCAAACATGAGAATTGTTACAAAGAACAAATTGAAAAAATTATATCTTTAGTACTTCCAGAAGGTTCAAAAATTGAGTCAATCGAAAAGTCAGAATTTCCTGGTATCTATAAAGTTTACTTTGGTGACATACAGCCTATTTATGTTTCTGAAGATGGAAGATATTTTTTATATGGTCAGATGTTTAAGATAGATCTTCAGACGTCATACGTAGGCGCAGATTCTTATGGATCATATAAGAGTCTTGAACCCACTATAAAAAATCTAACTGACATGGATGTGTTTGAAAAGAGAAGATCATTGATGGAGGAAATTCAGGAAAGTGAATTAATTAGTTTTAAAGCAGCAAAAGAACAATATAGTTTAACTATTTTTACTGATGTAGATTGTGGATACTGTCGAAAATTACATAAACAAATGAAAGAATATAATGACTTAGGAATTAGCATTAGATATGCAGCATTTCCAAGATCAGGCTTGGGTACTGATACATTTACAAAAATGGTAGGTGCATGGTGTTCAGAGGATACAAAAAAAGTCCTCACTAGCCTAAAAGATGGAAAAGAACCAAGACTTGAATTTTGCGACTCTCAACCAGTAGCAAAACATTATGCTATAGGTAAAAAATTGGGTATCACAGGAACTCCTGCAATTATCACAAATGAAGGTGAACTTATGCCAGGATACTATTCACCACAAGATTTGCTTAAAAAACTTAAGAGTTAAAAATGAACAAATTAAGAATCGGAATATGCGGTTGGGGAAATGTTGCTACGGGTCTTTTTAAAACTCTTCAAACTAATGCAGATCAAATAAAAAAAAGATGTAATCTAGAAATTGAAATTATTGCAATCGGGGCAAGGAGAGACAATCCTAAATGTGATCCAGGCAATGCAATTATTGAAAGAGATATTTTTAAAATTATGGATCATGATATCGATGTTCTTGTTGAGCTAATTGGGGGTGTTGATGTTGCACGTGATTTAATTCTCAAAGCACTTAATAATAAAAAAAATGTAGTTACCGCTAATAAGGCAGTAATATTTAATCATGGAGACGAGCTTTTTAGTGTTGCAAACAAAAATGGAGTGAAGTTACTTTATGAATCTTCTGTTTGTGCAGGAACACCAATAATAAAACTTCTTAATCAAGAGTTAGCTGCAAGTAAAATTTCTAAAATCTCAGGCATGCTTAATGGCACCTCAAATTATATTTTATCTAATATGGAAGAAGGCATGGAGTTTGAACCAACCTTAAAACTTGCCCAAGAAAAGGGATACGCAGAACCAGACCCGTCATTTGATATTGAAGGTACTGATGCCGCTCATAAAATAGGAATATTGTCGTCACTTGCCTTTGGAAGTTCCTTGCCTCCAAAAGATTTTTATATTGAGGGCATTAATGGAATTCATAAAAGTGACTTTGAGTATGCTCATGAAATGGGTTTCACAATTAAACATCTTGCAGTCGCGAAATTAACAAATAATTCGATCGATTTAAGAGCTCATCCAGCTCTCGTAAAGCTTGATTCATATCTTGCTAATTTAAAAGGAGTTAGGAACGGAATTGAAGTGGAAACTGACTTGCTTGGCACGTTACATATTGCAGGATCAGGAGCCGGACAAGAGGCTACTGCGTCTGGTGTCATTTCCGACTTAATTTATTTATCAGATTCAAAAATTAAAGATGTTAATAATATTAATGAGAGCATTGAGCTCGTTAAATTTATTGATTTAAATTTTCAATATTACTTCTACATTGAAGCTAGTGATGTATCCGATGCGATGCCTTCTATTTCATCTATTTTTACAAACAAAGGTGTTAGTATTGAGTCAATTAGTCAAAAAGAAAATCTTAATAATGACTTAGTGCCAATTATTATTATTACGGATCTTCTCAAAGAAAAAGATCATCATGAATTAGTTAATAATTTATTAGAGTTAGATTCAGTTAATACAGTAAGATCTATAAGGATCGAAGCACAATAAAATGTTATTTCATAGCACAAGAGGTAATGACAATAACAAAACTTTTGAAGAGATTTTAATGCAAGGTCTTGCAGATGATGGCGGTCTTTTTATGCCAGATTCTTGGCCGCAGGTAGACATAGACCATTTGAAAGGTCTCAATAATTTTATTGATGTAGCTAAATATATAGTGCCCATGTATACAAATTCGTCGTTTTCAACCGATGAAGTGCATGAGGTCCTTGATAATACTTGGCATGATTTTGAAGAAAAAGATTACATAAATATTGTCGATATAAACGAATCTTTATCAGTGCTGGAATTGTTTCATGGTCCAACAGCTGCATTCAAAGATTTTGGATTACAACTCGCTGCTGCATTCTTTAACAAGACATTACAAGATCAGAATAAGACAGCTATAGTTTTTGGTGCTACTTCCGGTGATACCGGATCAGCAGCGATTGATGCTTGTAAGGAATTTAGTGCAATTAAAAGTTTTATTCTTATCCCAGACGGCAACATGTCAGATATTCAAAGAAAACAAATGACAACAGTAAATAAACCAAATGTTTTTCCCATTCTTGCTAGTGGGTCTTTTGATGATTGTCAGGATGTAGTAAAAAAAGGATTTAAGGATAGATCTTTCTTAAAAGATGGGCAATATTTATTGGCAATAAACTCAATTAATTGGGTGAGAATAATTGGTCAAATATGCTATTACTTTTATGCTGCATTGAAGACAAACAGATTTTCAGAACCATTAAACTTTTCAGTTCCAACAGGTAATTTTGGTAATGTATTTTCATGTTACGCAGCTTCAAAAATGGGAATGCCTCTATCAAAAATAGTCGTTGCAGTTAATAGTAATGATATTTTAGATAGATTTTTTCAACACAATGATTATTCTAAAAACAAAGTAAGTGAAACAATATCACCAAGTATGGATATTAGTGTTGCGAGTAACTTTGAAAGATTAATCTATGATTTTTACCTCAACAGAGATTCAGAGTTATGTTCAAATTTATATTCCAAATTTCCCGTTGAAAGCATCAGCTTAGATGAAGACATCTGGAAAAAGTCATCAAGTCTTTTTATGAGCTTTAGTGTTGATGATAATTCTACATTCAAATGCATGAAGAATTACTTCGATAATTTAGGTTATATAATGGATCCTCATACTGCTGTAGGTGCTGATGCTGTATCTAAATTAAATGATAGACTCGAAAATAAAACAGTTATTCTTTCAACTGCTCATCCTGCAAAATTTCCAAATGCCCTAGAAAAAGCTGGCATTAATTTGACAACCATACCCAAAAATTTAAAAAAGGTTCTCGATAAAAAAGAAATTTCATTTAAATTAAGCCCATTTGATAATTCAATTTTTGAATTTATACAACAAAACAGTTAATTATGGATCTGCAAGAATTAAAACTTTCATTATCTGATATGGAAGCAAGATTGAAAGACATTAAAGAAAATGTTCTTTTTATCGATGACAAAAAAACCAGATTAAATGAAATAGATAACAATTTGTCAAAAGAAGAAGTATGGTCAGATTTAACACTCTCACAGAAGCTTAGTAAAGAAAAAACAACATTAGAAAAAAGCATAAAAATGTTTGATGACGTATCAAGAAAACTTTCTGATTCAGTTGTCTTGTTAGAGGTATCAATTGAAGAAAATGATGATAGCTCTATAAATGATATTTTAAGTGAAAGAAATGAAATTATGGCTGTACTTGAAGAGCTTGAATTTAGCAAAATGTTTAGCAAAAAAATGGATTCATCATCTGCATTTGTGGAGATTCAATCAGGATCAGGCGGAACTGAAGCACAAGATTGGGCTGAAATGCTGCTAAGAATGTATACAAAGTGGGCAGAAAGTAGGGGTTTTACTACTGAGTTGGTTGAAATATCTCATGGTGATGTTGCTGGCATAAAGTCAGCCTCACTGTATGTTGACGGCGATCATGCATATGGATGGCTGAGAACTGAAACTGGAATACATAGGCTGGTTAGGAAATCTCCATTTGACTCAGGAAATAGAAGACATACATCCTTTGCTTCAGTATTTATTTCACCAGAAATAGATGATTCCATTGAGATAAACATAAATAAAGCAGATTTAAGAGTAGATACTTATAGAGCATCAGGAGCTGGTGGACAGCATGTTAATAAAACCGACTCAGCTGTAAGATTAACTCATGTACCAACTGGACTAGTTGCTCAATCGCAAAGTGATAGGTCTCAACATAAAAATAAAGAAAATGCATTAAAACAATTAAAATCTAAGCTTTACGAGTTAGAATTACAAAAACAAAATGAAGAACAGCAAATTCTTGAAGACAGTAAGTCAGACATAGGTTGGGGGAGTCAAATAAGATCATATGTTCTGGACCAATCAAGAATCAAGGATTTGAGAACAAATTATGAAACAGGAAACACAACAGCAGTTTTAAATGGTGATTTAGATGATTTCATGAAGTCATCCCTAAAAGCAGGCGTATAAATGGATAAAGAAAATATAAGTGGCGAAAAAGCCCTCATTGAAGAGAGACGTAAAAAGTTAGATCAACTAAGAGACAGAGGAGATGCTTACGGCAATTCTTTTAAGCCAAAAAATAATGCATTGAATCTTCATGAAGAATATGGCGATATTTCAAAAGAAGATCTAGCGAAAATGAATATAAAAGATATCTCTGTAGCAGGTCGAATTGTTTTAAAAAGAGTTATGGGCAATGCAAGCTTTGCCACATTAAGGGATTCATCTGGTGATATTCAAATATACGTAACAAAAAATAATGTTGATGAAAGTGTATATGAAGATTTTAAAACATGGGATCTAGGAGATATTGTTGGAGTATCTGGTTCTTTGTTTCGTACCAAAACTGATGAATTAACTATTGATGTATGGGATTTGGAAATGATAACAAAGTCATTACGCCCAATGCCAGAAAAGTTTAAAGGCCTAACAGATATAGAAGCAAGATATAGACAAAGATATCTAGATTTGATGACAAATAATGAAACAAAAGAAGTCTTTATCAAAAGAACAAAAATTATTGATTCTCTGAGAAAAAAAATGAACGAATGTGGCTATTTGGAAGTTGAGACGCCAATGATGCATCCCTTAGCTGGTGGAGCAGTAGCACGACCATTTGTAACTCAACATAATGCTCTTGGACAAGACCTTTATTTAAGAATCGCGCCTGAATTATATTTAAAAAGACTATTAGTAGGTGGTTTTGATCGCGTGTTTGAAATTAATAGAAGTTTTAGGAATGAGGGCTTATCTACAAAACATAACCCTGAATTTACAATGATGGAGTGGTATCAAGCCTATGCCAGTATGCAAGATCAGATGGATTTAACAAAAGATATTATTTTGAATGCTGCTAAGGCAGCTGAATGTAAATCAAAAATTGAGTGGGGAGATATTAAAATTGACCTTGATAATTTTAAACAATCTACTCTCACAGATTTAGTTATCGAATTTAATAAAGAATTAAACAAGGATGACTTAAGTGATATGAAAAAACTTCAAAATATTTTAACCAATAACAAAGTAAAAGTTGAAAAAAGTTGGGGTATTGGCAGAATTCTTTTAGAGGTATTTGAAGCAACTGTAGAAAGCAAGCTCATTGATCCGACATTTGTTACTGAATATCCTGTTGAGGTTTCACCATTATCTAGAAGAAACGAAGAAAATCCTGATTATGCTGATAGATTTGAATTATTTATCGGTGGAAAAGAGTTTGCTAATGGTTTTTGTGAGCTAAATGATCCTGATGACCAAGCCTCTAGATTTGAAGAACAAGTAGCTGCAAAGGATTCTGGTGATAAAGAGGCTATGGACTATGATCAAGATTATATTACTGCCCTTGAACATGGTATGCCACCAGCAGTAGGTGTCGGAATGGGTGTTGATAGGTTAGTTATGCTATTAACTAATCAGTCATCTATAAGAGATGTATTATTGTTTCCCCAATTAAAATCTTAACTTAAAATTATTACCATCTAAACTTATCGAAATTTTCTGGGTTTGCCCAACCCTTAGGATTATTCCAAGTTCTTTTATTGTTGTAAGTTTTTAAGTTATATGAAAAACACTTTAATTTATTATTTTTATCAAACAGCTCTGTTTGAAATCCGAGCCTTAGCATAGTTTCATTAGTCTCATCATCATTACTAAAGTCGGTGAATATTGCAATTTTGTGACTTATAAGATTTTTAATTGTTCCGATATTGGATTCAGATGTTCGCATATCATCAAGAATTAAAAATAAATCAAAGTTTTCATTTGATACTTTTTCAATACTAGTTCCTATAGATAAAGATTCTATGTTGAGCTTTTCTATTCTTTTTATTAGTTTAGATATATCTTGCGCTGTAAAAATAAAAATATTTTTTGGATTTTCATCCGCAATGATATTTGTAATATAGCTATGAAGGATTTTTTCTTTCTTTGTCATTTCATGAGATGTTTAACAGCGTCTCTCTCTGAAAGAAGCTCATCTATGGATACCTTAAATTTGGTTTTTGCAAAATCAGATAAAGAAATATCTCTTTTTATTTCAATTGTGCCATCATCAAGAGTCATTAATGGATAACCGCAAATAATTCCCTCAGGTACATCGTATGCTCCGTCACTTGCAATGGCGGCGCTAAAGCAATTGCCAGGCTCTGTAGGATTCTCGCATGCAATAACAGTATCTATTGCTGCTTTTGCAGCAGATGTTGCCGAGGAAGCGCCCCTTGCGTCTATTACAGCTTTTCCTCTTTGTTGGACATTTGGAATGAATTCTGATTCAATCCAATTCATATCATTAATTACTGAGCTGCCCAGATCTCCAGATATAAGAGCATTTTCTGAGTCAGGATACATAGTTGGACTGTGATTTCCCCAGATAATCATATTTTTTACATCGGATACATTATTATTTGTTTTTTTTGCGAGGATTGATTTTGCTCTGTTAGAATCAAGCATCGTCATTGCCATCCAAAGTTGATTATCATTATTTGCTGCATGTTTCCCAATAAATGCATTAGTATTTGCAGGATTTCCAACAACTAAAATTTTGGCATTATCTTTTCCATAACTTCCAATAGCTTTACCTTGTTCAACAAAAATACCACCATTAATACTTAAAAGATCTGACCTTTCTTCAATTTTCTTACCGTTATAAACGATCCCCCTTGGTATACTTCCAACAAGCAAAAACCAATCAGCATCTTTTGATGCTTCTTCAAAATTATCGGTATAAGTAACTTTTCCCATTTGGGGGAAATATGAATCTTCTAATTCCATTACCAAACCCTTTAATTTATCAACGACTTGAGGAATCTCTACTAACGCTAAATCAACAATCCTATCTCCAAATGTATTCCCATCGATTAATCTTGGTATCAAAGAATATGCAATCTGACCTGCAGCACCTGTAACAACGACTTTTATAGATTTGTCCATTAAAAATCCTTAAAAAAACTGAATATATATTATATTCTTAAATCAATTTGTAATCCTTAGTTTTGTATCGTAGTAAATGATATTTTTTTTGATTAAAATATCAACAATTCAATTCAAAGTTTCTTAATTATATTGGAGAAAAGACATGACAATTAGATTTGATAATAGGGTTGCGATAGTTACAGGTGCCGGTGGCGGTATTGGGAAAGAACATGCTCTTGAGTTAGCAAGACGAGGAGCAAAAGTTGTTGTGAATGATCTCGGTGGAACAGTTGATGGAAGTGGAGCTAGCGATGCAGCAAATGAGGTTGTAGATATTATTAAATCTGAAGGCGGTGATGCAATGGCTAACGGAGCAAGTGTTACTGATCTAGAGGCTGTCAAAGACATGGTTAGTCAAACGATGGAGAAATGGGGAAGAATTGATATTTTGGTGAATAATGCTGGCATTCTTAGAGATAAAAGCTTTCATAAAGTAACTTTGGAAGATTTTAATTTAGTCATGGATGTTCATTTTCAAGGCAGCTTAAATTGTACACATACAATTTTTCCAATAATGAGAGAACAGGAATATGGACGAATCGTTTTTACAAGCTCTTCTAGTGGTGTTTTTGGAAACTTTGGACAAACGAATTATGGCTCTGCAAAAATGGCTATGGTCGGTCTTATGAATACATTAAAAATAGAGGGCCAGGGCAAAAATGTTTACACAAATTCAATTACGCCTGTTGCTTACACAAGAATGACTGAGGGTTTAATTCCTGAAGACTTCGGTAAAAATCTTCAACCTGAATTTGTTACTCCTGCAGTTATTTATCTATCAAGTGAGAATGCTCCTAATGGCGCAATTATGGCTGCTGGCGCAGGAGTTTTTTCTAGGATATTTATACATGAAACTATGGGGGTATCTTTGGGAATGGCCGAAGATATGACACCTGAAAATATTGAAGCTAATTGGGATAAAATTTCTGATATGAGTGACGCAAGAGCTCTTCAAAACGGAGGGGAGCAGACTCTTAAATTTTTTGAATTAATAAATAAATAATTATTTTGCAAAACTAGGTCTTAATGCGATGTTATCAACGTAATTAGATAAATTTTCATAATCGTTTATATCTATTTTATTAAGCCTGACAAGAAACTGAAGTGATGTTACTGCCTGAATGTCGGCATATGAAAATTTACCACAGGCAATGTATTCTTTATCTGCAATTATTTCATCGTAATATTTTAGTGATTTGATTGCCAATTCTCTTTGAGCTAATCCAAATTCGTTATTTTGATTTTCAAGTTCACTCATATGTGGATGAGTATGTCTAAACCCAAACATTAAAGGCATCATAAGTTCAAATGAAATTCTTGAGTACCACATTTCTATCTGTGCTATTTCGTTTTCATCAATTCCAAACAAGTTAGGATCAGGATATAAACACTCTAAGTATCTACATATGGCTGTTGTTTCAAGTATTACCTCTCCATTATCTAATACCAATGCTGGTATTCGAGAGTTTGGGGCAATTTCTTTATATTCAGAAGTTTTATGCTCCAACTTACCAAGATCAAGGTTCTTAACTTCAATGTTTTCAATACCTTTTTCGGCAATAAAGATAAGAACCTTTCGAGGACTTGGAGCTACTGGACTTGAATATAATTTCAAGTCTTTATTCCCAGTTTAATGCACCACCAACTTGATATTCTGTAACCCTTGTTTCAAAGAAATTCTTTTCTTTTCTTAGGTCAATAATTTCAGACATCCAAGGGAACGGATTAGTTACTCCTGTGAATTCTTCTTCTAGACCAAGTTGTGTTAGTCTTCTGTTAGCAATAAACTTGAGATACTCTTCCATCATAGAAGCATTCATACCAAGCACGCCTCTTGGCATTGTATCTCTTGCATACTGTATCTCTAATTCGGTACCTTCTAATATCATCTGAGCCGCATCAGATTTCATTTGTTCATCCCATAAGTGAGGATTTTCTATTTTTATCTGATTTATCACATCAATACCAAAGTTTACATGCATAGATTCATCTCTAAGTATGTACTGAAACTGTTCTGCAGTTCCCGTCATTTTATTTCTTCTTCCCATAGAGAGTATTTGTGTAAATCCGCAATAGAAGAAGATACCCTCTAATACACAGTAAAAAGCAATTAGATTTCTTAATAGCTGCTTATCTGTTTCTTCGGTTCCTGTTTTGAAATCAGGATCTGATATTTCTTGAGTATACTTTAAGCCCCATGATGCCTTTCTTGCAACACATGGAACTTCTCTATACATATTGAAGATTTCTCCCTCATCCATACCCAAGGACTCAATACAATATTGATACGCATGTGTGTGAATTGCTTCTTCAAGACTTTGTCTAAGTATATATTGTCTGCATTCTGGGTTCGTAATTAGTCTGTATAGTGCAAGAACAAGATTATTTGCTACAAGTGAGTCTGCGGTTGAAAAGAAGCCTAAATTTCTTTTGACTATAACTCTTTCGTCTTCTGTTAGCCCATCCTCAGATTTCCATAAGACAATGTCGTTTGTCATATTAATTTCTTGAGGCATCCAGTGATTAGCACTTCCATCAAGATATTTTTGCCATGCCCAGTCATACTTGAAAGGCACTAGTTGATTTAGATCAGCTTTACAATTAATCATCATTTTTTGATCAACCTGAACTCGACCAGCATTTGCCATCATCTCATCAAGTTCCTCGTTACCTGCTGCTTCATCAATTTCATTTACAGCTTTTCTAGCAGCTTCTGCTCTTGATCCTTCACCAATATTTTCATTAGTTCGAGGAGCATCAGTTTCAACTGGTTGTTGAACAGCTGGTTTTTCTTCAGCTACTGCTTCTGCTGTTTGTTTTACCACCTCATTGTTTACCTGTGGTGATGCCTGAGGAGTTGAATTTTCCTCTTTTCCATAGTCGTCCCAATTTAACATAATATTTCTCCTTAGTTTATTGACATGCCTCACAATCTGGATCATCCAGAGAGCAGGCTGTTGGAACTGGAGCGGGTGCTCCTAATTCTTTTGCAGAAGACTGACCTGCATCAGAGCTCACTGCGTTTAATTTTCCTTGTTGAACAGTTGATTTTTCTGTTGATGTTGCTGCAATTGACCTAAGATAATATGTAGTCTTCAGTCCAGAGTACCAAGCCATTCTGTATGTGATATCTAATTTCTTACCATCAGCATTTCCAATATATAAGTTTAGTGATTGAGCTTGATCTATCCATTTTTGTCTTCGGCTTGCTGATTCAACGATGTATCTAGGCTCTACTTCAAATGCTGTAGAAAAAAGTTTTTTTATGTCTTCTGGTATTCTTGAAATTTCTGATAAGCTTCCTTCAAAATATTTCAGATCATTAATCATTACATCATCCCATAAGTCTAGTTCTTTTAATTTTCTTACAAGATGTGGATTAACAATTGTAAATTCACCTGAAAGGTTAGATTTAACATACAAGTTCTGATACGTGGGCTCAATTGATTGTGTTACACCAGTAATATTTGAGATAGTAGCTGTAGGTGCAATCGCCATAACATTGGAGTTCCTCATTCCATCTTTCTTAACTTTCTTTCTGAGCGTTTCCCAATCCAATGTTTCTGATCTGTCAACGTTTAAATATTCACTACCTCTGTTTTCCTCAAGGATATTCAATGAATCTTTTGGCAGTATTCCTTTACTCCATAGGGAGCCATCAAAACTTTCATACGCACCTCTCTCTTTTGCTAACTCTGTAGAGGCATATATCGCGTTATAACTAATTAACTCCATGCTTCTATCAGCAAAATCAACAGCCTCATCGCTGCAATAAGGTATATTTTGTAAATAAAGCGCATCCTGGAAACCCATAAGACCAAGTCCAATAGGTCTATGTTTTAGGTTTGAATTCTTTGCGGTATCAACAGAATAGTAATTAATATTTATGACGTTATCTAGCATTCTTATTGCTGTGGAGACTGTTTGCTTGATTTTCTCTTCATCAAGCTTTCCGTCTTTCATATGATTAGCAAGATTAACTGATCCTAAATTACAGACAGCAATCTCATTATCAGCACTTGTGTTAAGAGTTATTTCAGTACAAAGATTTGATGAATGCACAACACCAGAATGTTGTTGAGGAGACCTTAAATTACATGAATCTTTAAATGTAATCCAAGGATGTCCTGTTTCGAATAACATCGTAAGCATCTTTCTCCAAAGCTCTTTTGCAGGTATAGACTTAAACTGATCTATCTCACCGTTCTTAGCTTTTTCTTCATATTCTTCATACTTTTCTTCAAAAGCTTTACCGATTAGATCATGAAGATCTGGTGCTTCTCCAGGAGAAAAGAGAGTCCAGTTTTCATCTTTTTCAACCCTTTTCATAAATAAATCAGGAACCCAGTTTGCAGTATTCATATCGTGAGTTCTTCTTCTCTCATCACCAGTATTCTTTCTAAGCTCTAAAAACTCTTCAATATCTAAATGCCAAGTTTCAAGATATCCACACATTGCTCCTTTTCTTTTTCCGCCTTGATTTACAGCAACAGCAGTATCATTTGCAACTTTTAAGAAGGGGACAACCCCCTGACTTTTGCCATTTGTTCCTTTTATATATGAGTTCATTGCTCTTACTGGAGTCCAGTCATTTCCTAGGCCTCCTGCCCATTTGGAAAGCAATGCATTATCTTTCATTGCTGAGAAGATACCGTCTAAGTCATCAGGTATTGTTGTCAAATAGCACGAAGATAATTGTGGTCTTTTCGTTCCAGAGTTAAATAATGTTGGCGTAGAGCTCATATAATCAAAGCTAGACAGAAGTTTATAAAACTCAATAGCTCTTTCTTCTCTTTTGTCTTCCTCAAGAGCAAGCCCCATAGAAACTCTCATAAAAAATACTTGAGGTAGCTCATATCTTACGTCATCGCAATGAATAAAGTATCTGTCATAGAGGGTTTGAAGGCCTAAATACGTGAATTGGTTATCTCTAGTGTAATCTATTGCCTTCCCTAGCTTTTCAAGGTCAAAGGTTTTAAGTTCAGGATTTAAAATATCAAGCTCTATACCTTTATCAATGTATGCTTTAAATGCCTTAGGATAGTTCGATTCCATCTCTTGATATGTTGATTCTTCTGCAACACCAAGGAAGTTTAATGCTTCACTTCTAATTTGATCCATTAGTATTCTTGCTGTCACAAAAGAGTAATTAGGTTCTTTTTCAACCTTTGTTCTTGCTGACATAACAAGGCTTGTTCTCATATCTGAAATCGAAACTCCGTCATATAGATTCTTTAAAGCTTCGTCTAAAACCTCATTAACTGAAACTTCTTCTAAGCCTTCACAAGCATCACTTATCAATCCTGCAACCTTTTCAACATCAAGAGGAACAAGGCTTCCATCACTTTTTGTGATATTTATACCAGGTACATCAGGAAGATCTATTTCAACTTTTTCTTTTTTCCTCTCTTGTGTTCTTTCAGCTCTGTATAGTATGTAGCTTTTCGCTACGTCAAGTTCTTCTGATCTCATAAGCTGAAGTTCTACTTGGTCTTGTATCTCTTCTATATGCAGAGTTCCACCAGACGGCATTCTTCTTTTAAAAACTTCTACGACAGCATCTGTTAATTGACCAACCTTTTTATGAATTCTTTCGCTTGCTGCAGCATTACCAGATTCAACAGCTAAAAATGCTTTTGTTATAGCTACTTTTATCTTGTCGTCTTCAAATGGCACAACCTTACCATTCCTTTTAATTACTCTTAGCTTACCAGGCGCTGTAGTTTCTATATCACTTATAGATTGGTTTACATTTTCTTTTTGATTTTGTTGTTGAACTTCCATTATTTTATTTATCCGCTATCTAATTACTTTTTTTAAAAAAGTTATATTGTTTCTTTAGTTGGAAAAATTTAAGTAATTTTGTAGTAACGTAAATTTTATCTCCTACCAACTAACTATACTTATTGTGGATAAAGAATCAAGTAAAAAACACAATATATTGTGACAATTTTATTTTTTTACACAATATAGTGTATAAAACATGTTTTTTTTCTGTTGGAAATAAGTGTATAAATTGTGGATAATTAAAGATAGAGTAATCATATGAAAAACTTTTTATCTATAGACCAAGGGACAACAAGCTCAAGATCAATAATTTTTGATACTAATTTAAATTTAGTAATTGATGCTCAAGAAGAATATGATCTAAATTATCCCGAAGATGGATGGGTTGAGCTTGATCCTAAGAAAATATTAGAAACAGTAACAAATACAGTTAACAAAGTTGTTAGTGATAATATAAGTATTGAGGCTTGTGGTATTACAAATCAAAGAGAAACTACAATAGTTTGGTCAAAATCAACAGGAGAGGCAATTTATCCCGGAATTGTTTGGCAAGACAGAAGGACACATGAATATTGTGCTCAGCTAAAATCTAATGGCCATGAATCGATTGTAAAAGAAAAAACCGGTTTGCTTCTTGATCCGTATTTTTCAGCTACAAAAATTAAATGGATTCTAGACAATGTTGATGGCGCCAGAGAAAGAGCAAACAAAGGCGAATTATTATTTGGTACTGTTGATTCATATCTTGTATATATGCTTT
The DNA here is from genome assembly GCA_902631785.1 of uncultured SAR86 cluster bacterium. Lineage (GTDB taxonomy): Bacteria > Pseudomonadota > Gammaproteobacteria > Magnimaribacterales > D2472 > SAR86A. The sequence continues at coordinate 15,503 of CACOZT010000003.1, forward strand.
CAAAAGAAAAAAATCATTTTACAGACGTCACTAATGCATCAAGAACACTTCTTTTTAATATTAAAAATATGGCTTGGGATGAAGAATTGTTAGATTTATTTGAAATTCCAAAAAATATGATGCCAAAAGTTTTAGGTTGTGATGGTAATTTTGGAAATTTAGAAATAAATGACAACGAAATTCCAATTAGAGGAGTTATTGGCGACCAACAATCAGCTCTTGTCGGACAAAGTTGTTTCAAAAATGGAGATATGAAATCTACATATGGCACAGGTTGTTTTTTAATGGTTAATACGGAAGACAAGCCTGTAAATATTGATGAGGGTTTGCTTACAACAGTAGCATATCAATTAAACGATAAAGTTCATTATGCTATTGAGGGCAGCATTTACTCTTCAGGCAATATAATAAAATGGCTAAGAGATAAGATGAAATTTTTTGAAAGCGCAAATCAAAGTGAAAAATATCTTAATAAAGACGGTAACAGTAACAATGTTCTTTTTTTACCTGCTTTTAATGGCCTAGGTGCGCCATATTGGAATTCGGATGTAAGAGGCGGCTTTTATGGAATAACACAGGATACCTCAGTTGAAGATATGGTAACTGCAGCTTTTCATTCAATTTCTTTTCAAACCAGAGAAATCACATCTATTCTTCAAAAATATGATATTAAAATATCCAATCTTTCAGTGGATGGAGGCATGGTGCAAAATAACTCATTTTGTCAATTACTTGCTGACACGCTAAATAAAGAAGTTCTTCAACCAAAAAATGTTGAATCTACAGCCATTGGTGCATGTAAAGTTTGCATGCTTGCATCGGGATTAGATATAGATAACTTAAATAAAGATGATGCTTCTTCTTTCAAACCAAATGTTGATTTAACTGAAACTTACACTAACGCTTTTAATGATTGGAAGTTATATGTTGAAAAATCAATTAAGAGCTAGCTAATACTTATTTCTCTATTTATTTCAAAATTTTCGTTTGATCTCATGTCGTGAGATATAAGAAGACACGGTATTTGAAATAACTCAATGACATTTTTTATTATTTCTTGTACAGCAAAAATATTATTTTTATCAAGATTAGAAAAGGGCTCATCTAACAAAAGAATATTTGGTTTCATCAGAATAGCTCTTAATATGGCTACTCTTTGTTGCTGACCACCTGACAATTCGTGAGGCATTTTATCTAAAAGTTCCAGAAGGTCTAACTTTGATATCAATTCATTACAAAGTTCATTATTTTCAGATTTAAGGGCATACTCAATATTTTTTTGTGCATTAATGTGAGGAAACAGAGCAAAATCTTGAAAAACGTATCCAATTTCTCTTTTTTCAGTATTTAAAGAGAAATCTCCTTCATTAAAAATTTCGTCCTTAAGTTTTATCGTTCCTTTTTGAGGAGTAATGAGGCCTGCAATAACATTAAAAAGGGTACTTTTACCAATTCCACTTTCTCCAGATATTAATCCAATTTGATTTGCTTCAACTATGAAAGATAAATTTTCTATCAGAGGAGACTCATCATAAGAAAAAGTTAGATTTTTGACTTGAATGCTCATATGTACAAATAATATATGTCAATTTTGTATATAATGCTTCTGTTTTTCTACTAATGTTTTAACTAATTTACTCTATATGTATACATATAAAATCTATAACAGTGTTGCTGAGCAAGGTATTGATTGTTTAAAAAAGAACGGATTTGTAGAACACAAACATGATCCAGATGTATTGGTCATGAGAAGTCACCATTTGGTTGAGGAGGATTTTAACCCATCATTGAAATGTATTTGCAGAGCAGGGGCAGGCGTTAATCATATTCCTTTAGAAATGGCCACAAAAAAAGGTGTTGCTGTCTTTAATACTCCTGGAGGGAATGCAAATGCTGTAAAAGAGCTCGTTATATGCGGACTATTATTGTCTTCTAGAGGGATAATTCAAGGACATAAATTTACACAAAATATAAAAGATACTAATCATGATGATGTAACAAACCTGGTTGAATCAAACAAAAAAAACTTTAAAGGAAGCGAGTTAAAGGGAAAAACAATTGGGATAATTGGATTGGGTTCAATAGGTTCGCTTTTAGCACAGTCAGTTGAGAGCATGGGTATGAAAATTATTGGCTATGATCCAAATATTTCAATCGATTCAGCTTGGCAATTACCTAAAGATGTCGAGAAGGCAGATGATTTAAAATATTTGTTGTCTAATTCTGACTATATTTCAATTCATGTTCCTTTGATAGACGAAACAAAAAATTTAATAAAAAAAGATAACATTAAATATATGAAAAATGGATCAAGATTAATAAATCTATCAAGAGGGGCAATCGTAAATAATGATGATGTCCTAGAAGCTCTTAAAAATAAAAAAATTAGTTGCTTTGTAACTGATTTTCCAACGCCTGAAATGATAAAAAGATCGAATGAGTTTGATGATGTAATTTTAATGCCTCATTTAGGCGCAAGTACAAAAGAAGCAGAAATTAATTGCTCAATTATGGCAGCAGAACAAGCAAATAAATTTTTAAAAGATGGAGAAATAATTAATTCTGTAAATTTTCCCAGAGTCAGACTTGGAAGAACAACAGAAAACAGACTTGTTATTGTTCATAAAGATCAGCCTGGAGTATTAGGTCGCATCACAGCTGAAATCGCTGCGGAAAATATAAATATTGCGGACATGATAAATAAAAGCAGGAACGAAATTGCTATTACATTAATTGATCTTGGTGAGGAGCCTTCAAAAAATCTTATAGAAAATATCAAGGAAATGAAAAGAGTTTTAAGCATCCGAAAATGCTAGAAAATCTCTTTTTTTTGAAAATTTTATAAAAACATCTGTCTAAATTTTTAATTTATATAGCTTTAGTCTAAAAATACTTGTCAACAGAACAAAATGATGATATTGAAGAGTTTATTTTAAGATCTTTTTTTTGTACACATATTTGCTTAAAATCACATAAGTAACTGATATAAGGTTATATTTATAAATTTTGTATAAAATTTGTACAACTTAGACAAAAACCTTATTCTAAAGCACTTAATATGGTATAAATAAAGTTATCCATAACTTTATCCACAGTTTCTGTGGATAAAATTTATAGCATAAATGAACAAAAAAATTAATAAATTGCTTCTACCGAAAGATTGGGAGAGTGTCTTAGATCAGGCGTCTTTTTTATCATCAATTGATGCGCCAATAAAGTTTATAAAGAAAGAAATTGAGAAAAATAAAATTATATGCCCACCATATAACGAAATATTCAATGCCTTCAAATACTGTTCTTTTTCATCAACAAAAGTGGTCATATTTGGACAAGATCCATACTTCCAAAAGGATATTGCAAATGGACTAGCTTTCTCTGCAAGAAAAAATCAACCAATTCCATCATCTCTTAAAAATATATATAAAGAAATTAGAAATGATGTTGGTGAATCTCAAAATAAAGACGGGTGTTTAAAAAATTGGGCAAAGCAAGGCGTGCTTTTATTAAATTCATCTTTGACTGTTGAACTTTCCAAACCTGGATCACATTCTTCAATTGGCTGGCAGTTTTTTATTGAAAATGTTTTGGAAGTCCTAAAGAAAAAAAGAAATCTAGTTTTTATTTTATGGGGAAATCATGCCCATAAATATTCAAAGTTTATTGATCACAAAAACAACTTAGTTTTGTTGTCAGCTCATCCGTCTCCACTTTCAGCTCATAAAGGTTTTTTTGGTTCAAAGCATTTTTCAAAATGTAATAACTATTTGAAAAGCAATAATATGAATAAAATTATTTGGTAATTTTACAAAATTGAGATAATTTCAGATATTTTCTTAACTTTTTCAACATCATCTTTTTTTATAATTCCGTTGAATACTTTCTTGTCATCAATAGTGATAATTTTTCCAAGAATTTTTATAAGATCATTTTCAAGAAAATCATTATTTGCTATGAAAGTACAAAACTTTCTTCTATCAACTCCTAAATATTTCATCCTAGCGACAATCTCCTGCCCTCTGAAGCAACCTTTTTCAAAAGAGACCCTTTGGTTATCATAATTAATTTCAAGCGGTCTAAACTTGCGAGAATCAGATTCCTCAAGATAAAAAATGCCATGTATTTTGCTAGCAGCGTTCCAAATATCTAAATTAATTGTATTTTTATTCTCAAAGTCTGGCTTTTTCAGACATATGCTTAACTCAAAATCATCATTTGAATGAAAAAAGTGCCCGGAACCTCCTTTTTTATTAATCTCACCAATAATTTTATAATCAGAGATCTCAAAAATTACAGACCCAAATTTTGCAAACACCTCTAATTCATTTTGAAAAATAGTGACTAAATCTTTATGAATTATTATAAAAAAATCGTTATCTTGTTTTAATGCAATAAAATCTGCTACAACTTGCCCCTTATGATCACATATACATGACAATTGCAGATTATTATCATCTAACAGATTTATGTCTGATGTAAGCTGACCCTGAAGAAAATCTATAACTTTGGTCTGTTCTCCGTTAACCTTTAAAGCTCGCCAGTCAGATATTTCAAGCGATCCAGGAGTTATAAAGTTATTATCAGTAGCTATTTTCAAGTAAAATTAACAAAATAAAAGAACAGTTTAACCAATGAGCAGAGAAATAAACAGAATTAAGTGGAAATGTCGAAGGGGTATGAGAGAAATTGATTTACTCTTAAGAGAGTTTTCAAGAAATTCAATGAAAAATCTTGGGGAAAATGATTTGTCCATTTTTGATGAGATATTAAACTATGACGATCAAAAATTATATGATTTTATATTTAAAAATCAGCCTATAGGCAACAAAGAGCATGAAGTTTTTATAGATAAAAATTTAAAAACTTTTTCAAAAATGGGAAACTTTTAAGCATTTTATTTGTCTGAAAAGTAGGAAACATAATTATATGAAAAAAAATTCACATGATATTGATTCCGAATTAATAAAAAAAGCAAAACAAGGAAACCATGGAGCATTTAATATCTTGACGAGCAAATATTACCCAAGAGTTTACGCTTCTATTTTCTCTTTCATAAAATCAAGAGAGGACTCAGAAGATTTATCTCAACAAACTTTTATCAAAGTTTGGCAGCAACTAGATTCATTCAGAGGAGATAGTGCTTTTTTTACATGGGTATATAGAATTGCAATAAATCTTGCCAAAAATTTTGTCACCAGTTCTGGATTTAAAAAACAAAAAATAAATACCTCTATTGAGGATACAGAAATAGACATAAGTTCTTTTAATGACATTGAATCAACTGTAATTCATGACGAGTCACTTGAAGAGATAAATGATTACATCGATACACTGCCTGAATCATTAAAGACTGCATTTGTTTTAAGGGAGGTCGAGGGAAAAAGCTACGAAGATATAGCCATAATAACCCAAACGCCCATTGGAACAGTTCGCTCAAGAATTTTTAGAGCCAGAGAATCAATAGTTGAATTCATAGAGAAGGAAATAATCAGTAATGAATAATATAAAAGAGAAAATTTCAGCAATGTATGATGGAGAACTCAACAGTTCAGAAGTTGATGAGTTGATTGAGGTTTTGAACCAGAACAAAGATATGCAAAAGCAATTATCTCTATATAGCCTTATAAATGTTGCTGCTAATCATCATTCAAACGAATTAAACTCAATTGAAAGCAACAAGAAATCTTTTAAAGAAATTTTTTCTAATATTTGGTTTTCAAACGGACTTACTGCTGCGGCGACCTTATTAATAACTTTAACTTTTATTAATTATTCTGATTTTTCAAGATTGAACGAAAATATCGATTCTACAAATCAAATTTCTGATGCCATCAATAGCAAAGAGGCGCAATTAATTGCTCAGAGATCTGAAGAATATATTACTGACCATGTCATGAAAGTTTTAAATGACCCTAGTTACATGAATACTTCAAATAGAATTGATTTAAGAAACGTTGGTTTTAATGTAAATTCGAAGGATGGATACTCATACATTAAAGGTAATGAAAAATTCCAATTGCGCATTGAAAATAAAGATTTTGGACTTAAAAATATAAGATACTGGAAACATGGGAACAAAATGATATATCTTGTGCCGCTAGATAATGGAAAAGTTGTAACACTTTACGGTAATATATCTATCTCATCAGCCCGAGAAATTGCCAAATCATTAAATAAATAAACTCTTAAAATTTATGAAAATATTAACTAAAAGCTTTTTAATTTTAATAATTACGTCTTCCGTAAATCTTCTCAGTCAATTGCCTGAAAACATTGCGGATTTAGTTGATCAATCCGCACCTGCGGTTGTAAACATCACTGCAAAAAAAGAAGTTTCACAGAGATCTTCTTTTGGATATGGTGGAATACCAGATGAAATGCTTGAGAGATTTGGAATTCCTAGAGATTATAGAGAAATGCCCCAACAAAGAAGAGAGTCGGTTTCATTTGGCTCAGGCTTTATTCTTAAAAATAATTATATTCTTACAAATTTTCATGTCGTTGAGGATGCCACAGAGGTAGTTGTGTCGCTTTCAGATAGACGCGAGTTTAAAGCAGAGGTTGTTGGTGTTGATCCATTGTCAGATCTTGCTGTGTTAGAGGTTGAAGGAAAAAACTTACCAGTAGTAGATGTGGGTAATAGCGATAAATTAAATGTTGGTGACTGGGTAATTGCTATTGGATCTCCATTTAGCTTCGATTTTTCGGTAACTGCTGGAATTGTAAGCGCTAAAGGAAGAAGTATTCAGAATAATAATATTGGGAATTATGTTCCATTTCTTCAAACTGATGTTGCTATTAATCCTGGAAACTCAGGCGGGCCACTTTTCAATCTTGATGGAGATGTCGTAGGAATCAACTCTCAAATATATTCAAGAAGCGGTGGCTATCAAGGATTAGCATTTGCGATACCCATTAATGTTGCTATAGATGTAGCTGATCAGATTATTAATAACGGTGAAGTGTCGCGAGGCTATTTAGGTGTAAGAATGAGCGAGGTTGATAGTGACTTAGCAGATGCACTTGGAATGGATAAGCCATATGGAGCTCTCATAAATGATGTTGAGGAAGGCGAATCAGCTGACATGGCTGGATTAGTCCCTGGAGATGTAATTATTGAGTTTGATAATAAAGAAATTAAATTCAGTTCTGATCTTCCCCATGTTGTTGGTCAGATCAGACCAGATTCTTATGCAAAAGCAAAGGTTATAAGAGATGGTAAAGAAATTACTCTAGATTTTACATTAGGAGAACTTCCCATTAACAGTGAGCAGTTTATACCTGCAAAAACTCAGCAATCATCAGATCCACTTGGACTAAAAGTAGCAGATATAGACAGGAATAATCCATCAATGACCAATATGCCGGAAGGTGCAATAGTTTCAAGAGTTAATCCCAATTCAGCTGCATCTGGAAAAGTTAATCGAGGTGACATAATTACGATGATTCAGTACAAGGGAAGAAAATATAACGTTTATGATGTAGATTCATTCAATCAAGCAATAGATAATTTTTCATCCGGCGACAAGATAGCTATCCATTTGATAAGAAATGGAACTAGGTTAATACGTTCTGTAACACTTAATTAATAAATATTATTGTTTACTTATTTTTGCAGTTTGCTTGTAAAATAGCTGCAAATTATGAAGAACATTAGAAATTTTTCAGTAATAGCTCATATCGATCATGGCAAATCAACACTGTCGGATAGGTTAATTGAGGTTTGTGGGGGACTTTCTTCAAGAGAAATGGCAGATCAAATTCTTGATTCAATGGATATTGAAAGAGAAAGAGGCATCACAATTAAAGCTCAGGCAGTATCACTTACATATAAAAAAGATGGTGAGGAATATCTTTTAAATTTTATTGATACACCTGGACATGTTGATTTTTCATATGAAGTATCCAGATCATTATCTGCATGCGAAGGCGCTCTTCTGGTTGTTGACGGATCTCAGGGAGTCGAGGCTCAAACCTTAGCGAATTGCTATACAGCTGTTGAGGAGGGATTAGAAGTTGTGCCAGTTATTAATAAGATCGATCTACCTCAAGCAGAACCAGAGAGGGTAAAGCTAGAGATAGAAGAAATGGTAGGCATTAATGCGTCAGAGGCTCCATTAGTAAGCGCAAAAACAGGTGATGGAATAGACGACTTACTTGTAAAATTAGTAGAAGAGATTCCTTCTCCTGAAGGAAATCCAAATGAAAAATTACAAGCATTGATAGTTGATTCTTGGTTTGATTCGTATTTGGGAGTAGTTTCGCTAATAAGAATAAAGAATGGGACTATTAAAAAAGGTCAAAAGTTTCAAATTCACTCCAACGGTCAGTCGCACATTGTTGATGATATTGGAATCTTTTCACCAAAAAAGGTATCCAAAAAAGAGCTATCTGCTGGCGAGGTAGGATATTTAGTAGCTGGTATCAAGGATATTAAAGGCGCTCCAGTCGGAGATACTTTAATTGATTCTAATGATGATTCAACAAAAGCTTTGCCAGGTTTTAAGAAAGTAAATCCAAAAGTATTCGCATCTTTATTCACATTAAATTCTGACGATTATGAAAAGTTTAGAGACGCGTTATCAAAACTAGTTTTAAACGACAGTTCTCTAATATATGAACCTGAGGTTTCAGATGCATTAGGATTTGGCTTCAGATGCGGCTTTCTAGGAACATTGCATATGGAAGTTGTTCGAGAGAGGCTTGAAAGAGAATATGATCTAGATTTAATATCAACTGCACCTTCAGTGGAGTATGAGGTATTAAAAACTGATGGAGAAATTTTAAAGTGTGATAATCCTTCTCAACTCCCGACTCCAAACGAAATAGATGAAATCAGGGAACCTATTGTGAGCATCACAATTATTTCTCCTAATGAATATGTTGGAAACATCATTACACTTTGCACTTCAAAAAGAGGCACTCAAAAAGACATGAAGTATTTTGGAAATCAGGTTTCAATTATATTTGAAATGCCGCTTTCTTCTGTAATTATTGATTTTTTTGATCAAATTAAATCATCAACTAAGGGTTTTGCTTCAATAGAGTACTCTTTGATAGGTTTTCAAAAGTCTGATTTAACAAAAATAGATGTTCTTATTAATAATAATAAGATTGATGCATTATCAATGATTGTACATAAATCATTTTCTACTTCTAAAGCCAGAGAAATTGCAAAAAATCTTCAGAAATTAATACCAAGACAGATGTTTGATGTTCCTATTCAGGTTGCACTTGGTGCTAAAATTATATCAAGAGAGACAGTAAAAGCTTACAGAAAAAATGTAACTGCTAAGCTCTATGGCGGGGATGTAACAAGGAAAATGAAATTGCTAGAGAAACAAAAACAAGGTAAAAAGAAAATGAAACAATTAGGCAAAGTTTCAATACCTCAAGACGCTTTCTTAAATTATTTTAACTCGGAGCAATAATATGTTGTCAGATCCATTATTTATTGTTGGATTCATAGGAATGGCTATATGTCTTATCAGTTGGATAAAATTCTCCATTCAAAAAAATGACGTTGAGCCATTTGTTGTAAGGTATATTTCAACAATTTCTTTTATATCTGGTTTAGCTTTATTACTGAGCATTTTCTATAACTCAGGTGATTTAGGTATTGTTTTACTTTTTGGATCTTTTATATCATTTTTAATAATGATAGTTGGTTATTTTTTAAATAATACAGAAATAGTTTCCACCTCCAGAGGATACTTCATACCAATATTTATAATTTTTATTTTAAGGACTTTTTTGTATGAACCATACCAAATTCCATCGGGCTCAATGGAACCTCAGTTAAAGAAGGGCGATTTCTTGTTAGTAAATAAATTTGCATACGGTCTTAAGGTTCAAAGAGTAGGCATGCCAAGATTCCTAGTAAAAGATCCTCAATACGGAGATCCTGTTGTAATTATTCCAAAACATAATCCTGTTCCATACATAAAAAGATTAATTGGAATGCCTGGAGACGTCATAAGAATTATCAACAAACAAATCTATATAAATGGTGAGCTTTTAGAAAGAAAGTTTATTAAATCTGAAGAAATAACTTTGAAAAAAAGATATAGATTAAGTAATGGCGTCATCGAAACAAGAGAATCAGATGCTATTGGAGATATATACTCAGAAAACATTGGTGAAGCAAGTTATACGATTAGAAATACTAGAGGTGAAAATCAGCAATATCCACAGGAGTGGACTGTGCCTCAAGGACATTATTTTGTAATGGGTGACAATAGAGATAACTCCAACGATAGTACTAAAGATGTAGGATTTGTTCCAAGAGAAAATTTTTTTGGTAGAGCTGACTACCTTTGGATGACTTGGGAATGTTGGTTATGCCTTCCGTCATTTGAAAAAGCTGGGAAAATTAACTGATGTCATTAAAAGAACTTGAAAAAAGTATTGATTATGAATTTAAAGATATCAACCTTTTAAAATTAGCTTTAACTCATAAAAGTTTCAACAATAAATCTAATAATGAAAGATTGGAGTATTTAGGCGATTCCATTCTTAACTCATCCATATCAAAATATCTGTATTTAAAATTTCCCAATCAAAGAGAAGGCTTATTGACAAGAATGAGATCATATATTGTAAAAGGGGAAACACTTACTAAAAAGGCAAGTGAATTAAAGCTTATGCAATATATAGAAATATCTAAAGGAACAGCCAACTTGTCTGATTATAGAAAATTTTCAATATTAGAAGGATCAGTAGAATCAATTATTGGTGCAGTATTTCTTGACAGCGATTGGGATAATGTAAATAACTTTATTTTAAAATTATTTGCTAATGAACTTTCAATTATTGAAGCAGACAAAGAGTTTAGAGATTCTAAAACAGAACTCCAAGAGCTATTACAATCAAAAAAATTAAAACTTCCAATTTATATCACTACCGAATCTGATAGCGGCTTTGATTGCAAGCTTGAGTTGCCAGAGGGCTTATTTGAAGCCTCTGGAAATTCCAAGAGGCAAGCTGAAATCGCAGCTGCAAGGGAAGCTTTAATACATTTAAAAAGAAATAATGTCTAAAGAATATTGTGGTTATATTTCAATTATAGGTAAACCTAATGTCGGCAAATCTTCAGTTCTGAATGCAATATTAGAAAAAAAAGTTTCCATAACATCTAGAAAATCACAAACAACAAGAAATAATATCCTTGGCACTAAAACTGATAAAAATAAACAGATGATTTTTATTGATACTCCTGGAATGCACATAAAGTCAGAAAAAACTATGAATAAAATCTTAAACAGATCAGCCCAAAGCATTATTGAGGATTCAGATATAGTTCTTTTTATTGTCCATAGATTAAGCTTTGATAAAAATGATGAATTAATAATCGATAAGCTTAAAGACATAAACCAAAAAGTTTTTTGTGTAGTAAATAAAATTGACCAGATTGGAAATAAGAATAAATTACTTCCATTCGTAAAAATGATCTCATCTGTTTATTTATTTGAAGAAATTTTGTTAGTTTCAGCTAAGACCTCAGACGGCATAGATGACCTTATTTCAATAATTAAAAAAAATATCCCCGAAAATCCTCATATTTATTCTGATGACTTTGATTTGCATAAAAACGATCAAAAATTTATTTACTCCGAACTTATTAGAGAAAAAATCATAAGAAAACTTGGAGATGAACTTCCGCATGATACTTTTGTTGAAATTGAGAAAATTAATGATAAAAATGACTTAACTGAAGTTTATGCAACTATTTATGTAAACAGAAAATCTCAAAAACAAATTGTTATTGGTTCTGATGGAAACGTTCTTAAACAAATTGGTAAGCAGGCTAGAGCTGAAATTGAGAAACTAAGCAATAAGAAAGTATTTCTTAAGACTTGGGTTAAAGTTAAAAAGAATTGGAATACAGATTCAGGATTTATTCAGAGTCTTGGTGTTGGTGGTAACTATGAGTCAAATTAATAATGATAATTGCTTCCTTTTGCATCAGAGAGCATATGGTGAGACAAGCATTATTGCAGATGTTTTTACCCAAAATAGTGGGAAAATATCTTTTGTAGCAAAGGGAGCCAAAAAACCAAAATCTAAGTTTTTTGGTTATTTAGTTCCATTTCAAAAACTAAATGTAACTTATTCAGGCAGATCTGAGTTAAAGACATTAACTAGTATTGATAGAGACCTTTCAAACAATTCAAATACACTTTCAAAAGTTAGCTATAGTCTTCTCTACATAAATGAACTTCTTACAAAACTTTTGCCAAAAGATGCTAAACATGAAGAATTATTCAATCTCTACGATGAATTTCTAGAAAAAATTAATAAAAAAAATAATTTGGAGATATCTCTAAGACATTTTGAATTAGATTTACTTGACCTACTCGGATATGGATTTGATTATGATTCCGAAATTGACTCTAATGAACCTATCGAACCAGAAAAATCATATGTGTTTGTATCCGAAAAAGGTTTTAGAAAGTCACAAAACTCAAATTTCTGTGGTAAAGATATTATAAATCTCAAGAACCGAAAGCTTGAAGATGTTCCCTTGAGATACCTTAAAGAAATTACAACAAAAGCAATTGGTATATGTCTTGAAGGAAGAGATCTTGCTAGCCGTAAAATTTTTAGATCAATAAAATAATGATATTTGGAATTGGTACTGACATAGTTGAAATTAAAAGAATTGAAGACATAGCTTCGCTTGATAAATTCGCATCAAAAATACTAAGTAAGAATGAGAAAGATTTTTATAATTCTTTAACAGATACAAAACGGATAAGATATATTTCTAAACAATTTGCAGCAAAAGAAGCTATATCAAAAGCTTTGGGGACAGGCATCAGCAGTGATGCTCAATTTAAAAATATTGAAATATTAAGAGATGATCAAGGCGCTCCAGTATTCAATGCACTTAATAAACTTGAGAATGCTATGAGCCTCTTGGGGATAACCAAAACACATGTTAGTCTTGCAGATGAAAGAAATTATGCTATTGCTATTGCGGTGTTGGAAAAGTGAATAATATTATTTTATTGGGTCCACCTGGGGCTGGAAAAGGAACTCAAGCAGATTTAATTTGCGAAATGTGTAATATTCCAAAAATAAGCACAGGTGATATGTTAAGAGAAGCAGTAGCATCAGGGAGTGATCTGGGAATAAAAGTCTCAGAGATTCTAGATTCTGGTGCTCTAGTTTCTGATGATATTATAGGGTCTTTAATTCAAGATAGGCTTATGAAGCCAGATTGTGAGAATGGATCTCTTTTTGATGGAGTCCCAAGAACAATAGGTCAAGCTGAGCAGCTTGCTGATATGAAAATTAACTTTACTCATGTCATTGAAATCTTTGTAGAGGACGAAATCATAGTTCAAAGAATGTCTGGCAGAAGAGTTCATCCAGCATCTGGAAGAAATTATCATATAGATCATAATCCGCCTAAAAATGATGGATATGATAATGAAACTGGCGAACCTCTAGTTCAAAGAGAAGATGATAAACCGGATACAGTTATTAAAAGATTGAATGTTTATCATGAACAAACCAAACCCCTTACAACTTTTTATAAAGGTCAAAGTGATGCAGGGCTTTTAAAATTCATTAAGGTAGATGGTTCTAAAAGTGTTGATGAGGTTTTCAAAGAAATATCATCTCAAATATAGCTATGAAAATTTTAGCTATCAAAAGTTCTGGTGATAGAACAGCTATAGGCCTAATGATGAACGATGAAATAAATTCTTTCTCAATGGATCATGGTCGAAAAGATAGACCAAATTGGGAAATGTTTTTAGAAAATGTTGGTCATAAAAAAATTTTCAACTTAAATGAAATAGATGTATTTGCATTTGAGAACAATCAAAACTCATATACAGCCACTAGAATTACAGCAAGTTACTTAAAAGGTATTTCATCCGCACTTAAAAAACCATTAATTTCAATTGAAGGTAATTTAGAACGTGATCTTGATATAGAGGATTTATTGATCACCGCTAGAGATAAGTTCTTATCTGATAACATTAATGATAAAAGATTTGATCCGAAAAATGCTAATCCAATCTACAACGATGACATTAAATTTAAAAAATTAGATGAGTGATATTTTATTAAGTTTTATTTTAGGCTTAGTACAGGGCCTTACTGAATTTTTACCAATATCAAGCTCAGCTCATTTATTATTTCCTTCGCTTATATTTGGATCAAATGACCTAGGATTATATTTTGATATTTCAGTTCATGCTGGGACATTAGCAGCAGTTATATATTATTTTAAAAATGAAATATTCTTGATGTCCAAATCAATTTTTTTGACTGATAATTCCAATGAAAATAGCAACTTATTGCTTTATTTAGTTATTGCCACAATACCAATAGTTATTTTTGGATTTTTATTTAAAGATTTTATTAGTCAAAGGATATTTAGCATTGAGAGTATTGCTATATCAAATCTAGTATTTGCATCAATTTTACTTTTAGCTTTTCTAAAAAATAAAGAGAAGAAAACTCTTATTAACATAACTCTTCTTAGTGCTTTATTTATTGGATTGTTTCAATGTTTCGCGTTGATACCCGGAGCCTCAAGATCTGGAACTGCGATCACTGCAGGACTTTTGATTGGGTTAAGCTTAAAGGATGCATCAAAATTTGCCTTCTTGCTTGCTATACCAACAATTTTAGGTGCATTAACTTTACTTGCTCTTGATTTAAATAATGAGACCGTTACTTTTGATTTTTTCAATTTAAGTATTGGCTTTTTAACATCGATGATTTTCGCATTTTTAACAATAAAGATTTTTTTAAAAGTAATTGAAAAAATTGGCATGATACCTTTTGTTGCATATAGGGTATTACTTGGGATATTTTTATTAATAATTTAAATGCAAATCTACATTAAAGAAGATGCTTCTAATGAATTTAAAAAAAGTATTGCAAGCTTTGATAAATTAGAAAAAGTTTCAGACAAACCAACCTCAAAACATTATTTTATATATGATTCAAATGGGCTTTCTTTTGTGAAAGATTCCTCAAATCCAAAAGAGATTTTACATGTAGATTTTTTGAAAGGATCCATAGGCTGGCGAATGAAAAGAGTTAGTCATGAAAGAAATTTAAAAAAAGCTCTAGGCAAAGTTGATAAAAAACTTTTGATATTTGATGCTACTGCTGGCTTATTGACAGACTCTATGATTTTTCTTTCATTAGGCCATAAAGTGGTTGCTGTTGAGCAGAGCAAAATACTTTTTTCTCTTGTTAAAGACGCCATCATAAGAGCAAAGGCAAACATACCAGAATTAGAAAATTTAATATTTTTAAATGATAATTCTATGGATGTTTATAAAAGTATGTCTAAGGAAGTAGATGTAATTTATTTAGACCCTATGTATCCAATTTTTAAAAAAAATACAAAAAAATCTGGCAAGATAGAATCAATTAAAAAGATCTTAGAGTTAGAAAATTTTAAGGATGAAAACGACAATTTTATCAAGAAGTTTTTTGATGTTGATTACAGAAAAATTATTTTAAAAAGACCTTTAAAACATAGAAAAAATTATAGTAATATTAATTACCAGGTATTTGGAAAGACGACGAGGTTTGATATTTACTTATGATAGAACTTACAAAAGATTCAATAATTCTAACTGACGGTAACAACAAATTTAATCTCCCTTTTTTATGGCTTAGAGATAATTGTCAATGTGATGAGTGTAGAATTACTGAAACTCAAGAAAAGCAATTTTTACTTCATTCAGTACCAGTAGATATAGCTCCAAAGCATGCTGAAGAAACTGACAAAAATATTAAGATTGTTTGGCCTGATGATCATGAGACTACAATCCCTATTGAATTAATTAAAAATTCGTTTAAACCTAGATATCCCGACCAAAGTGAGTGGCCAAATGGATTTGAACCTCAAAAATATTCGTGGTCAGAATTTCTTGATAATAAAAAAATTGCAATCGAGGCCTTAAAAACTTTTGTAACTTATGGAGTAATTATCCTTAAAGATGCACCTAAGGAATCAAATTCTTTAGAGTTGCTTGCTAAAAGACTCGGACCAATAAATGAAGTTCTATTTGAGAGAATTCATAATGTTTCAGTTACAGGTCATGTCTATAATGTAGCGCATACTCCTAAGGGACTGCCCCCACACAATGATTTTGCAAGTTATAAGTCTCAGCCAAGCGTTCAGGTTTTACACATGTTAGAAAATGAATGTGAAGGTGGGGAATCGATAATTGTAGATGGATGGCAGGTAGCAAAAGATTTAAGAGTTGAGAACCCAGAATATTTTTCAATTCTTCAAAAATTCAATGTTCCTTTTAGAGAATTTGATGAAGAAAATGAAACATATGCTGAGGCACCTCTAATTCAGTGTGCAAGTGATGGTTCAATTGAAAGTTTTAGATTCTCTAATCAACTAATGCAAATGATAGATCCAAGAAAAGAGGGTATTAGAGAATTTTATAAAGCCTATCACGAAATTTCTTTGAGAGTTCATCAAGATAAATATCGTTCAACTTTTAGACTAAATGGGGGAGAAGCTTTAGTAGTTGCAAGTTTAAGAGTTTTACATGCTCGAGAACCTTTTGTACCTAATGGTAAAAGACATCTTCAAGATGCATATTTTACCTATGATAATGCAGCTAACAATATTGTTTTATTGTCGCATTAAGTGAAATTATCAGAAGCAGATATATCTAGGATTATTGAAATGGCTTGGGAGGACAGAACTCCGTTTGATGCAATAGAAACTCAGTTTAGTGTTACCCACGATGAGGTTGTAAAAATTATGAGAGAAAATCTTGCTAAAAGTAGCTTTAATTTATGGCGAAAAAGAGTAAGAGGAAGAAAAACAAAGCACTCAGGATTGAGAGACTTTAAAGTTGGCAGACATCATTCATATGACCAAAACAAACATAAGTGAAGATAAGATAAAATTTTATAATCTTCATAAATCATTTTTTAATGATTTAAACAATACTTCATGCGAAGTTACTGATAATAAAGTAATCATTTATGAAAATTCCAATCAAAACCCAGATCCAGCATCAGTCGAATTAGAGTGTATAAATAATTTTCTATACTCTGTATATTATTGGGATGGGTATTCATTGGCAGATAAATATGAAACTGAAGATTATGACTCTGCAAAACTAGAATATAAAAAGTTTGCAAAAAAACTAGCAAAAAACTTAAGGAGATACTAAAAAAGCGACCATAATGGTCGCTTTCTTATAATATGCAGTTAGGCGAAATTAGTAATCATCACTAATACCGTCATCACCAGTAGTAGCATAATGAGATTTAGCTTTAAATGGTGAATCAGTACTTGACGTTTCTGACCCGTGATAGCCTTGATCAGCAGGCATGTAGAATGTTAATCCAGGATATTCATGGAAAGTATGTGTATGCTCTGAACCGCCTTGAGAACTCAGATATACCTTGTAAGTGTAACCAGAAGCTCCTTTGAAAGGTCCTGTTGCAACAGTACCTTTTACTTGCAATGCACCAGAGGCACTAGTTATGTCAATATCAGCTTGAGTATAAGATGATACTTTCACAATCTTACCTTGAGAATACATTCCAGAATGAAAATCGCAGTATGGATATAAAGTTTCTGGCGTTGAGGAACTGACTGTCAATGTCATGGTATCTTGATTCCAACCTTCAGCAGTACCAATCTGTCCTGAGTCTGTGCTTGTTGCATTTTGAACTGTTGACATTTTAAATGGATGCCCTGAAGTAACTGAGTTTGACGCTTCAAATTTTATTACGTCACCTTCTTTTACGTAAATAATAAACTCTGTATTTGAAGGATTTATGTTATCAACCACATAATTCACACTTCCGTTGTTGGAGAGAGAGTAGGTCATTAAATTAAGATATGATTCATTATCTGAAATTGTTCCGCCACTCCAAGCAGTATCATTATTAATCCAATCAATAGTGTTAAATACCAATTTATCTAATTCTGTAGATGAGGCAGTGCCATCCATGACAGAACTCATGAGAGTTTTGAGCTCAGACACACCAACTTGCATGAAATGCGAATGTGAATTAGAGGAGTTAGCATTAATTTTTTGCATGTAAGCAGATATGCCTGAGGATAAATCGATTAATTGTTGGCTTGAAGGTGAAAAATCAGAGTCATAATTAGTTAAAAGATCTTTAATGAAGGTAGTATCACCAAGTGATGTCTCTGTTGTTGATCTCCCAGTAATTGCATCAGCAACTTTATTACCAATACTTCCTGTGCTAATGGTATGAATACTTTCTAGTATCTCACCTAAAACAACTAGTTGTGTATTAACGACAGCGGCTTTGTTATTTGCAGCATTATCAAGATTAGAAAATGGATTATCAAATCTGATCATAAAAGATGGATCAATTCCTAATTTTGTTTTAAATGTATCATAGTCAGTACTATTATCTTCATTCATAAGTTGGCTGATAGCTGAGATAACCACATTTTGATCAGTAACAGGTTGACCCAGCGCAAGACTATCGCCCTCACCAAATTGAAGATTTGTAACAGGGTCAAATCCACCTTCGCCTCGAAGGACTCCAGTAGTGCCTGAGTCAACTGTTAATGAAAAAGTTCCGTCTTGTGCTGATGTTGTTGTAAATTCAGCACCTGTACATGTTCCGGTATTTACTTGAATACATACTGTTGCACCTTGAACAGGTCCAGCTGCAACCATTGTTCCATCAAAGCTTGAGGAAGTAGGGGCATCGTCAGATGGATCATTTGTAACTGTTACCGAAAAGTCTGCAGATGTAGATGCTGAACCATCAGATACATTTGCAGTAACTAGATATACATTGTCCGCGTTAGCATCGGATGGATTCTCAAAATCAGGTGCAGTGTTAAATGTTACTGTACCGCTGTTTGAGACGCTCATAAGAGCACTGTCAGTTCCTGTAAGTGAGTATGTAAGTGTATCTCCATCATAATCTCTAGCCAATATTTGAAATGCCGAGGTTTGATTTTCTTGTACAGATATATTGAATGTGTTGTTTGTAATCTCTGGTCCAGTATTAGATGTTGGTGGTGGAGTATAATCATCACCGCCGCCACCGCCACCGCCGCCACCACATGATGCAATGACGAAGATGCTAGACAGAAGAACTACCCTGTTTAAAGTATTCATATAAGCTCCTTTAGTTCAAAAATTTTTAAGCCGCGCGTTCATAAGATATAAGAAGTAATTTGTGTCCAAACTAATCAAGCTTATGACAAGATGACTTGTTGTAGTGTATTTAATAATATTGCATACAAAATAGTCAAATTTAAATTATTTATCGTTTTAGAAGTGTTTGTAGACAATATTTTTTGTAGTTTTACTACTTTTTATAACTTTTTTGATTTAATTTTTAACAAATTTATAATCAATTTAATATGCGATTAGTTATTATTGTTTTCATTCTCTTTTTTACGTCCACTTGCAGCAATAGCGGCTCTTCTGATATGAATATTAACTTTCCATCTTTGAGTATTAATGTAAGCGGTCTCGAGTCACCATCAGTTAGTTATCAAAAACAGATATTAGATGTAACCTCAAATAATAGTAATTGTAATTTTGAAATTTCTCTTCTAAATTCTGACTTTCATAACATACATTTTGTAAAAACTTCAGATAACAGGAAATTTGAATTTAGAAATCCAATAATAAACTCCAATCAAGAAAATTTTATTCTAAAAGTTTCATCAATCCAGAACGCTGATTGTCCTATGGAAGTCAATGAACTAAATCTAAGCGTAGTTAAATATCCAACTAAATACAATTTAATACCTGAAAATATTGATAAATTAAAAACAAATTTTTACCAAGTTAGCGACATAGGCTTTGATGGAATAATTATTAAAGATACCTTTTCAGCAACTGAATGCTATCCAACTCCTAATGACTGTACATTTTATGACAATCAATTATTTGGACAGGATGCTCACAATATGATTGTAGGCGATTTTAACGGTGATGGATTTGAAGATTTTGCTGTTGCATGGACTTTTTTTCCACATACCATAGATCCAGATCAAAAAATCAATGCTCCAATTAATATTTATCTTAATAATGGAGAAGGTCGATACGAAGAAAATTTAAATATTTATACAAATAATGAACCACCAGAGCATCCATTTGCTTATAGAATGATTGCTGCTGATTTTAACAATGATGGAATAGATGACATTTTTGCCGGTTCAATGGGCATTCAATATAGATCGTCAGACTATTCTGAAAATTATATTAATCCTCATCCACATCTGCTTTTATTATCCAATTCTGAAAAAAAATTTGAAGATGCATCCCATAAAATTGAGGATAGAAATAATGGCAATGGTCAGCTATGTAACTTTGCTCATGATGCAAGCGCGGGTGATCCTGATGGCGACGGCGATACTGATGTATATGCTTGTAATATTTTGAATATTAATGATGGTAATGGCAATTTTGTGATGCACGAATATATCAATCTTGAATGGCAAAGAGAAAATAAATATGGAAATCCAATGTCATCATTAATGATAGACTTAAACAATGATTCTTTCGATGACATAATTTTTTGGAATTTCGATAATAGAAGTACATGGTCTGATGTTGATGAGGGCTACATTCTATTGAGTAATAATTCATCAGATATAAAAAATTGGTCAAGGCTAGTTTTACCATCAGGTCCATTTGGTTTCGATAGAAATAAGTACAATCATGCTGCATCAGGAGATCTCAATAATGATGGATTCGAAGATGTTGTTGTTTCAATTACAAGAGATTTACCTTATTACGAGGGAGCTTATATTCAAATTTTAATCAATGATGGTAATGGTGAATTATTGGATATGACTAACACAAATTTTCCAGCCCAACCAAGATCGGACTCTCATCACGGGGAGGGTAACATTTACCTTAGAGATATGAACCTCGATGGCAATCTAGATATTATTCACTCAACAAGGGACTATAGCAGCGGCTATCACGGAGCACATATTGCTATTAACGATGGAAATGGAAATTTTCTCTCAATGGAAAATTCAGATTTACCAATGAGACCTGATCCTGGAAATAACAATTATGATTATCTTATGAAAGCGCTTCCTTTAAATATTGATAGTGAAGGATGTTTAGACTTCATATCAGTCACTGATGTTGGGTGGGAGAATTCTAGTGAAGAAACAAGTAATTATTTTTTTTCAGTTTTGAATGTAAATTGCAATTTTTAGCCTGGTGCCCCATATCTGAGTCGAACAGATACTCCCGAGGGAACGCGATTTTGAGTCGCGCGCGTCTACCAATTCCGCCAATGGGGCCTGTCGAGCATTGTAGCCAAGTATTATCTATTTTAAAATCAGCCATCATGAAAACATCTGATTTCGATTATGAATTGCCAGAGGAGCTAATCGCTCATTATCCAACTAATTCAAGAAGCTCAAGTCGCCTGTTAGTAAGACTTAATGAGATAGAGCATAGAACATTTAGAGATATCACAGATTATTTTAATGATGGAGATTTACTCATTAACAATAACACCTCAGTAATTCCAGCAAGAATTTATGGAAAAAAAGATTCCGGTGGTTCAGTTGAGCTCATGTTAGAAAGACAATTAAATAACAATAGAGCCCTAGTGCAGATTCGGTCTGGAAATCCTCCTAAATCTGGAACCAAGATGATTTTTGATAAATACGAAGCAGAATGTGTTGATCGTAAAGACAATTTTTTTATAGTTCAATTTTTTGAATGTCCAACAGAAATTTTTAACAAAATTGGTCATATTCCACTTCCACCATACATTAAAAGACATGACGAGGAAATTGATAAAAAAAGGTATGCAACAGTATATGAAAATAAAGATTTTCAAAATTCAGTGGCCGCTCCAACAGCAGGCTTACATTTTGATGATGAGTTGCTTCAGAAAATAAAAGACATTGGAGTAGATATTATTTCAATAAACCTAAGTGTTGGTGCTGGGACATTTCAGCCTGTTAAAACTGAAAATATTAAAGATCATAAGATTCATAAAGAATTCGTTGAAGTTAGTGATGAGATCATAGATAAAGTTAAACAAGCAAAAAAAAATGGAAAAAAGGTTTTTGCTGTTGGAACAACAACACTAAGGGCATTAGAGACTGCATTTATTGATGGAAAAGGATATAGGGGTTTTACAGATTTATTCATCTATCCAGGTTTTAAATTTAAAGCAGTTGACATGTTAATTACAAACTTTCATTTACCTAAATCCTCTTTGCTTATGTTGGTTTCTGCATTTATTGGTTTTGAAAATACAAAAAAAATATATGAAATCGCTGTAAAAGAAAGATATAGGTTCCTCTCCTATGGTGATGCTATGCTTTTAAAAAATGAAGTTTAAAAACACAAACACGTCTGATTTTGCGAGAGTCAGTGAAATACAATTTTCACGTGGCTCAATTAATACACCTGCTTTTATGCCTGTTGGTACTAACGGAACCGTAAAAGGTTTAACTGTAGAAGACTTAAATGAAACAAGCTCAGAAATAATTCTTGGAAACACCTTTCATTTAATGTTGAGGCCTGGTGATGAATTGATAAGGGATATGGGCGGACTACATAAATTTATTAATTGGGATAAACCAATACTTACAGATTCAGGTGGATTTCAAGTATGGAGCCTGGGTGATTTAGCCAAAATTTCAGAAGAGGGCGTTAAGTTTAGTTCTCCGTATGACGGTAAAAAAATATTTATGAGACCAGAGGATTCAATCAAGATCCAGGAAAACCTTGGTTCAGATATTATTATGGTATTCGATGAATGCACTAATTATCCATCAAGTTACGAGGAAGCAAGAAAATCAATGGAGCTATCAATGAGATGGGCAAAGAGATGCAAGGAAGCTCATACGTCTAAATCTGCATTGTTTGGGATTGTTCAAGGAGGGATGTATACAGATTTAAGGCTAGAGTCTTTGAATAAGCTCATAGAGATAGATTTTGATGGTATTGCTCTTGGTGGATTGAGTGTTGGTGAGTCAAAACAAGAAAAAACTGAAATATTAGAGTTTATGTCTGATAAGTTACCAAAGGATAAACCCAGATATCTTATGGGAGTTGGTTCGCCAGAGGATATAGTTGAAGCTGTAAGGTACGGCATTGATATGTTTGATTGTGTTCTTCCTACAAGAAATGCTAGGAATGGACAGCTATTTACATCTGAGGGCGTAATCAACATCAGAAATGCAGAGTACAAAAACTGTGATGAGCCAATTGATAAAAATTCCGATAACAAAGTATCTCAAAATTACAGTAGGGCATATCTTAATCACTTACAAAGAACAAATGAAATGCTGGGATCTATGTTAGCTACTTACCATAATATTTCTTATTATCAGTCTTTAATGAAAGATATCAGAACTGCAATAAAAGATAATTTATTCGCGAAGTTCTTAAAAGACTTTTATAATAAACGGAATTTAGATATGCCCGATGGGCCAATATAGGATAAATTATGGAAGGAGCAGCACCATCACTTTTTTCACCACTAATTTTTTTAGGGTTTTTATTATTATTCATGTACATAGTAATAATCAGACCACAAAATAAAAGAAATAAAGAAATCAATGAAATGTTATCCAAACTCGAAATTGGTTCGGAAGTAATTGCTGCAAGTGGAATTATAGGCAAGGTCAAAGCCATAAAAGGTGAGTATATATCTCTCGAAGTAAGTGAAAATGTTGTTTTTAAACTGCAAAGATCAGCAATTGCAAATATCTTGCCAAAAGGCACCATAGAATCAATTAAGTAGTTAAGTGAATAAATTCTCTATATATCAATATTTGCTAATTTTAGTCGTATTGATAGTTGGATCGCTTTACGCACTCCCAAATTTATATCCCACACAACCTTCTATTCAAGTCGCTTATACAGATTCAGGCAGATCAGCTGACCAATCATTATTGAATGATCTTGAAAGCATCCTAGAAGAATCTCAAACTGATTATGAAGAGATGTTTTTGAGAGAAAATAAAATTGTTATTAAGTTCAAAGATGTTGATACACAACTAAGTTCCAAAACGATATTACAAAATGCTTTATTGGATAAAGTAATTATTGCTTTGTTTTTAGAGCCAGCAACTCCTCAATGGTTAAAAGATCTTGGAGCTAATCCTGTAAAACTCGGTCTTGATTTATCTGGCGGAGTACACTTCTTATTAGAAGTAGATATTGATACAGCTCAGCAAGGAAGACTTGAATTACTTCTAGATACCTACAGAAAGACTTTTAAAGAAGAAAGGATAAAGTTTGATGAATCTTCAATTAAGGATTTAAAACTTCACTTTAAATTTAATGATAACCAAAGTTACAACAAAGCTTTGAAGAAGTTCAGAGACGACAGTCCTGTAATTAACGGCGTTCAATATATCATTACCGAAAGACCAAGCACAGATGTTCTTATGCTTGAGTATTCCGATATAGCTTTAAGAGAAATCAGGGATTATGCGGTTGGACAAAACTTAATCACTTTAAGAAATAGGGTTAACGAGTTAGGTGTATCCGAACCAATAGTTCAAAGACAGGGTGGCAATAGAATTGTTGTTCAATTACCAGGAGTTCAGGATCCAACTGCAGCCAAAAAAATAATAGGTAAAACTGCGAATCTTGAATTTAGAATGGAAGCAAATGCGAGAACTTCTCCTTTAAGGAAAGAGGAGTTCAGTTTTAAGGAAAACGAATTCCAGACAGCTTTTTTGGAAAGATCAGTTATTGTTGCTGGTGACAGAGTTACTAATGCAAATACAGGATTTGATGAAAGTGGATTTGCACAAGTAAATATTACCCTTGATATGGAAGGTGGTCGTGCAATGCAGAAAGCAACCTCTGGAAATATTGGAAGACGTTTAGGTGTTTTATTTGTTGAACAAAAAACTAAATCTGAGTTGATAACAAATGATCAAGGCGAATCTGTTATTGAGCAAACTTCCTATATTGAAAAAAATATAATAAGTCTTGCAACTGTTCAAGC
This sequence comes from uncultured SAR86 cluster bacterium, assembly GCA_902631785.1. Taxonomy (GTDB): domain Bacteria; phylum Pseudomonadota; class Gammaproteobacteria; order Magnimaribacterales; family D2472; genus SAR86A. The sequence goes on from CACOZT010000003.1 coordinate 40,466, forward strand.
TGTATTAGGAACAAGCTTTAGAATTACTGGTGTAGGATCACCAGCTGAGGCGAGTGAACTAGCTTTATTACTCAGAGCAGGTGCACTTGCAGCTCCGATGAAATTTGTCGAGGAAAGGACTGTTGGGCCTAGCCTGGGAAAAGAAAATATCGAACTTGGAATGAAATCAATTGTGATTGGCTTTGCATTAGTAGTACTTTTTATGATTTTTTATTACAGAGTTTTTGGCATCGCAGCAAATATTTCATTAATTCTTAACTTGGTTTTAATTACAGGAATAATGTCTCTCTTAGGAGCCTCTTTAACTTTACCGGGTATGGCAGGTATTGTTTTGACTGTTGGTATGGCAGTGGACGCAAACGTGTTGATATTCTCTCGTATTAGAGAAGAACTTAAAGAAAAAGATCCTCAGTCAGCTATAAGAGATGGTTTTTCAAGAGCTTTTGTTACTATTTTTGATGCTAATGTAACTACGTTAATCACTGCATTAATTCTATACATTATTGGAACAGGTCCTGTAAAAGGCTTCGCAATTACTTTGTCTATTGGAATTGTTACTTCTATGTTTACAGCAATTATGTGTACAAGAGCTATGGTTAACCTTGTTTACGGCAATAAAAATATTCAGGAATTAAAAATATAATGGATATTAGATTTAAATTTATGAAGTTTAGGAAAATAGCAGGCGTTATTTCTATAACTCTATTTCTTATATCTTGCATATCATTAGGTTTAAGAGGCTTAAGTCTTGGTCTTGATTTCAGTGGAGGAACTTTGATTGAAGTATCTTATGAGTCTCCAATTTCTCTTGAATCAATAAGAAATGATCTTGAAGAAAATGGATATCCTGACTCTCAGGTTGTAAATTTTGGTACCAATTTGGATGTTTTGATTAAAGTTGCAGATCAAGGTGGGAATAGCTCCATAGGTGAAAGCATATTTAATATTTTAAGTAACCAAGAAATTCCAATTGAATTAAAAAGAGTAGAGTTTGTGGGTCCTCAAGTTGGTGATGAGTTAAGAGATCAGGGTGGCCTGGGAATGATAGTGGCTCTATTTATGATACTGATGTATGTTGCTTTTAGATTTCAATATAAATTTGCACTTGGTGCTGTGACAGCTTTAGCGCATGACGTAGTCATCATTCTAGGTATATTTTCAATATTCTCATGGGATTTTGATTTAACAGTCCTCGCAGCTTTGCTCGCAGTAATAGGATATTCTCTTAATGACACCATAGTTGTATCAGACAGAATTAGAGAAAATTTCAGAACCGAAAGAGTTTTGGAACCTATGGACATGATTGATTTATCGCTTAACCAAATGCTTGGAAGAACCCTTGTAACATCATTTACTACATTACTTGTATTGTTTGCTTTGTTTATTTTTGGAGGAGAACTAATAAGAGGCTTCAGTCTGGCTCTTATAATTGGGGTCGTGATAGGTACTTATTCCTCGATATATGTTGTTGCAAATATGTTAATGTCTCTGACACTAACTCAAGATGATTTAGCAATTCCAGAACCTGAAGGCGCAGACTTTGATGGAATGCCTTAATTTGTTAAATTTGGCTTTATTGATTTCAGAATAGATTTATAAATTTTTGATGTTGCAGAGATAATATTATTTTCCATAATAAACTTTGGATCTCCCTTGAAATTACTAGCCAAAGCACCGCTTTCTTGAGCAATCAAACCTCCTGCGGCAAAATCAATTAGACTTACGTCATAACCCCAAACACCATCCAATCTTCCCGCACCAACATAAGAGAGATCAAGAGAAAGACATCCGCTTTCACGCATATTTAATTTCTGATTAGCGAGCTCTTTATATGCTTTATCAAAATTAAATTCATTATTTTTATTGGATTTCTTAAAAGATAGCATCGAATCTTCTAATGTATTTTGTTTGCTTGCTCGAATCTTATTATTATTTAAGTCAGCACCACCACCTAATGATGCTGAAAATTCTTCTCTTCTTATGGGGTCGATGACCACAGCTGTTATTATTTCACGATCGATCATTGAACATAACGAAATTGAAAAGTGTGGATATCCATTAATAAAATTTTCAACACCATCAATCGGTTTTAACACCCATGTAACATTTGAGTTATTTTCAATGTGTCCTTTATGAATACTTAAAAAATTATCTTCGTTTTGAAATTTCATAACCTCATCAAAAACTAATTCTTCTACTCTTTTTTCAATTGCTTTAATGTATCCATCTGGAGTTCCTTTAGAAGAATCTAAACTGTGTACTTTTTTTACAGCAAATTCTAACTCTGCTGCTCCTTTACGGGCAGCCAAAAGGTTGATATTTAACAAAGCTTGTTTTGACATGTCGCTATTGTAATAGAAATGAGGATAATAGTTGTATGACTTTGGAAACAAATTTAATAAACATAGTTTTGGTTGATACCATCCATCCTGGAAATATTGGCTCTGTTGCTAGAGCAATGAAGACCATGGGATTGCAAAGATTATCACTTGTTAACCCGAGAGTCTTTCCATCTGGTGAGTCAACTGCACTTGCTGGTAATGCTACTGATGTCCTTGAAAATGCAACCATTTTTGATTCTATAAAAGATGCTATTAAAGATAGCACCTTTGTCTATGCAACATCTGCAAGAGATAGATCTATTCAATGGCCGATTATGAATGCTGAGCAAGCTGCAACTGATATTTGTAATGAAGTTAATTCAAAAAAAGAAGTTTCAATAATTTTTGGAAAAGAGGATAGGGGTCTTACAAATGAAGAATTGGAACTTGCAAATAAACTTATTGAGATTCCTGCAAATCCTGAATATCCAGTTCTTAATTTGGCAATGTCCGCTCAAATTATTTGTTATGAAATTTTAAAAGCGTCATCTGATGATAGGAAAAGAGAATGGAGAGATTATCCTGAAGTTAATTCTGATCAATTACAACGATTAATTGATCACTTTATAGAAACAGCAGTGGAGATTGATGTTATTGATCCAGATAATCCAAAAAAAATTATCTCGCGAATCAAAAGGATGTTTACAAGACTTCAGCCTGATGAGATGGAAGCAAGTTTTATGAGGGGATTTCTTTCAGGAATAAAGAAAAAATTAAAATAATTTTGGTTTGATAATCTTATTCGATTCCATATAATACACTTTTTATCCTGTCCCGTTCGTCTAGAGGCCTAGGACACCGGGTTTTCATCCCGGCAACAGGGGTTCGACTCCCCTACGGGATGCCAATTTACTATAAAGCCCACAATAGTGGGCTTTTTTATGGGTGTTGTGTCCACGGTGTGTCCATGTGTATTTCTTTTAGTTAAAGGATTTATAAAATCTTAAAGTGTCCATCAATGTGTCCATGCACTATTAATTTGTGTTTACGTTTATTTCGATAAAATGTTATGGCATTATTGATGTATGAAATACTTAATTACGTTTTGCATACTAATATCAACTAATATATTTGCTTTAACCATAGAAGAAAGAATTGATAGAGCTCATGAGGAATATGCCAAAAGACATCTTGGCTATAAAAGCTCATGGCTACCAAGGGTTGGGGAAACAAGGGGTGATGATTATAGGAACTGTGTCCAACAAAAGTACTATAGAAATGAAGATTCTTACGATTTTTGTGCATGGCATGCAGGGATTGGTCAGTATCAATAATACAAATGAAAAAATACATAGGGCTTTCACTAATACTTGGAATTTCAAACTCATTACATTCTGAAGTTACATACAACTATAATAATCCTGAACATAAGCTTGATAATTATTGTGTAGGAGTTGTGAGTTTTGCTAGAGACCTTTTTTATAATGATGTTGAAATAATCGATGGGAAAGTTTGGATGTATTCTGTAGAGCCAACAGCAGATGTCCAAAAAGTTAGACTTGCTCTTACAGACTTATCAAATAAATTAATTTTAAAGTATGAATACAGTAAACAATTCAATACTCATTATCGAACTCAAGCAATACTTGTTAAGGAAAGAGCAATCGAAGAAGGCGGAGAATATCTTAAGAAAGAGTTAGAAATGTGCAAAGAAAGAGTCTGATTGTGAAAAAAGTTTTTTCAGTTATGTTTCTTTTAATTGTTAGTTGCTCAAGTGAGAAAGAAACTGTTTTAGAATCATCCTACTCCATGATACTTTCATGTAAATACAATCCATCTGCAATGTATACCGATAAGTTTTATTTTAGTAAAGATATGTCTACTATCAAAAGAACTTCGGACAATAAACAAATTGAAGATGAAAATTACACCACTGAAAAGATTTCATCTGACGAATATATTATCAAGGGTACTAGAACAGTAATCGATATTAACAATAATGAAACAAAATATCCTGACTCAAATTTATATGTTTTAAACAAAGAAGGCTCTAAATATTGGGTGATTTATTATTTTGAAGATTACTTCAATGATGCCACTAGACTATGGGTTTGTAATCAGTCCTAATATGAAAAGACTTATAACATCATTATTTAAATGTTTTTTCTTAAGATACTAGAGAAATTAGGACGAAAAAGAGTTGTATTGGATAGGGGTCCTTCGCATCCAGAATATCACTTAGCTAAACCATGGACTGAAAGGTATTATTTGTTATTTAGAAAAAGACCAAAATGGTTTCCTTTCAATATACTTATTAATCATATTATAGATAATGATCACGGAATTGGACTACATAATCATCCCTGTCCATACATTACAATTATTTTAAGTGGCGGTTACTGGGAGACAAACATTAAAAAAGAAAGAAAATGGCGTGGAAAATTTTATATAGGTTTTAGAAGTGCTGATAATTTACACCGAGTTGACTTAGAGCCAGGCATTAAACCAATTACCATTTATATTGCTGGTCCATTCGGACTGAGAAAAAAAGGAAGAAGTGAATACGGGACTTGGAAATAATTTTTTTATCAAAAAAAGACTTGGTATTATTGAATTATGAAAAATATAAAAAATAGAAATTTAAGAGATTTATTTTATCTATTGATTGGTTTTTCTATTGGTGCGACTTTTGCCATGGCTTTATTGGGTTAGAGACCTATATTTACTAGAAAAATAATCCATTTGATTTTTTAAGTCATTTTAGAATGATTTTCTATCTAAGTTATTAATTTTGGTATCAAACCAATTTGAGCAAGAATACCTAAAATAATCATTAATATGAAAGCTGCAAGAATTTGTAAATTCTTTTTTTCAACCAGCTCAAAGAGATCTTCTAAAACTTTTCTTATAAAATCATCAATACTGCCCATTAGTTGAACGCCTTTTCTTGTCCACTTGTCAGTCTTATCAATTAGCGGAAGAGCAAGTGCAGCAATAATAAGCCACACAACTCCATTTAAAATCATGTCAATAATCCAACCTATAGCAACCCAATTAAGTTCCATAAAATTATATTAATGTATAAATGTGCATAAATTAAGTTAAAAGTTTTTTACTATTATTGATATATTTAATGTAAGATTGCATTTTCTCACTTAGGATAAATTAATGAATATATATGTCGGAAATATTTCTTGGGGATTAACAGACCAAGATCTAGAGAACGTTTTTGCAGAACACGGAACAGTCACTTCTGCAAAAATTATTACAGACAGAGCAACTGGTCGTTCAAGAGGCTTTGGTTTTGTTGAAATGAGTGATGGAGCTGAGGCTGCTATCGAAGCATTAAACGGAACTGAAGTTGATGGAAGAGAATTAGTTGTTAATGAATCAAGACCCAAAGATAAAAGCTAACTAAGACTCTCCAAAGCAGCTATCATTTTTTCTTGAACTTTTTGAACAGCTTTAAAAGGCCTGATCATGACCTTAAAGTTGCATATCTTGCCGTCTTCATTCCATTCAATAATATCAACTCCGTTAACGGATATATCATCAATATAGGTTTCAAACTCTAAAACAGAATTCATTCCGTCATGAATTTCTTTTGTGTATTTAAATTTTTCCATATTAAAGGATTGGCCGGCAGCATGAAGATACATCATAGTTATATTTTTACCCTCCATTGGAGTAAAAACCACAGGTGATGAAAATACGGCATCGTCTGAAATAATATTATCTAATAATTTAGGATCATCATTACCAATAACTTCATGCCATTTATCAATTAAATTTTTTGCTTCGTTCATTTTTAAAGTTTCAATAAAATAATTACTATATTTTAAACATATAAATATCTAAATATAGTAGTATCTTACATAAAGAGGAGATTTATATGAAAAACGTATTTTTGTCTTTGCTTGTTTTGCCAGGTTTACTTTTTGGTATGCATCATGAGAAAAACCCAATAATTTTTTATTTAGATTTAGAAATTGCTGAAGGAAAATCAGATGGTGTTGAAGAATTTGTTGATTATTTGGTTGGTGCTGTGAATGAGACAGAGCCTAAGACTATGTACTACAAATATTGGATTTCTGATGATAGAAAAAAAGTATCACTCATGGAGGTATATCATTCAAATGAGGATGCTATATTCCATATGAATGCATTTGCAGAAGCTCCTCATAGAGATAAATTTCTTGAAACTTTCATAGTAAAGAGTTTTCAAGTTCTAGGTGATACGAACGATGATTTAAAAAAGGCTATGGAGGCATATACAGATGACCATAGAACTCTCATGAATGGATTCCAAAGAAAGAGTAAATAATGAGCGATAAGGAACAAATCAAACAATGTATTGATCTTTACTACGCGGGATGCTGTGAGTCTGATTCAAGCAAAATTAAAGAAGCATTTGATAATAATGCAATGATTTCAGGATATCTACCTGATGGACTTCATGAAATGAATTTAGATGAGTTTTCAAAATTTGTTTCAGATCAGCAGCCTTCTCCAAAAGAAAAAGGCGATAAAGAATTTCTTGAAATAATTTCATGTGAAATTGTTGGTGAGACAGCAATTGTTCAAATTAGGGAGGCATACTTGGGAATGATATTTATTGATTCATTCTCTTTTTTAAAAAAAGATAATGCATGGAAAATTTATACAAAACTTTTTCATGTTGAATCATAGGTAACACATATATAGAGGAGAAAAATATGTTATTAAAAAACAAATTAGCATTAGCTAGTATTATCGGAGTCTTGTTCATTGCGAGTTGTTCAAATGAGATGACTGTTGAATCATCTGGAGATACTTCTGGCGGTGGTAAAGCTTATGCTGAATTTATGGCTTGTACTGCTGGGCCTGATTTCAATGCTGAAAATGCAATGAAGATGATAGCTGATTGGCAAAAACTCATTACAGCGGATTCACTTTTAGGAGCATGGGGATATGTTCCTGCTGCTGATACAAATGCATTCGGTGAAACTCTCTGGTGGGAGCTAAATTGGAGTTCAAAAGAGGAAGCTGATGCTGAGTGGGCTGCTTGGGTTCAAAACGAAGAGGGCCAAGCATGGAATGAAGAATACTCAAATGTAATGGTATGTGATGGTGAGGGTAGAAATGCATTTGATGCTGATTATCCTATTGCACCTGGGACATATGGAAGTACTAATGAAAGTGGATATTTCTATAGTGAATTTTATCAATGTAATTACAATGAGGGTTCAGGAAGATCAGATGCTGAAGCATTTTTACCAGGTTATGTAAATGCTGTTAGTAATTCTGATTTTAGCGATACAAACTATTCATTTGGTAATTATTTTGCACATAAAAATGCAGATGGTTCACATGTAGAATCGGATATTGATTTTTTATGGGCAACTTTTACTGATAGTGAAGATTCTATGAAAAAAGCAAACGAATCATTTGAAAAGGATATTAGAGATGAAATGTTTCCTTTGTTTAGTGAATATGCGACTTGTGCAGAAGTTCCAGATGTTTACCATAGTTGGACATTCTACAATAGTGATGCAAAAGATTTCATGCCAGACTTTGCTTCAAGAGATTAAGTAATTAATAAAAAGAGGAGCTGCTTTATGCAGCTTCTTTTTTTTATGGTACATTTTACATAATATGATTATTGGTGTTCCAACAGAAGTTAAAAATAACGAGAATCGCGTAGGTTTAACTCCTCTTTCAGTTAAACAAATAGTGGATTCTGGACATGATGTTTTGATACAAAAAAATGCTGGAGCAAACATTGGATTTTTTGATGATCAATATCAAAGTGCTGGCGCAAAATTAATTGATTCTGCTGAAGAAGTTTATAAATCATCTGAAATGGTTGTAAAGGTCAAAGAGCCTATACCTGATGAATACAAATTTTTGAGAAGTGACTTAACACTTTTTACTTATTTGCATCTTGCCGGCGATCCTGAAAATGCAAAGAAATTAATTGATACTGGTGTTACTGGCATCGCATATGAAACAGTGACTTCATCAGATGGGTCTATGCCATTACTTGCACCAATGAGCACTATTGCGGGTCAACTCGCATTTGTTGTTGGTTCATATCATCTTCTTAAGCATAACAAAGGAAAAGGTGTCATGATTGGTCAGATGGATGATATGGATCCTCGAGTGGTTACAGTTATTGGTGCTGGTGTTGCAGGAACTCAATCTATTTTGAAAGCAATTGATAATAAGGCGCTAGTAAAGGTGGTCGATTCTTCTCAAACAAAACTTGATGATCTTAAATCAAAATATGGATCAAATAATATTGAATATATATTATCAACAAAAGATTCGATTCAAGTGTCAATCAACGAGTCTGATTTAGTGATAGGAAGTGTATATGTTGTCGGCAAGGAAGCACCTAAAGTTATCACCAGAGAGATGTTATCTTCAATGAACCCAGGAACTGTGATGGTAGATGTATCCATTGATCAGGGTGGATGTTTTGAATCAAGCAAGCCTACCACGCATGATAGCCCCACATTTTTGGAGAATGATATTGTTCATTACTGTGTAACCAACATGCCAGGCGCAGTTCCATTAACAGCTACTGAAGCATTAAATAAAGTTTCACTTTCATATGTTGAAAATTTAGCAAATAATGGTATAAAAAATGCTCTCAATTCTGATGAGCACTTGAGAAATGGGTTAAATATTCTTGACGGAAAAATCGTACATCCAGGTGTTAAAGAAGCTTTAGAATAATTTTCAATAAAAAATGCTTAACAAATTAAATTTATATAAATTTTTAATATTTTTTTCTGTTTTCGTTAATGCAACCATTGATGAAAAAAATTCTTTAATAGAAATTTATGAAAATCCTAATGAGACTAATTCAATAAATATTGTTATTAAAGATAATATAGACATTGCCAATAAAGTAACTTCTGCAGGGTCTTTGGCATTGAAAGACAACATTGCCCAAAGTAATGCATTCATAATAAATAAATTAGAAAGTGCAAATTATCATATTCTTGGGAAAACAAATCTATCCGAATGGGCAAATTTTAGATCTAATAGTTCAGTTAGTGGTTGGTCAAGTCTTGGTGGCCAAACTAAACATTTTATAGATGATGCCTATAATCCTTGTGGTTCAAGTTCAGGATCTGCTGTTGCTGTTTCAATGGGAATTGTAGATGTCGCAATTGGTACTGAAACAAATGGATCAATTTCATGTCCATCATCGGTAAATGGAATTGTAGGCATGAAACCAACCACAGGTTTGGTTAGCAGGTCTGGTATTGTTCCAATATCTTCTTCTCAGGATACAGCTGGGCCAATGGGAGTAAATGTTGATATTGTTGCAAGAACATTAGAAGTTATTGCAGGATATGATGAAAATGATCCCGCCACATCTTTTATACCAACTAATTTTGATTTAAGTTTTTCAAATGCAACAAAAAATATTTCTCTGAAAGGTGTTCGATTAGGTTTGTTGGATTCAAATAATACAAATCCACAAGTCATTGAATTACATAAAAAATTAAAAGAAATTGTTAACTCTTTGGGTGGTGAAATAATCTTGATAAACGATGAGAGAGTTTATCCTGGAGATGCTGAGTCTTATGTTCTTCTCTTCGAGTTCAGAGAAGGTTTGGAAGAATATCTAAATAATGCTAATTCTTCTATGAAAAAACTTACAGATATTATTGATTTCAATAATGCAAACAAAGATCTTGTTATGCCATATTTTGGACAAGACATTTTTTATAAGTCTGTCGAAAGCACTAGTTATCTAAAATATTTTTGGTCTAAATACAAAATAAATAAGTCATATAAGTCTACAAAAGATCTCATTGATGAATATGATTTAGATGCCTTTATTGGTTTGACTAGAGGTCCTGCATGGAAAATTAATTATGATGGAGGAGATAATGTTGCTATGAATAACTCCCTTGAATTTAGTAGTGGAGGGTATGCTGCACATAACGGAATGCCGCATATTACAATTCCATACTTTGAAATTAATAGTTTTCCAGTAGGAATTTCAATCATTGGAGATCGATGGACTGACAAATCAATTATTGGTTATGCCTCTGCAATTGAAAAAACAAGATATAATTTGGAAAATTAATTAAAGGATTTGTAATGGAAAAAGTTTTAGTTACAGGCGCTACGGGTTATATAGGATTACATTGTATTCAACAGCTTCTTGATCAAGGGTATGCTGTTAACGGTTCTGTGAGGTCACCAGAAAGAAAGAACGAAATTTATGAAGCACTTAAAAAAAATAATACTGATACAACAAATCTGAATATTTTTAAATTTGACTTAAATGATGATGATGGATGGGACGAAGGCATGGAGGGTTGCGATTTTTTAATTCATGTTGCGTCACCAATTGCGTTAGAAAGTCAAAGTGAAGATTTTTTTGTTAAACCTGCGGTTGCTGGAGTAAAAAGAGCATTAAAATTTGCCCAAAAGCACAGTGTTAAAAAAGTTGTTTTAACTTCTTCTGTCGCTGCAATTTTTCATGGGATGGAGCTTAAAGAATACTATGATGAGACTGATTGGTCTGATCCAGAAAATCCATCTATTGATCATTATTCTAAAAGTAAAACATTGGCTGAGAAGGCTGCATGGGATTTTGTTGAAAATGAAGGTCATCCATTTGAGTTAGCCGTTATCAATCCTGCATTAGTTATTGGTCCATCGTTGTCAGGTGATTTGGGGGAATCAAATAAAGCAATTCAAATGGTAGCCACCGGAAAAATGCCAGTAGCTGTTCCACTTCAATTTGGATATGTGGATGTCAGAGATGTAGCTTCAGCACACATACTAGCTATGAAGAATCCGGCCAGTAATGGTCAAAGATTTGCGTTGGCAGAAAAAGATCTTTGGTATAAGGAAGTCTCAAAACTTCTTAGAGATAATGGTTTTAAAAAAGCACCAAAGATCAGCGTTCCTGCATGGATAGCAAGAATAATTGCTAATTTTAGTAAAGAAGCAAAATTAGCGTTACCTTATTTAGGAAGAGTGAGAAGTGTAAAAAATGCAACAAATGCAAAAGATATTCTTGGCTGGAAGCCAAGGCCAGCCGAAGAGTCGATACTTGAAATAGCCCAACAAATACAAGACATGGGTTTGATTAAATAATTCCTGGAATAATAGCTTTTCTATTTTTTGGATAGTCACTGAATTTTTTCTTATACCATTGATGATGAGCTAGAGCCCTTGGGAATAGATTCGCTATTACCCATATTAGAAATACAATACCTGAAATGCTCCATGTCAATATGGCCCATCCAATCCATTCTATAATTTCTCCAAAATAGTTTGGTGCTGACAAATATTTGTATAAAAAAGAATGAGGAATATGATAACCAGGCCCTTTCTTCTTTTTTATAGCCATAATTATGTAATCAGATCTAATATTGATATACATACCAAGTAAGAAAATTGATAAACCAATTATGAAAGTCGGGCTTGAAATCCAATTTTCAGAGTATTGTGTAAAGTAAAAAATACCAAAAGCCTGAATACTAACGTTTACTAGGTTGAAAAAGAATGCTGAAAATGCAATTGAAATTGGCATTTTAGGATTGGTCATTTCTATTAAAAAAGGATAAATAAATGTCCTATGAATGTAATGTGTTAACCAGATTAAAAGAAATACCTTGTGAATGATTTGCAACTGATCTCTTACGACTAAGGCATAAATTATCATTAAAATTACACATGGTGATTCCATCACAATCCAGCCAAGTCGGGCAGGTATTTCTATTCCCCATCCCTCTTTAATATGACGTCCGTATGGAGCACTTTCAAAAAATAGATATGCGAAGGTTCCTAAACCTATTAGAACCCAAATTAAAGATAGTATATAAAATGTATTCATATAAAAATTTTAAAAACTAAGTTTACAGCTATGATTCTAAATCATAAACTTAATACATAGTTTGATTTTTTGGGGAAATTTAACAGTGAAAAATTATGATTTTGTTATTTTGGGTGCTGGTTCTGCAGGTTGTGTTCTCGCTAGCAAGTTAAGTAAAAATCCTAACTTTAATGTGTGTTTGATTGAGGCAGGATCAAAAGATAGCGATCCTAGAATTCATATTCCAATAGGTTTTGCATTTTTAGGCGACGGAAGCAAATACAGTTGGAACTATGAAACTGTTCCACAAAAAGAATTTGAGAAAGAGGTAGTTGCCCAGCCGGTACAAGAAGTTGTTGATTCTGCTGGCGGTACTCATAAAGTTGAAACTGAGTCAATGGAGCATAGAAAAGGGTTCCAACCAAGAGGGAAAACATTAGGTGGCTCAAGTTCCATTAACGCAATGTTGTATGTTAGAGGTCATAAGTGGGATTATGATCACTGGTCTGAGCTTGGTAATGAAGGCTGGTCATATGATGAAGTATTGCCTTACTTTAAAAGAGCCGAACATAATGAAGTATTTGATGATCATTTTCATGGACAAAATGGCCCATTGAATGTTTGTAAGATTCGAAATCAAAATACTCCTACAGACGATTTTGTTAAAACGGGATCTGAAATTTTTGGTTATAACGATGATTTTAATGGAGAAAATCAAGAAGGTATTGGTTATTATCAGACCACTCAAAAAGATGGAAAACGTTGCAGTGCTGCAAAAGCATACCTAGTTCCTTCACTTGATAGAGAAAATCTAACGATCATGACAGACACTAATGTAAATAAAATCATTTTTGAAAATAAGAAAGCAGTCGGTGTTGAGTGCATAAATGAAAATGGTGAAACAATAACAATAAATGCTGCCAAAGAAGTTATTCTAAGCTCTGGAGCATTCGGTTCTCCTCAAATATTATTGAGATCAGGGATCGGACCATCTGAAGAAATTCTTAAACATAATATTGAGCATATTCATGAGTTGCCTGGTGTAGGTAAAAACCTTCAAGATCACATTGATTATCTTTCTGTGCACAAATATAACTCTATTGAATTAATAGGCTTTTCTCTGAAATCGATTTTCTATAAATTTCCTCTAGAAATTCTGAAATATGTTTTTGCAAAAGTAGGTATGTTTACATCTACAGTAGCTGAAGCAGGTGGCTTTATTAAATCAAATGATGATAAAAGCATTCCTGATATACAATTACATTTCGCTCCTGCAATGGTAATTGATCACGGAAGGACATCGGTTTGGGGTCATGGCCTTAGTTGCCATGTTTGCTTGTTGAGACCAAAATCAAGAGGAGAGGTTACGTTAAATTCTGCAGATCCTTTTGATGATCCTCTTATAGATCCAAAATTTCTTTCTCATCCTGATGATGTAACAGACCTTGTCGCTGGTTATAAAAAGATGATGAGCATTTTAAATAAAGATCCTGTGGGTAAATATACATCCAAGCACACACAAAGACCTATTGATTTAAACGATGATAAAGATATCGAGCAGGCGATTAGGGAAGACGCTGATACTGTATATCATCCTGTAGGAACTTGCAAAATGGGATCTGATGATATGGCAGTGGTTGATGATAAGTTAAAGGTTCATGGTATTGATGGTTTGAGGGTTGTCGATGCCTCAATAATGCCAACACTAGTTGGTGGAAACACAAATGCACCTACCATTATGATTGGTGAGAAGGCTTCAGACATGATTCTTAGTGAATGGGAATAAATTAAATTGAAGATTCTTTATATTTTTTTAATATTATTTGGAATTAACTCAGTTTCAGATGAGTTTATCGTGATAGATGTTAGAACACTTGAAGAATTTGAGTCAGGTCATATCGAGGATTCATCCAATATTGAATGGCAAGAAATATCATCAATAGCAGATAATATTAATAAAGATCAAAAAATTTATTTATATTGCAGAAGCGGAAGAAGATCTCAAAACGCTACTGATATTTTGGTAGACCTAGGATATAAAGATGTTACAAATTTAGGTGGTATAAAGGATGCTGCCATTTTTTTAGAAAGAAACATTACTGAATGAGAAACTTTTTTAGTTTTCTTAGCAAATTTTCACACAAAAAAATTATATGCTTCGATGGTGGAGGAGTTAGAACAATTGCATCATTAGTTTTTCTTCAAAAACTTGAAGCAGAAAGCGGCAAAAAAATTTCGGATATTTTTGATATGTTTATTGGAACCAGTGCAGGTGCATTCAATGCAGCGTGTTTCGCCTATGGAGGATTTACTGCAGATAAAATCAAACGCTATTGGTCAAAAAATTACTTAGATCAAATTATGAAGAGTTCTTTTTTTTGGGACAAAGCGTCACTTGTTCAAGCAAGACCAAGATACGAAAGTGAGGGAAGATTAAAATTATTAGAGGAAATTTTTAAATCAGACAAACTTCAACAATCAACTAAACCATTCCTTTGTTACGCATATGATATCGAAAATCGATCGCATGCAATTTTTGATTCTATAAATACACCAGATGTTACATTTAAGGATGCTATTGCAGCATCAAGCGCTGCACCAATGTATTTTCCTTCTTATCAAATGGAGGATAAGTCTTGGATGATAGATGGAAGCATTATAACTAACAATCCAACTCTTGTTGGATATACATACTCAAAGAAATTATTAGATACAAATAATATTAGAATCCTTAGCATTGGTTCTGGGCAAAATAAAACTAAAATTGATGGAGAAAATTCAACCAATTGGGGAGGCGTTGGATGGTTAAGAAATGATATTATGGGTATGCTTTTAGACTCAGAAATTCATAATCAAATTTCAAATAGTATTTTTGATGATAATTATCTAAGAATAAACTCTCCACTAGGTAAAGTTAATCGATTTTTAGATGATGATTCAGATGAAAATTTGGAGAAAATACACCTTATGGGAATGGAGTGGTGGTCAGATTTTGGAGACCAAGCACTGAAATTTATTGAAACTTAATTCAATTTTTTTTATATAATAACCTCATGCAATTTCTTAGATTATTTTCTATCTTAATATTCATCTCCTCATGTGGAGGAGGTGGTGGTGGAGGAGGAGCACCTGATGTGCCTTTTGCTCTTACACTAGCTCAAAATTCTTTCTCAATTGACGAAGATACTACTTACACTGGTTCAGTAGCTGCCTCAGCAAATGAGTCAGTAACTTTTGAGTACTCTCTTACAAATTCAACATCAAATGGAACTTTAACTTTTTCACAAAATGCTTCGATAACATATTCACCTAACCCTAACTATTTTGGTCAAGACCAATTTACTTATTCAGTTACTGTGGTTGAAAAAAATATTACAAGAAGTAGCACCGTCAATATAACAATAAATTCGGTTAATGATAACCCGGAGATTTTTATCACTTCAACTGCAAATTTAGATAAAAATAATATGATATTTGAATCAAATCCAAAGTTTTCTATTACATATTCAGATATTGATAATGAGGATATTGATCTAGTTATTTCGGCTTCTGTAAATCAAAATAGTGTCCCTGCCTCTTTTGTATCAACTGGAGAGGGTGTTGGTGAAGTCACTCTTGATTTATCTTCTATAACAACTGCTGGATTTTTACCTGCAGAGATTATAATTTCTGATGGAAATGCATCAAGCTCTGATACCTTTAGTACTTGGTTTATTGCTGATAAAAAAATTGTGACTGTTGCTAAAGATGATGATAAAAGTGATGGTTTTGATTCAGGCTCAACGACAGACAAAGATTATTATGTTTATTACTTAATTGGAGGTGGCGACTCATTTGGAAGAACTGATTACCTATTTGTAGCTGATTCATTAAGTGAGGACTCTTTGGATGGTTCATCTTCTGATGTGGAAGACTTTAGGGCAGCCTTATTGAGATCTATAAATGGTTTAAATGATTCAGATATTTCTGAATTTTTTGCTGGATATTTTGACATAGTTGTTGCAGAGCCTGTAAATCCCGATGGTAGTTCTCTTGCATCAATCGAGACTGGCTGTTATGACTGGGATGAGGATGTCTACTGTATTGGTTCTGGGGATATTAATATGTCAGTATTTGATGAGCTATTTGAGGATAATGATTTAGTTTCAGTTCTAACAACTATTGATGGAAGAGGGGTTAATCTAGGTAATACAAATATTCAACCCATTGGCTCGAGGACGGAATATGTATTGATGCATGAGTTAGGTCATGCTCATGGTGAAATGGGTGATGAATATATATCTGATGATGATAGAGATGTAAGTTTTTGGGCAGATAGAAATGTAAATACAACAACTCAGTCAGATCCTTCATTGGTAAAGTGGAGACATCATATAAATGATTTAACGAATGTTGCAGGTAATACTTTTAAAGTTTGTTATAACTGGTCTGATGGTTCAATTGGCCTATACGAAGATGAGCCAAATCCAGAATCATGTGATTGTTTATATAATATTTATGATGCCAATGGAAATAGAACTGGAAGAAATCCTGAATGTAACCAAGTTGGCTTATTTGAAGGAAATTATTACGGTGAATTTGATAACTATAGACCAAAATTTTTAACAATTATGGAAGTTAACACTGATCAATATGGAGAAGTAAATGTTGAAGGTTTTGCAATAGGCTCAATTCATAATCAAGGCTTTGTATATGGAGATGATGTTGGTTTTGAATCAGATGAAAGCGGAACTAGATCTGGATTTAATATCGATATTGATGTTGAATATGACATATCAAAATTAAGGCTAAAGTGGTATGTTGATGGAGTCGAAGATCCATCTTTAGAAAATCAAACTAACATAACATTTAATAGGCCGTCAGATAATTCAGTTAAAGTTTATACCTGGAGAGTAGAGGATTTGACCGGAACCGTAAGCGCACCAGATGACGTTACTGATACTGAAGATTTTTATGAAGGTTTATTTAATACTGATTTTTATTGGTACGATTATGAGTCTGAGCAATGGGGCTATAATCCAACAGATAGAAGTCAATATGATTATGGATATATCAATGGACCAATGGGCGGCACTTGGGGAATTAATTGGGAGAGATGGTAATAATGAAAAATAGAATAATCTTTACATTTATTTTCGTTTCATCTTTCTTACTTCAATCTTCTGAAATAAAAGATGTTAGGGAGCTTAATAAAATACACTCAAGTCCTTTTAGTGATTCATATATTGTTACTTTTAATGGTTCTTCTAAAGGTTTTTCATTAGACAAAATTAAAATAGATAAACCAAAAGAAAAAATATTAAAGAAAATTAGATTTCTTACTGATGAGGATATATACGCAATTAAAGTGTTTGGTAAAGAAAATAAATTTTTGTATACACTTGGTATTGGCAATCCTTTTTATGCGAGCTATCAGCATATAGGATTTGAGGATAGAGATTTCATGGGCGGGCCAGTCACTTCAGCAAAAATAGAAATAGCTATTCCTCTTCATGTTGAGCCCACATCCTTTATTATTTCAAAGAGAGACATCGGTGGGAAGTTCAAAGATATACAAGAAATATCTATTGAATAATATCTAAATTAATTCTGTTGAAAGCACTCATTTAAAAGAGTATATTAATCTCCCAATGCGGTACTAGCTCAGTTGGTAGAGCGTCTGCTTGCCAAGCAGAAGGCCGCCGGTTCGAGACCGGCGTACCGCACCAATTCTTATAATTTAAAAAATTCATTTTTATAAATCTGTTCTGAAAAATTTTGTTATGATTAGTAGTCTTAATATAGGAGAATTTTATGAAAAAATTTATTTATAGTTTTCTAACTGTTTTATTTGTATCTTCTCAATCATTGATTGCAGCTGGCTACATAGCAACTTATTCTCTAAATGTTTCAAATCCTGGAGCATATGTAGAAGCTATGGATGAGCTAATGGAGTCTGATTGGGGAAAGTCATTTCCAGCAGTTGTTAATCTGCATCAATATGTTTTTAATGGTTATGATGATGCTACTCATACAGTTGTTTTAAATTATGAGGATACGGAAAGTCTTGGAAAAGGCACTGAATCATTTTCATCACCAGTATTTCAAAAGTTTTTAGCAAAAACTTCAGAATTTGCAGAACCAGTTGAACAATCTTTAAATATGAAACTTATCAGCGGTGGTAACTCTGAACCAGAAAATAATCAGGTTTATATTGTTTACAGAATGAAAGTTGATGATGCAGCTGCATATGCAAAAGCATATTCTAAAGTAACTAAAGCACAAGAAGATGCTGGAAATGTTGGTGGAAGTTATGGCTTAAGAGCACAAGTAGGCGGAAGTGTAAATTACTATACACATTATGCATTTACCAGTGCAGGAAGCATGACAGAGGCAATGCAATCCACCGAAACATTGTATTCAAGTGATTCATTTGCTGAATTCTCAAAAGAAGTTGACGGAAACAGAGAGATTAGAAATATATCAGTAATTTCAACTGTTAAAGCCTATAATTCAAATTAAATTGCATTTATAAATAAAGGGGAGCTGTATGCTCCCCTTTTTACTTGATTTGAGTAAATAAAAACTCATAATTATTATATGAAAAAGCATCCGCTATACTTATTTTTCTGTTTATTTATATTCGGATGTGGAGGAGGAGGCGGTGGCTCATCCATGCCAGAGCAAGTAATTGTAGATAACGACAATAGCTACCAAGGTGAAACATGCGCAGATACCAATCGAGTTGGCATGAAAAAATGTGATTTAAAACATGACAATATTGATAGATTTTATTATGTGTATACTCCGAATAATTTAGATTCTAATAAAAGCATTCCAGTATTGTTTGCATTTCATGGCTATGGCTCCTCGGCGATGCGACATTTAAATTATACAAATTATTTTTCTATAGCTGATTTAAATAATTTTATAGTTGTTTATCCTCAAGGTTCAACTACCGCAACTTTGTCTTCACATTGGAATGTTGGAGGTTGGACATCTAAAAGTACCACCAATGATATAGATTTTGTGGATACAGTTATTAATTTATTAAAAGATAAAATTCCAATAGATGAGCAAAGAATATATTCGTCTGGAATGTCAAATGGTGGGTATATGGGATATCACCTTGCATGTAATCTTAGTAGTAAATTTGCTGCTATAGCATCAGTTACTGGCTCAATGACAAATGATACATTCAATGATTGTAATCCATCTCATCCAATGCCAATTTTACAAATTCACGGGTTATTAGATTTCGTTGTTCCTTATGATGGAAATTCAGGATCAAAGAGTATTCCGGATGTTATTGATTACTGGGTAGATTACAACTCATGTAACACAGATCCAGATAGAGTCATAAAATATGATGACTATTCACTTCTTGCTTATGATACATATGTAAATTGTTTAAATAATGTGAATGTTAAATTGATACTTCATCCTGAGATGGGGCATGATTGGCCATTTATTCAATCATACAATATAGATGCATCAAGCGAGATATGGGATTTTGTATCTAAATATGATCTATATGGCCTAATAAATTAGTTGCATAAAAAATACATATTTGTAATAACATTCTGACAACTTAATGTTATATTAATTGATCAATTATATGGGAGATAAATTATGAAATTATTATTAAGCATTAGTTTAATATTTAGTTTTATGGTTTCTGCAGACAACCATGAAACTCCAGAATATAAATATGAGCCCGATGTAAATAAAGCCGAATATTACATTGGTAACTTCAATGAAGGCAAAGATATCGATGATTTGATTGCTTGGTATGAAAAATTTGCAAAATGGGCTAAAGGTAAAGGTGACACATATAATGATATGACTGTCGGTTTGCTTCAACCATATTTTCATTCTGACATGAGTAGCGTTGATGTTATGTGGGTAAATACCTTTCCAAATCCCACAGTGCAATTTAATGCAATGCAAACATGGATTACAGAAGGTGGGCCAAAACTTCTTGAAAGTTTACCTGTTACTAACAGCAGACAAGTCGATACATGGCAATGGGCTATATCATTACCTTCTAGCACAGAAGCAGGGAATATGATGTATGCAATATATTCAGATTGTTCTCTTGAAGATGGGTATGATATGCGTCAGGTTTATGATCTGTATAAAGATTTTGTTGCATATGCTCAATCTGAGGGTGACACAATGGGTAGAAAGATGATTGTTCCTACAGCTGGATATATGATGCCTGATGGTGTAGATTTTATAAGATTAATGTATACGTCATCGATTTCCGAGACAGGTGTAAATTCTGATTTATATTGGTCAAAGATTGTTGACTCAGAGGCATCACAAAACTTAAAAGGTTTTTCATGTACAAATGCTAGGTCTTATTTTGGACTTTCGATGAGATAATTTTAATAGGAGAATATAATGAAATTTTTATTAAGCTTTAGTCTATTTTTTACATTCGCTTTAGTTGCAGATAATCATGATGCTGATAAACCAGCATATGAACCAAATGTTGCAGAGTACTATGTAAGTACTTTTAAAGAAGGTAAAGATATGGACGATATGATGAAATGGGTAGAAAAATTCAATACGTGGGCTGGTGAAACAGATCACTTTGATAATTATGCTGCTGCTTTGCTAGTACCTTACTACCATAGTGGAGAGCAACCACATGATTTCGTTTGGGTGGGTATAAGCCCAAATCCAGAAGAAATGCACAAGGGCAATGACCATTGGTTCAGCAATGGTACAAAACTTTTAGCAGAACTAAATAAAATTTTAGATCAAGGAAATCAAACTACATATACTTGGCAGAGGACTGTTTCTGAGACTCCAAGTGGTCAAAATGGTTATGTTGTGTATTCAGATTGTAAACTTGGCGAGGGCGTAACCGCTCAACAATTTTATGATGCTTATCATGCATATGCTGTTGCTGCTAAGAAACTTGGTGATGTTGCTGGAAGGAAGATGATCTTCCCAAATACAGGTGTACCAAGCACATGGGATTATGATTTTGTTCAAGCAGTTTCAACAGAAACTATTGCTGACTACGGCAAAAATTGGACAAATTTTTGGAATAATGCCGATGAAATGCCAGAACTCGAAGCACTTCAAGAGCTTGGAGGAACATGTGAGAATGAAAGATCATATGGTATTGTTTCAGTGAGAGGATAAATCACTTTACACATTTATAAGGGGAGCAAATGCTCCCTTTTTTTATTTAAAAGATTCTCTGTAAAAAAGTTAATTTTTTTTAAAAAAAAGTGTTGACAACAAATTTAGTAGGAGTAATATTAAATGTACGGATGACGACTGACTAGTGACCAACTGCAGACGGGAAACTAGGGGGAAAGTCAAACGGAGAGACCTAAGGGTGAAAGCATTTGTAAGAGTCGATGTTAAAAAATAGCTTACAAATCCACCAAGGATTCAAGAGAAAGAATCCAAGGAGCTAAAGAAAATCTCACTTTAGACCCCTAAGGAATCGATTGAAAGAAACAGAGCTAGCCTCTGTTTTTTTTTGGCTAAAATTCATATATGGAAGACTATTCAGATCATATTGCAATTATTGGAGCTGGTATTGCTGGTTTGACATTAGGAATAATGTTAAACAAAAACAATATACCAAATGTAATATTTGAGAGATCATCTCATGTGAGTGAAAATGGCGCAGGAATTTCAATCTCGCCAAATGGTAAATTTGTTTTAGCTAAATTGGATTTACTCGAAGATCTTCAAAAAATATCAGCAAATTGTAAAAAAACAATTTTCTATTCGAATCTTAATGAAATAACAAATATTAAAACAGAAGTTTTAACAACCTCACGGAAATCTTTATATGATGTTTTATTTACTAGATATAAACGTCAAGGGGGAGAAATTAAATTTGATCATGAGCTTGAAGAAATTGATCTCATAAAAAAACAGATTTCTTTTAAGGATGGAAATTCATGCATTGTAAATCATATAGCTGCTTGTGATGGAATTAAGTCAAAATGTCATAGTAGTATTTCTTCGCTTAATGCAAAAACCAAATATAGTGGCTACTCTGTTTGGAGATCCATTTTTAAATCAAAGCAAGATTCCATAAATTTTCATCTTGGATCAGATTTCCATGTTGTAAGTTATCCAGTTGGTGAAAATAAAGTTAGCTTAATTGCTGCAGTTAAAGACAACAATAGGATGGTTGAATCATGGAAAGAAAGGGGCTCCTTAGATGATTTACTTAGAGAAGTCCCTTCATCAATTATTAAAAAATATCCATCCATTAAAGATAGTGAAGGCATATATAAGTGGGGGGTATACATAAGGCCACAGATTGAATTTATGTATAAAAAAAATATTACTTATTTAGGTGACGCAGCTCATCCAATAGTTCCGTTTATTGGACAAGGAGCTTGCATGGCCTTAGAGGATTCTTATGCCCTAGGATATTTAATAAATAAACATAATAATTTAGGCGATGCCCAAATACATTATCAAAAACTAAGATTAAAAAGAGTGAGATCAATTCACAGAAAGTCTCTAAATCAAGCTAGATTAAATCACATAAAAAATCCATTTTTTGTAGCTATAAGAAATTTTTTAATGAGACATACAAACATCATTCACAATAGAACAAAATCAATATGGTCTTATGATGTTACAAGTAAGCTTGGTTAATAATATTTAATTGGTAATAATAATTTAATTGTTATAATTTGAGCATGAGATTATTTAGAAATTTATTCGGTCAGTCTAAACATTCACCTAGAGAAGTTGGTCTTATTATTTCCCCAAGTCTTCAAGAGTTTGTTAAGAGTGAAGTATTGCCTGGATTGGATATCTCCCCACATTATTTTTGGAGCTCTTTTGAAAATCTTGTAGATAAATTTATAGGTCGAAATAATGAATTGTTAGAAAAAAGAAATTATTTTCAGAATCAAATTAATGACTGGCATATAAGAAATAGGAACTCAGAATTTAATCTTGTTGAATATAAAAAATTTCTAACTGATATTGGTTATATTCATCCAAGAAGTGGTGATTTCAAAATTGAAACTTGGAATGTAGACCCTGAGATAAGAAAAATTGCTGGTCCCCAGTTAGTTGTACCAGTAATGAATGCGAGATTTGCTTTAAATGCTGCAAATGCAAGGTGGGGAAGTCTATATGATGCCCTCTATGGAACTAATGTAATTTCAGATGAAGATGGCGCTCAACGAGAGGGCGGTTATAACCCGGTAAGAGGAGATAAAGTTATAGCGTTTGCCAAAAATTTTCTTGATGAAACAATTCCACTTGAGAAAGGCACATATGATCAAGTTATTAAATTTGAGTTTTTAGATAGTGAATTATCAATGACATTAAAGGATGGCTCTAAAGTAAACCTAAAAGATATTGATAAATATGTTGGATATAAAGATAAAGGTGAGGGAGCATACGGACTTCTTTTTAAAAATAATAATCTTCATTTTGAAATACAAATAGATAGATCTAACCCAATAGGACAAGAAGACTTAGCGGGAATAAAAGATATATTAATGGAATCCGCAATAACTACTATTCAAGACTGCGAGGATTCGGTTGCTGCGGTTGATGCTGAAGATAAAATTATTGTTTATAGGAATTGGCTTGGCCTGATGAAAGGTAATTTAAAAAGATCTTTTGATAAAGGCGGTAAATTTATTACAAGAGAACTTAATCCAGATAGAAAATATTTATTGAAAAATGGAAAAATGATTCTTCTACCAGGAAGAAGTCTTATGTTAGTTCGAAATGTTGGACATTTGATGACCAATCCAGCTGTTAGGGATAGAAAGGGCAATGAAGTGCCAGAGGGAATCTTGGATGCTTATTTTACAGTTTGTATAGCCATACATGACATCATTGGTAATGGAATTTACAAAAATTCAAAGACAAAAAGTATATATATTGTAAAACCAAAAATGCATGGCCCAGAAGAAGTTCAGTTCACGTGTGATTTATTTTCTGAAGTTGAAAAAATTTTTAATCTTGCTGAAAACACCATAAAACTAGGAATTATGGATGAAGAAAGAAGAACAACAGTAAATCTTAAAGAGTGTATAGAGATTGCAAAACAAAGAGTCATTTTTATAAATACTGGATTTTTAGACAGGACTGGCGATGAAATTCACACCAGCATGGAAGCGGGACCAATGGTCACTAAAGCAGATATGAAAAATCAGAAATGGATTAATGCTTATGAAAATTGGAATGTGGATATTGGTCTTGAAACAGGCTTTAAAGGAACTGCTCAAATTGGGAAGGGAATGTGGCCAATGCCTGACGAGATGCTAGACATGTATAACACCAAAACAATGCATCCAAAGGCAGGAGCTAATTGTGCATGGGTTCCTTCTCCAACAGCAGCGATAATTCATGCTATGCACTATCATCAGATCTCTGTTCAGGATGAACAAGATAAAATTAAAGATAGAGAAAAGGCAAATTTAGATGACTTATTACGCATACCATTTATGAATAAAAATGAGCTTCCAAGTCAAGAAGAAATTACGGCTGAGCTTGAAAACAATGCTCAAGGGATTTTAGGTTATGTCGTTAGATGGGTTGATCAAGGAGTTGGCTGTTCAAAGGTTCCTGATATTAATAATGTTGGACTTATGGAGGATAGAGCAACATGTAGAATATCAAGTCAGCATATTTCAAATTGGCTTCATCATGGACTCTGTTCTGAGGTAGAGGTAGTAGAAACTATGAAAAAAATGGCTAGAGTAGTTGATGAACAAAATAAAAATGATGTTAATTACCGTAAGATGGCACCTTCATTTGACGGAATTGCGTTTAAAGCAGCTTGTGAGCTCGCTATTAAGGGTAAATATCAGCCAAGCGGTTACACTGAACCGATCCTTCATGAGATGAGATTAAGAAGAAAGTAAAATGAGTAAAGGCTACTGGGTTGTCAGAGCAAATGTTTTTGATAACGAAGAATATTCAAAATACATCAAAATTGCGACAAAGGTTGTTAATGATAACAATGGTATTTTCCTTGTAAGAGGTGGTCAACAAACTGAATTTGAAGGACAAGGATTTAATAGAACTGTTATTGTTGAATTTGAGAATTATGAAAAAGCAGTTGATTGCTATAATTCGAAAGAATATCAATTAGCATTGAATTATGTAAAGCAATCTGCAGATAGATTGTTTACTTCAGTTGAGGGTATCTAAACTTTCTGCTGATTGGTTTCATCTCTATGTTTTTTTAAATATTTCATAAATGGAGTTCCACCAGTACCGCGAACTGTTGATCCTCCTGAACCAAAACTATTACTTACTTGAGCTTGCTTATGAATGTATGTTGCTGCATATTCAAGATGTTGAGCTCTAAATTTTCTTATTTCTTCAAGACATGAGTTGTATTTTTGAATTAGTTTTTTCGATCGATATATCAACTCTTTAGCATTAGAAGATACTTCTACATCCTCTATCATTTTTCTATGGTTTGGTGGCATATAATCTCGCATTTCGTTTAAGTAATGTCTGAGATTGTCGTTCGTATGCTCAATTCCTAATGCTCCATCTAGAAATGGGATAATGCTACTTTGAGCACCAGTCTCTCCTCTAAAAAATTGTGGTTCATTATTATATTGATTTTCATAAATTAAACCTTTCTTAAGATCAGGATTATCTTTGGTTCCAAAAATATAAGGCCTCACTCTATGATAGTAAATATAAGGATCACACTTTTCAGGCATTTTTGAAAAAATTTCATTAACTTTTTTAAGAGAATTATTGATACGATTTAAATTTAAAAGAAATTCATCAGTTTTGGAGTTTTCATGAAGTTTTGATAGTTTATAGGCAGAATCAATTGCCTCGCTTGCTGCATCTTCTATACATACATGAATTGTCACAAACCAATCTTCATCAACACCACCAAGAAAATTATTTATTAATGCTACATTGTCTAAAGCAATAGGTTGATCGTCATTAATCTTATACCAATTATCTAAACAATAACTTGCATAACTTAATATAGGAGGTCTACCTAAATATTTTGATAACTTTACCCATGGATCAGAAATAACCTCTGGAAGAATTTTTTCTGGTTTTTTGCCTCCCCAAATGAAAGCATGTGCAATGAAACTTAAATGCGCCATTGCTAGATTAATTTCTTTTTCATTCTCTTTATTTATTAATAAATCAATAGAGAAGTCATCTTTTTTAAGATTTTTTATTGTTGTTTGAACTTTATTAGTCAGAAGTAGCTTTGGAAGCTCAGAGGCGATATTTGTGAGATTGGATAAAGATTTGCTTTTTGTTTTGTAGTAACGAATGGGAGGAGTCTTCGGAAAAAAAGTGTGCATGATGTCTTATATTTTATACATATAATTAGAATTTTAAATAATATTTATTGTTTATAAAAAAAGTTAATGTTTTTTAAAAAAAAGAGTTGACAACAAATTTAGTAGGAGTAATATTAAATGTACGGATGGCAACCGACTAGTGACCAACTGCAGACGGAAGACCTAGAGAGAAGCCAAACGGAGAGACCGAAGGGTGAAAGCATTTACAAGAGTCGATGATAAAAAAAGCTTGTAAATCCACCAAGGATTCAAGAGAAAGAATCTAAGGAGCTAAAGAAAATCTCACTTTAGACCCCTGAGGAATCGATTGAAAGAAACAGAGCTAGCCTCTGTTTTTTTTGGCTTAAGTTTCTAATATTATTTTCTTTTTTTTACATTGTTATTTTACTAAATTGTTAAAATATCCATTTACTTTTTAGACTTAAGATAATATGTTCATTGCTCTAGATTGGATCATTGTTGGAATTTACTGTGTTGGAATAATTTCTATTGGTATCTATGTATCAAGAAAAAGAAGTGGTTATGAAAGGACAGCAGAAGATTATTTTTTAGCGGGAAGATCTCTTCCATGGTGGGCTATTGGAGCATCCTTAATTGCCGCCAACATATCAGCAGAACAAATTATTGGAATGTCAGGACAAGGATTTGTTATTGGGATGGCTATTGCGGTGTGGGAGCTTACTGCTGCCATTGCATTGATAATAGTAGCTAAATTTTTCTTACCACTTTTTTTAGCAAAAAAAATATATACGATGCCGCAGTTTTTAGAAAATAGATTTGATAAAAGAGTAAGTCTTGTTTTGTCTTTCTTTTGGCTAATTGTTTATATTTTTGTAAATCTTACTGCAGTTTTATGGCTTGGTACCATTGCAATAAATACATTGACAGGTTTGTCGTTAGAATACGGAATGATTCTTTTAGCATTTTTATCACTCGCATATTCACTCTCAGGAGGATTAAAAGCTGTGGCGATGACAGATATTATTCAAGTTATCTTACTAATATTTGGTGGCTTAACAGTTTCATGTATCGCTCTTACTAAAATTGGTGATGGAAGTATTTCTTCAGGATTATTTGAGGTATATCATCTTGTACCTGAAAAATTTGACATGATACTTTCAGCTGATAATCCCTCTTATAATAATTTACCAGGCATATGGATACTAATAGGCGCTGGTGTATGGATTGGGCATTTAGCTTATTGGGGCTTTAATCAATACATTACTCAAAGAGCTCTTGCGGCAAAATCAATCATAGAAGCACAAAAAGGAATTATATTTGCAGCATATTTAAAAATTTTAATGCCAATAGTAATTGTTTTTCCAGGGATATGCGCATCAATATTATTTCCTATTTTAGACAAAACTGATCAAGCTTATCCAAGAATGATGATAGAACTTCTTCCAAATGGTCTCCTAGGATTAACCTTTGCGGCTCTTATTGCCGCAATAATTTCTTCTTTGGCCTCAATGAGCAATAGTATCAGCACAATTTTTACCATGGACATATGTAGGTCATTTTCAAAGAACCAAATCTCACAATCTTCACTTATAACTATTGGAAAAAGTGCAGTAGTTGGATCAATGCTTATTGCTATGACAATGGCAAAACCAATATTGGGAAATTCTGATCAAGTTTTTCAATATATTCAAAATTTTACTGGTTTATTCACGCCCGGTATTCTTTTAATTTTTCTAGTAGCTTTATTCTGGAAAAAAGCTACAACGCTATCTGTTTTGGTTGCAGCAGTATTATCGGTGGTGATGTCTATAATGATCCAAACTTTTTTTGCAGAATTTCCATATATTCATAGAATGGGCATTGTATTTTTAATATCAGGCATAGGATGTTATTTAACATCACTATCACAGGGTTATTTAGATCAGGAAAACGCAATTGATCTCAATAAGATAAATTTCAAAACTAACATGACATTTAACTTTAACAGTTTAATAATTATCGGAATAATATTTTTAGTTTATTTATTTTTCGGATAAACATTTAATTTAAGACTATTATTTAAGAAATAAAAACTCGCATTAAGAAAAGTTTGTGTATAATCACTGCTTGTTATGGCAGATAAAAAACAAACTAAAGTATATTTAATTCCTGAAGACGAGACTCGTGATAGTCATACCTATCACTATACAGCTATTAAAACTCGAAAATTTACTCTTGAGAACAAGAAAATGAGACTAAAAAAATTCAATCCTGTTAAAAGAGTTCATGAATGGTTTGTTGAGGCCAAATTACCACCCCACAATTAATTATTAGTTAATCTAATTTCTGTTGAAGAGATATCATCTCTAAACATTTCTTCATCAATTCCAGTACACCTATCGAAAATAATTTCTGGTACTTTTAAATTATTAAGTGAGATAAACTTTTTATTAATTTTTCTACCAAATACTAGAAAGTTTATGTTGTGATCATTAAATCTTTGAATATGACTCATCATATCTTTATGACTATCATAAAATTTTTCGTCAAAAACTCTCATTAAAGTATCTGCCCCAATGATAAATACTGAATTTGGAAACATTTCCGCTTTTTCACTAAATCTTCCAGCAGATGTGAGCATCCAACTTTCATCATTTTGAAATTGATTAATAGTTCTTTTGATTTCATAAAAAGTTAAAGGTGGTTTGTCGGCATTATTGGCACATATTTCAAATGTAGTATGCATCCCAGTCTTCTTCTCAGCTAACTCCTTCATTTTAATATGTCCATCATGAAGAGGATTAAATGAACCAGGAAATATAAGCTCAGGATTATTCTGATTATTAGAAATAAAACCCACTTTATTGTTGAATAATTTTTTCCATGATTTTTCTGCAATCACTTTATTTATTTTTATATCTTCATCAATTTCAGGAATAGTAAATTCAAAACCGCACGAATCTGCTAACAAGCTAATTACACATGCAGTGATAAGTTCTTCCTCTTCTTCTCTAGTTCTTTTGCCTTTATCTAAATAACATTCAAGATATTTTGTGTAGTCATATGCTTGAACAACAATAAAAAACTTATGATCGCCTTTTTTTTCATATGTCGTTGCAAGATTTGCTGTAATTGATATTCCTAAAAGATGTTTGGTTTTAGAGGATGTATCAATTTGTTTAGATTTCTTAAAAGCGTTAGCTGCCATATTTAAACAAGTATCCAGAGAGCAATAATGATCAGGCTCTTTATTTAAAAAAGAATTCATAGACTCTTTTGAATATGGTATGTGAGACTCTAAAATAGTGTTACTTGCACCAGGAACCTCAAGTAATGCTGATATTGCATTAGTTCCACCCCCACTAGAAACTATTGTAAGTTTATATGGAGATGAATGAATCTCATTAACAATGTCTATATATTTTTTCAATTATCTTCGCTTAAATAACTTTATTTTAACCCAATATCAATAATTCATTGTTAGAATAAATTATGCTAATTAAAAAAAGTATAGTTTATTTTTTATTTATATTTTTTTCATGTGATTTTTTATCTGATACTGTAAATAAAGTTATATATGCCTCTTGGAATAAACCAGATGTAGACATATTGTATGTTTTACCAAAAGAAATTAATGAAAATACCAAAGTCATATTTATTATTCACGGAAATTCAAGAAACGTTGAAAAATATCTTAACGAGTGGATAGAGCCTTCTAAAAATAAAAATGTTATTTTGGTAGCCCCACATTTTAAAAAATCAAGTTATCCAAATTTTGCAACATTACAGATGGCAACATCAACTGGAAAAGTTTTAAAGGATCAATCAAATAATCTAAAAAACTCATTGTCCTCATTTTTTTCATATTTCAAAAGTAAATATAATTTGGGCAGTACATCATATTCAATATTTGGATTCTCAGCTGGATCTCAATTTACTCACAGGTATATGCTATTCAGCGATGATAAACAAATTGATAAAGCTGTTCTTGGAAGTGCAGGCTGGTATACATTTCTTAATAATGAACCTTTTCCATATGGCATGAGAAACATGCCAGTTGAAAGAGAAAAATATGAATGGTTTTTATCAAGACAAGTTCTTTTTATACTTGGCGCTAAAGACAATGATCCAAATCATGAATCATTAAATAATAGTAGAGGTGCAAGAAAACAAGGCGCTAACAGATTTGATAGAGGAAAGAGTTATTTTGAAAATATTGTAAGCTATAGCGAAAAAAATATGATTCCTTTGAGATGGCGCTACAAAGTCATACCCAATTTAGACCATAACACGTCAATTATGTCGCAGAATGCAATATCATACTTACTTGAAGACCTTGATTATTAAATTTAAATCGTATTTTCTTCAATAAATTTTTCTGCTTTTTTAAATATAGTTTTTTTTCTTTCTTTATCCATTTTTTCTAAAGATCTAGTCATAACTGCTAGCCTTGGATTTGATTTAAAAAAGTCAATATTTTTATCAACGAATCTCCAATATAAACCATCTACCGTATCGCACCATTCGTCTTTTTTATAGTTAGACATTTTTAGCATATAACTTGAGCCACAAATGTATGGCTTGGTAGAAAATATCCCACCATCAGCATATGAACCCATACCATAAACATTTGGAACCATAACCCAATCATATGAATCAATATACATCTCCATAAACCATCTATACATATCATTAGGATTAATGCCTGTAAGATTCATGAGATTTGCAATGATCATTAATCTATTTATGTGATGAGAGTAAGCAAATTCGCTTGATTCATTTATAGCATCATCTAGAGGAGGGATGCCAGTAGTTCCCTCATACCAGTTAGAGTTTAATTTATTTTTATGAGACCAATAATTAAGATTTTTATACTTGGGCATATTTTCCCAATAAACACCCTTAATAAACTCTCTCCATCCTAAAACTTGTCTTATAAATCCCTCAACAGAATTTATTGGAATTTCTCCATTTGATTCGTAATATTTTTTTTCTGCTTTTTCAATGCAAATTTTGGGATCAAGAAGCCCGCAATTAAGATAAGGTGATAATAATGAATGAAACATAAAAGTATTTTCTTTATTTATTGCGTCTTGGAATGATCCATAATTTAAAAGATATCTTTCAATGAAATCTTCTAATAAATTTTCGGCTTCTTCATGAGTAGTAGCCCAACTAAAGTTTTCCAATGTACCAATAGATTTTGGAAAACACTCTTCCACATCGACCATGGCATCAAATGTTATTTGATCTGGAACTAGTTTTTTTCTTTCTGGAATATCTGACTTGAGTTGTTTAATTCCTTTTCTATTATCCTTGTCAAAATTCCATTTATCTCCAACAGGTTTACCTTCCTCATTCATAAATATGTTGTATTTTTTTCTTAACCAACGATAGTAATATTCTTGTATTCTTGTTTTTTTATCTGATGCCCATTCACTAAAATCTGATGCGGATGATATAAACTTTCTATCATCTAAGACCTCTAGTTCAATATTACTTGATTGTGAAAAAAACATCAGATCCTTATAAATTTTAAAATCTGAAGGCTTAGCTATGATGATTTTATTTACATTCTCATCAGAAATTATCTTTTTTAATAATTTTACTAAATCGTGTTTCTTATTTTTTTCAATCTTTTGATGTATTACATTTTTATGATTTATTCTCCCAATATGGTGTCTTAATGCTGACACTAATAAGGTAATTTTTTGTTTGTGATGTTTAATTTCATAAAAAGTTTCTATTGGTTCATAAAACAATAAAATATCATTTGGATTCATTCCTTCTAAGGTTGGATTATTAGAAGACAATTGATCAACAAAAATAATTCTTAAACTTTTCACCTTATTAACTATAATCTTAAATATGCATAAATCTTATAAAATTATCTTAATTATAGCTTTTCTTGTTTCATGTTCATCAGAAAATACTAAACAAATAGAGGCAAATTTATTAATTGAACCTAATTATGAATTCTCAGCAGAATTTTTTGAATGCAAGCTAAATGATGGTTATACCTTGCTTAATCTTGAATCGTTTCTCTCAACATTAGTAAGATCAGATTTAGAGCAACGTAATGTCAAATACGACATTAATGTTTATTTTCCAAAACCAAATTATGTGAATCAATTTATTATCAATGTCAAAAACTATTCAGATCAGGACATATATAACTATATTCTTAATAAATTAAGTAGAAGGGGATTTGATGAAATTGCTAGTTGTAAATTTGATAAGGAGGAGTATTACGGACAGAGTTTATTAGCTAATGAAAATGAAATTATTAATCCTGACTATGTCTCTGAAATTTTACGTTGTGAATATAATGAAGGGTATAACTACGGAACATTTAGAATTGCAATAGAAAGATTTTCTTTGGAAATAAAATCATTAAACATATCATATGAGGCTTTGTATCTTCATAATAAAGACTATCCAAACTCCTTTATCTGGATAAATAATATTTATAAAGACAACTTCTCAAGTGAGATTAACTCAAATTGGATTAAGAATCCCACTGCAGAAAATGTAAAAAAAGAGTTCCAAGAAAATGCCAAATGTATCGATTCTAAGATATATGATGCTTTCCTTATAACTTGAGTATTTAAAAAATAGGGAGCATATTGCTCCCTTTTTTATTATAATTTCCCGACTAAAGCGGGTGTGGTGTTAATGGCTAGCACAATAGCCTTCCAAGCTATTGGTACGGGTTCGAATCCCGTCACCCGCTCCATTAACTCCTAATTACTTTTCCTGAAAAACCTGCGCCATCTGCATCTGGTAAACAGTTAAATTTATCCTCTACTACTGATGGTAGATTTGTTTGTGACCAATTTTCTCTATCAGAAGACTCATCTTCACTTGATCTCCAGATATCTAACCATACAAAATCAGGCTTTGGATCTGCTGGCTCAAATGTTGGTTCTAAAGTTACATACCACCAATAGTCAGAAAATCCCTCAGTATTATTTAAGGCTTGTTTATATGAATCTAAATCTGACATTGAATATCCTTCATTAAATGTACAGAAATAAAAACTGTTTACAAATGACCCAGTATTATTTTCCATCTTAGGTTGCTTGCCGACAGTAGGCTTGAACATATATACGTTGTCAAGATCATACTTCATGATCCCATCAATAGTTGTATCCCAATCAGACTTATAATTTTCTCCCCAATTCTCCCAGCAGTTATCTCTGGCAGATTCTGAAGTCCATATATGAGCCCAAATAAAATCAAAACCATCATTTGCATTGTCAGGTGTTAATATGTTCGCATTTAAAGTACATCCCATTTCATCAATCATCGCATTCCAATATCCAACAACCATTGAAAGATTTTCTTCACTAAAATCTGGGCCAGCTTTCATCCAAACATACTCAACCATAGGTTGAGACTCTGAGGACTGAGCACTTTCTTGATTGTCTGAGCATGCATTGATCAAAAAAATTGATGTTAAAAGTATAGTTAATTTTTTCATAGTAATTTTATTTAAAAAGTTTCTTTATATTTATAACACATTTATTCTTTTATGAAATACATTTAAAAAAAAGCAGGCATATTTTGCCTGCTTTTAAGACCCAGGGGATATGAATTGTGAGGATATTCTAAGGCCTTTATATATATGACTAATTAACTCAAGAAAAGTTCATAAAATTATATAAAAAATAAATAAAGGAACTAAAAACTAAAAATGATCCCAATGGCAATTCATTATCTATATTTTTTCTAGAAAATATAAAATAAAGGCACCCTAAAAAAGAGCCTATTAATAATATTATCGGTAAAGAGAATGGACCAAAAATTGATCCTATTGCACCAAATAAAATAAAGTCACCACCACCAATACCATTTTTTTTCTTTGAGATTTTATAGATAAAATTCACAAGCCAAAGTGAAGAATATCCAAAAAAAAGACCATAAAGTGAAAACAAAATAGGTTTAATATTCAAAATTAATGAAGTTTCATCAATAAATAATCCATATTTAGCATTGAAAACTATTCCAAGTATTATTAATAAAATATTTATAGATACTGGAAGATAAAAATATTTATAATCAAGAAAAAATAAAATATAGAAACATAAAATTATAGTTGTATAGATAATTGTCGCTAAACTAATACCATAATTAGCTATTAGCAAAACACCAAATAGTAAAAAGAATATTTCAGAAAATGGATAAAATTTTGAAATTTTTACTCTGCAGAACTTACATTTTCCTTTTTGAATTAAAAATCCCAGAAGTGGAATTAAATTAATAATATGAATTGTTTTGGAGCATGATGGACAAAAAGATCTTGGTTTGAATAAATTAAGATCATTTTCAGGTGCCAACCTAAAAATCACTGAAGAACAAAAACTTCCTACAGATAAAAAAAATAATGAAATTAACAATACCTCAATATTTGAAAAAGAATTAAGATTTATAAATATTGAATTATTGATACTGTTCAATTATCTATTTTTTTGTAATGTAAAAACAAAATGATAGAAGAATAAGAACGGGCATTGCGTAGGCACCAATTATTAATAATTTATCAATCATATATCTTTCCAGAGGCTAATGCGTCTACTCTTCTAAAGTCTCCATATCCATAATAAATGCCATCAGCAAACATTATAGTTTGAAGCGATGTAAGAGGGAGTTTTGAGCTTGTTTTATATCCAATTTTTTTCAAGTTATCTTCTATGTTTTTATCTAATGTAAACTCATATTCAAGAATGTCAGGATACCATTGATGATGAATTCTTTTTGCTAACGTTGTATCTTCAAGGTTCATATTAAAATCAATAATATTTAAAATTGATTGAAGAACTGCTGAGATGATTCTTGCTCCACCCGGACTACCTGTTGTAAAAAATAATTCGTCATTTTTTAGCACAATTGTCGGAGTCATCGAACTTAAAGGTCTTTTAAAGGGCGCTATCTCATTTGCTTCTGCTCCAAGCAAATTAAATTGATTAGGCACTCCTGGAGCTGCAGAGAAATCATCCATTTCATTATTCATAAGAATACCGGTTCCTTCAATTACAACTTTTGAACCAAAAGTAGAATTTAGAGTGTAAGTCATCGATACTACATTACCTTGCTTATCTGCAACGGAGAAATGAGTTGTTTCATGACTCTCTTTTCTCATAAACTCTCCAGGATGAATCTGTTTAGCTGGTCTCAATTTACCAATTTCTATGTTTTTATTAATTTCATTAGCATATTCCTTACTTATAATTTTTCTTATAGGAACTTCATAGAAATCTGGATCACCTAAATATTTTGATCTATCTGCATATGCATATTTCATGACTTCAGCTAAGAGATTTATGTACTCTGACGAATTATGACCAATTTTATTTAAATCATAGTTTTCCAGTATGTTCAGCATTTGTATCACATGGAGACCTCCTGATGAGGGAGGCCCCATAGTTATAACTTTTGTATCTCTATAATTTGAAATTAATGGTTCTCTCCATATTGGATTATATTTTTTGAGATCAGATTTAGATATTAATCCATTATTTTCAATTATTTCTTTAGATATTTTTTCAGCAACTTCACCTTCATAAAATCCTTTTTTCCCTTCTGATGCAATAATTTTCAGAGTATTAGCTAGATCTTTTTGAACAAGATTTTTGTTTTTAAAATTAGGATAGTGAGATTGAAAAATTTCTTTTGTTTCAGGAAAGATTGATAAAGATTCACTATATCTCAATAATATATCTGCTAAAAAAGGAGTTATTAAAAATCCATTTTCTGCATAATAGATAGCATCCTCAATTAACTCATTCCATGGAAGAGAACCAAATTTTTGATGAACCTCCCATAATCCTGCAACTGTTCCAGGAACACCAATTGATAAATAACCAACCGTTGATAATTTTCTATCGTTAAAAGAACCATCTACGTCTAAATACATATCTTTATTTGATAGTTCAGGCGCTTTTTCTCGAAAGTCTATTGAGTATGGTTTTTGCGTTTTACTATCATAAATAACCATAAATCCACCGCCACCAATATTTCCAGCTCTTGGTAAGACTACTGCAAGTGTGAAAGCAATGGCTATGGAAGCGTCATATGCATTACCACCTTGATTTAGAATTTTTTCTCCTACTTTAGTAGCCAAGAAATGTTGTGTTGTTATCATTCCATTATTGCTTGATGCAAGATCTTTTTGAGCAGGTTCGTATCCTAGAGAATTAAGATAAGCTATTGGCTCTGACGCATAAAAATCAGTTGATAAAACAAGACTAACAAAGAAAAATAATATATTTTTTTTAATTAAAACTTTCATTAGCAATATTTTTGGCCCACTTATAATTAGCTTTTCCGTTTGGAGCGCGTTCAACATGTTCCACAAATATTACTTTTTTAGGAAGTTTATAACCAGCAATGAATGATCTGGTGGCATCTACTAGTGAATCTTCATTAATATTTTTATTTTCTTCAAGAGATACAACAGCTACAACTTTTTGACCAAATTTTTTGTCATCAACACCCACAACAAGACAATCAAACACTTCATCATTTCTTTTGATAGCTTCTTCTACTTCTTCAGGATATATTTTTTCTCCTGCAGAGTTGATGCAATTACTTCCTCTACCAAGTAGGGTTATTGTTCCGTCTTCCTCTAACTTTGCATAGTCACCTGGAAAGCTATACCTGACTCCATCTACCTCTCTAAAGGTCTCGGCAGATTTTTTTTCATCTTTATAATATCCAACTGGAACGAGTCCACTTGTTCCAATAAGGCCTATTTTTTCAGAGCCTGGTTTTAGAATCTCACCATCATCTGCAACAATAATTACACCAGGATTAATTGAAAATTTTGCAGTTTTAGGAGGATTATCTCTTGTAGAAACTGAGCTGCCCATTCCACCTTCAGTTGAGCCCATAGTATCCATTAGCATCATGTCATGGTGTTTCAATAGGCCATTCTTAATTTCTTCACTCCACATTACACCACTGGAAATAATTACTTTAACACTGCTTAAATCATATGGCTTTCCGTTTTCTTCTGCTTTATCCAAAGCATCTAGCATTGGTTTTGCAAATGCATCACCAACAATAACAATATTTGTAGTTCCTGTATCTTCAACTTGTGTCCACATTTGATCCGGATCGAATCCTAAATTACGGGATGTAACTGCTGTACCTCCAAGAAGGAGGGGTAAGAAAGCACCAAGCCACATTCCTGTACCGTGCATTAATGGACAACCAATAAGACTTTTTATAAAGGTATCGTTTTTCTTAAAATCATGTATTTGTTCTTCTAGATTATTAATATCCTCAGGCACGTCGTAACCCATTGCTTTAAGTGTTCTAAATAGAAAAACTAAGAACTCACCTTGTTTATACATTACACCTTTAGGCATACCAGTTGTGCCACCGGTGTATAGCATATAAACAGTTTCTGGATCTCTATATATTCTTTCCATTGGAGATGAGTTTTCTAAAAGATCCTCATATTTAAGTGCCTCTGGAAACTGTGATTCAGTACCGTCTGCCACTTCAATCCAGGCTTTAATATTTGGTAAAGAATCTGCAATTTCTTTAATTCTTGAGCTGTAACATGCATGATAAAAAACTGCTTCTGAGTCAGAGTTATCTAATAAATAGATGAGCTCTTCTGCAACATACCTATAATTGACGTTTATAGGCACGCCACCAATTTTAAAGATTGCATTTTGACCAATCAAATATTCATTTGAGTTATTCAGATAAAGTCCAGCTTTTGAGTTAGCTTTTAATCCTGCATTAGAAAGCGCAGATGCAATTTTGCTTGACCGTTCATCATAATCTTTCCATGAGACTATTTCATCACCACATATTAGAGCATTATTATCAGGAACGATATCAGATATCATTTCCCATACTGAAGCAAAATCAAGATTCATAGTATCTCCTTCTTTAAAATATGTACCTACTTACTTAAAAAAATTAATATCGCAATAGTTACTTATCTAATAGTAAAATATCGTAAAAATATAATAAAGAAAATTTATGAATGATTCTAATAGATTATTTAACGAAATAACTAACGAACTTACTCAAAAAGGTCAAATTTTTGAAACAAGAGAATATAAAAATAATTTTGGAATAATTACTAATGAATATGCATCATTCCCAGATAGCTTAAGAAAATACTTTGATTTTGCTCTTACTCATGGAGAGAAAGAGTTCTTGGTGTTTGAAGACGAGAGATTCACATTTGCTGAAGCTTTTAAGATTGCAGCAAAATTTGGTAATGCCCTAATAAATGCTGGTATTAAAAAAGGAGATAAAGTCTCTATTTGTATGCAAAATAATCCTGAGTTTATGTTTGCTTACATGGGAATTGTTGGAATTGGTGCGGTATGCGTTCCATTAAATTCTTGGTGGGTTCCTAATGAGGTGATTTATGGAATAGAACATTCACAATCAAAACTTCTTCTTGCAGACCAAAAAAGATTACAAGGCCTGGAATCTATAAATATTACTAAAATTATATCGAGCTATACTCCAGACGAAAATTTTACAGACTTTAAAGAATTTATTAAAAATGAAAGTGATGAATGGCCAGAGGTAGAAATTTCTAGAGATGATGATGCAACCATATATTACACTTCAGGATCTACAGGAAGACCAAAAGGCGTACTCTCAACTCAAAGAGGACTAATATCTTCTATGTTTAGTTGGGCTTTTATGGCTTCGGTTCTTAGTGAAAGAGAAAAAAGACTAGGCAAGGACAGTACTTCATTAGCTAGTGGAGATTCATCAATTTTATTATGTGTACCATTGTTTCATGCAACAGGCAGTCATGTTGCTTTCTTGTTATCCATTCTTGTGGGTAGAAAAGTTGTAATGATGAAAAAATGGGATACAGGCGAAGCTCTTAAGTTAATCGATAACGAAAAAATCACAGATATAACAGGCGTTCCAACCCAGACATGGGAATTACTAAATCATCCAGATAGAGATAGTTACGATTTGTCATCCTTAAGAACACTTGGTGGCGGAGGTGGTCCTAGACCTGCTGAACATGTCAAAGCACTTGATAAAAACTTTAAAGGTCGTCCTGGAATTGGATATGGCTTAACAGAAACAAATGCTCTAGGAACAATGGGTGCTGGCGATGAATACATAAACAATCCTTCATCTGCTGGAAGAGTGGTTCCGCCTCTAACTGAAATTAAAATCATTGATGAAAATTGGCAAGAGCTACCTGAAGGTAAAATTGGAGAAGTTGCAATCAGATCTCAGTCAAATATGAAAGGATATTGGAGAAATGATGATGCAACTGCTGAATGTATCAATTCAGAGGGTTGGTTTAAATCAGGAGATTTAGGCAAGTTCGATGGCCCATTTTTATATATTCTTGACAGGTTAAAGGATATGGTAATTCGAGGTGGTGAAAATATAGCTTGTCCTGAAGTTGAAGGAGCAATCTATGAACATCCTGATGTGCTTGAGGCAAGTGTTTTTGGCATACCTGATGAAAGGTTAGGTGAAATTCTATGCAGTTCAATCTGTCTTAGGGAAGGTTCAAAACTATCTGTTGAATTATTAAACGAATTTTTATCTGATAAATTAGCTGCTTTCAAAATACCTGTAAAAATAAAATTTACTTACAATCCTTTACCAAAAATCGCTTCAGGTAAATTTGATAAACCAACTATGAGACAAAATTTTATTGAAGAATAATTTTAATTTTTTACTTTCCAAATTATGAAAAAAGAGTAAAAATGATTATCCAGATATTTTTTTATGACTGTAAATATATTAGTTATTGAGGATGAGCCAGATATTCGAAGGAATTTGGAATACAACCTCGGAAGAGAGGGCTTTAATGCTTCTCCAGCAGGCTCGTTAGATGAAGCATACGAGAAATTAAACTCAAAAAAATTTGATCTTATTCTTTTGGATTTAATGTTACCAGATGGCTCTGGCTTAGACCTTTGTAAAAAAATAAAATCTGATTCAGAAACAGAAGCAACTCCAATTATTATTTTAACAGCAAAGGATGATGAGGTTGATAAGGTAGTTGGCTTTGAACTTGGTGCAGATGATTATGTTACAAAACCCTTTAGTGTTAGAGAGCTAATACTAAGAGTCAAAGCAATTCTTAAAAGATCTGACACAAAAATAAAAGAAGTTGTAGAAGTTGAAAGACAATTTGGTGATTTAAAAATTGATGTCGACTCGCATGAGGTTCATGTTGATTCGCAGTTAATAGAATTAACTGCGTTAGAGTTTCGTTTGCTTAAAGAACTTGTTGATAAAAGAGGAAGGGTTCAGTCAAGAGATCAATTGCTGTCTGAGGTATGGGGATACAATGCTGAGGTCACTACAAGAACAGTAGACACACATATAAAAAGATTAAGAGAAAAACTTGGCTCAATGGGTAAGTATGTTCAAACCATAAGAGGCGTGGGGTATAAGTTCTCAAGAACTCCAGACTAAAAATGGGATTTAGATTCCGAATATTCTTAATTGTATTCTTATCAATGGGTGCTGGTGTTCTTCTGTCATATACCTTGACAGCTAGTAACGATATTTCATTAGTATTGATAGTTTTTTCATTACTTATTATTGCAACATTAACATCTATGATTTTTGCAAATTTTTTATACAAGAGTATTTCTAATTTAGAAGCTTTAGCATCAAAAATTGCAAAAGGAAGAACAAAAAAGAGATATATAAAGGCCTTAAAAGAAGATTCAGGGGAATTTGGTAAAGTTGCCTCAAGTATTTCGGAAATATCAGAAAATTTAAAAGATAAGATAAATCAAATAGCAAAACAAAGAGATCAATTCGGATCTGTCCTTGATGATTTAGGAGAGGGAATAGTAGTAACAGACATAGAGGGGAATATTACATTTGAAAATGATCAATTTTCTCAAATTCTAAATCTTAAAAATGTTCATGGTCAAAATATTAAAGATTTAGGTATTAAATCTCTCGGATATCTTTACAGGAGATCAAAAAAAAGAAAAAGAGCTGATATTGAATTTGAAATTGAGCTCAATGATAAATCTAATAGGTGGGTGCTTGCCACTATTAATCAGAGCAAAACTACAAAAGAATATATTCTGGTTGTCCATGATATTACGCAACTTCGGAGCTTGGATTCTATGCGAAGAGATTTTATATCAAATTTGTCTCATGAATTAAGGACTCCTGTAAGTGTAATAAGAGCAAACTCTGAAACTCTTATTGATAGCGCATTAGAAGACAAGAAACAAGCTAAAATTTTTGCAAAAGCAATTCTCCATAATGCTGAGAGATTAACAGATATGGTTTCATCTTTACTCGATTTATCAAGAATTGAGTATGGAGAGCTCAAACTTAATTTCGAAGAAATAGATCTGAATGCTTTTTTTGAAAATTTTATTGAATCAATAATCAACTTATCAAAGAAAAAAGATATAGATATTAATTATTTACCAAATCACAAAGGTTCTGTAAATGCTGATTTTCAAGCAATCGAAAGAATTATGAATAACTTAATAGATAATGCAATCAAATACTCAGAAGAGGGATCTGAAATAAAAATATCAACATCAAATGATGGTGATGATTATATCCGTGTGACTGTTGAGGACACTGGAGAAGGGATATCACCTGAAGATCAAGATCATATTTTTAGTAGATTTTTTAGAACAGCATCTGCAAGAGCGACTGACAACCAAGGCAGCGGTCTTGGACTTGCAATAGTGAAACATCTTGTAAATAATCTAAATGGAGAGGTTGGCATCGAATCTAAACCCCAAAAAGGCTCTATTTTTTGGTTTACTATCCCTATTTTTTAAAATTCATAAAACTTTACTTTATCGCTTATATTATCTAGAATGTCACATGAATGTCACATTTATGTTTCATAAATGTAATTTTGGAGACAATAGTGGTAAGAACAATTTGGAAAAAATTTCACATATTTATGAAGTCTGGAAGACTTAATAAAGTTATAAAAGTATCCGGAATTACTCAATAAATGTTATGAGTCTTAAAATGAGCTAAAATGGTAGCTCATTTTTGCTTATGGACTTTATAAAAATTAAAAAGATTATTATCTTTATGCTGGCACTTCCTGCAATTTATTTTTTTGTTTCAAATATGAGTTTAATATTCAATAAACCAGATATTAAAAATATAAATGTCCCAAATATGGCTGATATTTCATTTAGTTCAAATTCTAAAGAAATTAGTCGTAACTCAGAAACAATAAATGATATTCCATCTTTTAGTTATGAGCTAATTGGTTATAGATCTGGTAAAAATGACTCATCTGTCATCTTGAAGAAAGGCAACAAGGAATATGTTGTTGCAAAGGGCGATAAATTGGAAGGAGTTTATGAGTTAATTGAAGTAACAAAAGATGAAGTAATATTTCGAAATAAAGAAAAATTATATAGAATTGAGAATCTTGTTGGTAACAATTTATGAGAACTTTGTACAAATTTAAATTAATTTCTATTTTATTAATTTCATTTGGAAATATTAATGCTCAGGACTCATTTATATTAAATTATGAAGAAGTAGACATAAAGAAGGTTACCCAAGACATAGCTCAATTTTCAAAAAAAACAATTATTTTAGATCCAAGAGTAAAAGGAAAAATAACTATTTACTCAAATGCAAACTTAAACAGAGATCAAGTCTGGGATGTGTATTTAAGAACAATTCAGGTTAATGGTTTTGGCGCAATTTCTGAAGACGGATTTCTAAGAGTTGTTCCTGAAAACGAAGCAACCCGAGATATGACAATTGATAATTCTCTTGGAGGTTTTGAAACTGCAGTTATACCATTGATAAACAGATCATCTGAAGAAATTTTGCCAATGATAAAACCAATAACTGGCAGACAATCTCATCTTTCTAACATTTCATCAATTAACTCTATCTTGCTTGTTGATCGAGCAAGCAATGTTGAACGCATTAGAAATTTATTAAATGATCTGGATAAAAACAATACTGCAAAGATAAATATTATTAAGCTTAATAATTTATCATCAATTGAAGCTGTAAGAATTTTGGATAGGCTAAAAACACAAAACAATCCAACTATTAATCAATTTATAGCTATTCCATTCACTCCTTCAAATTCTGTCATTTTATCAGCCAATGACTTAATAACTAATAATATTATAAATACACTAAATTCATTAGATAAAGACATTATGAGTGATGATTCTATGGATGTTATTTATCTAAAATATGCTCAAGCTAAGGATATATCAGCCATACTTAACTCAGTTTCTGGAAGCTTTATTAGTGATGCAGAAGGACAGAAGACAGTAATAACTCATCATGAAAAAACAAATTCTCTAGTTATATCTTCAGCTGAAGAAAATTTAAATTCGATTAGGAATATTGTTTCTAAATTAGATATTAGAAGGGCGCAAGTACTTGTTGAGGCAATAGTGGTTGATTTATCAGAAAAAGCAGCAACAAGACTTGGAGTAGAAGCCATTTATTCAGGGAATGATGAGGATAGCATCCCAATTGGTATTACCAGATTTTCAGGTTCAGGAGCAGATCTTCTAGCAATTGCTGGAGCTGCAGATGATGAGACTGACGTTACATTAACAAATACTGCAGTTTCATCTCTGTTAAATACTCAGGGTTTGGTTGCAGGCTTTGGCGATTTAACAAAAGGGAAAGATAACTTTGTTGGAATTCTTAATGCAATAGCAGAAGACACTGATTCTAATATATTATCAACTCCATCTATACTAGCCATGGATAATGAACCAGCAAGACTTTTTATTGGACAAGAAATTCCTATAACA
The DNA here is from genome assembly GCA_902631785.1 of uncultured SAR86 cluster bacterium. Taxonomy (GTDB): domain Bacteria; phylum Pseudomonadota; class Gammaproteobacteria; order Magnimaribacterales; family D2472; genus SAR86A. Next base: position 84,618 of record CACOZT010000003.1, read on the forward strand.
ACAGGAGAAAGTCTTGGAATGAATAATTCAAATCCCTTTAGAACAACCTCTAGACAAGAAGTTGGAATAGAATTAGAAATCACACCTCAAATCAATGAGGGAGCATCTGTAATTCTTAATATAAAACAAGGTGTTTCAGGAGTTGCTGGAATATCTCAAAGTGGATTAGATCTGATAACAAATAAAAGAGAAATAGAAACGACTGTTTTAGTTGATAATAATCAAATTATTGTTTTGGGTGGGTTGATAGATGAAGATACTCAAGAAGTTGTTTCAAAAGTACCACTTTTAGGATCAATTCCACTTCTTGGAAGAATTTTTCAATCCTCGTCCACTAGCACAAGCACCAAAAATCTTATGGTTTTTTTAAAACCAACTATTCTAACTAACTCAGATATTGCAAATGAGATTTCACTTGAAAAATATAATTATTTTAAAGCTGAGCAACAATTAAAGGGTAATACTGTTATTGATCTTACTAATCCTAATGACTAATAATGAGTGAATCTAGTAAAGAAAATATTAAGACAAACATTTTTCCTTATGATTTTGTAAAAGAGAATGAGATCATTGCTGTTCAGAATGGAAAGGGAATCATAGTCTCCTCACCTAAACCAATATCACTTAATATTTATCAGGAAATTCAAAGGTTTTTGGATTCTGAATTTACATTTAAATTATGTGATCCAGATGAATTTAACGAAATTCTAACCAATTCATTTACAACAAGTGATCACCAAGAAAATATTTCAGAGGAATTAACAGATGACTTTGATTTGCAAGATTTTGCGGGAAGTATAAATGCTACCGAGGATCTTTTAAGTGGAAATAATGATGCACCAATAATTAAGTTAATTAACGGTGTTATCAGTCAAGCAATAAAAAGTAGGGCATCTGATATTCATTTTGAGCCTTATGAGGATTTTGTAATCATACGTTTCAGGATTGATGGCATTCTTAAAGAAATCCTTAGACAAGACAGCAAAATTGCATCAATTCTTATTTCAAGAATTAAAATTATTTCTGGCCTTGATATATCTGAGAGAAGGTTACCACAAGACGGAAGAGTGTCCTTATCTCTTGGAGATAAAAATGTTGATGTAAGAGTATCAACACTTCCCTCATCATATGGTGAAAGAATCGTTCTAAGAATTTTAGATAAGCAATCCGCACAAATTAATATAGATGACTTAGGATTACCAAAAAAAATTCTTTCATACTATAAAAGTTCATTAAAAAATCCTGAAGGAATTATTCTATTTACGGGACCAACTGGATCAGGAAAAACTACAACTCTTTATGCAGGCCTTAGGTATTTAAGTGACTCTTCTCAAAATATTCTTACCGTTGAGGATCCTATTGAATATACTCTTAATGGTATTGGTCAGACACAGGTCAATACAAAAACAGGTTATACATTTGCAAAAGGATTACGAGCGATTTTAAGACAAGATCCAGATGTAGTCATGATTGGCGAAATGAGAGACACTGAAACTGCTCAAATTGGCATTCAATCAAGTTTAACAGGACATCTAGTTTTATCGACGGTTCATACTAATAATGCAATTGCTGCAATCACCAGACTAAGAGATATGGGAATTGAGTCCTTTTTGTTAGCATCTAGCTTAAAAACAATAATCTCACAAAGGCTTGTTAGACGACTTTGCCTAGATTGTAGGACTGAAAATAAACCAAGTAATGAGTCTATAGATATATTTGGATTAGATAAGAATAAATCTGTTTTTTCTGCAAGGGGATGCGATGAATGTAATCAAACTGGTTATCAAGGAAGAATAGCCATTGCTGAGTGCATTCAAATAGATAAGACATTAAAAGATTTAATTCATAATGATGCATCAGAAAATGAAATCTCAGACTACGTGTTCAGAGATAACCTTTCTATTGATATGGCTTCTATTGATTTAATAATTGATGGAGTAACATCGTGCGAAGAAATAATAAGAGTAAATAATATTAAAGAAGATGCCATCATATAGTTATACAGCTATTAATGATGCTGGCGTAAAGAAAAAAGGTATTCTGAGCGCAGACTCAGAAAGAGAGGCTAGAAAGCTTGTTAAAGACCTTAAATTAACACCATTAAAAATATCAAAGTCTAAAAATTTGGACAAAACTCTCAGAACAAAAAATAAAGATATCGTTTTAATGACTAGACAACTCGCAACATTGCTTGAAGCAAGCACTCCTATTGTGGATTCGATAGACATAACAGCTAGACAGACTAAAAATAAAAATTTAATTCATATTTTATACAATCTTAAAGAAGATCTTATTCAAGGTAAGAGGTTAGGAAATTCAATGAAAAAATATCCAGGTATTTTCTCAGACACCTATGTATCGATGGTTTCAGCAGGAGACTCTTCAGGAAATTTAGATACCGTTTTTTCCAAACTTGCAGATTACCTAGAAGAAAGCGCTTCTATAAGGCAAAAAGTTATATCAGCATTAACTTATCCACTTATATTAATTGGATTTTCGATTCTCGTAATAATATCTTTGTTAGCATTTGTTTTGCCTCAAGTTATTGATCAATTTATTAAAGCAGGTGCTGAATTACCATTTATAACAAAGTTTTTAATTGGAATTTCAAATAATATTATTCCCATATTATTGATAATCACTTTTTTATCTGGAAGTAGCTATTATATTTACAAAAAATATACTAAGGATAAAAAAAATAAATTATTAGTTGATAAAAAGATTCTTGCTATCCCTTTCTTGGGTAATTTTATTTTAAATTCAGAGTTAGAGCGATTTTCAAGTACTATGGAACTACTTTTAGCCTCCGGCACAAATCTTGATATAGCTTTGGAAGAATGTTCAAAAATATTCAATAATCAATATCTATCAAATATAGTCATGAATGCTAAAGATGATGTAGTCGAAGGAAAAGACTTTGTTATTGCCATGAAACATGATGAAATTTTTCCAGATATTTTTATCCAATTAATTTCAAGTGGATACAGGTCTGGCAATCTTGAAAAAATGTTTAATAAGGTTTCAAATTTTATGAAATCTGAAATTGAAAATAAAAGGTCCGTATTTTTATCACTATTAGAGCCAATAGTAATAATTTTTATGGGCGGATTTATTATGATGATAGTTCTGGCTATACTAATACCAATAATGCAAATGAATACTCTATCAATATGAAAACCAGAGATGATGAAAAAGGCTTTACACTTATAGAATTAATGGCTGTTCTAGTTATTTTAGGTATTTTAGCAACTGTAGTAGTTGTAAGTGTAGATCCGGTTTTTCAAAGAGCAAATCTTGAAAAAATTAGGGCCGATATGGCTAATACAAATAAAGCACTTGAATTATATAGATTTAATGAATTGTCATACCCCTCGACGTCACAAGGCTTAGATGCTCTTGTAAGCCCGCACTCCGAATTAAAGAATCCATTTCTGTATCCACAAGGAGGCTACATTTCTGCAATTCCGAAAGATCCATGGGGAAGAGAATATATTTATGAGTATCCTTCTAGACGCTCTCAAAAATATGACTTATATACTTTAGGCGCTGATGGAGTTGAGGGAGGATCTGGTGAAGATGCTGATTTTGGAAATTGGATGCAATAATAAACAATATCGATCAGGATTTACTTTAATTGAGTTACTTGTTGTATTAATTATTATTGGAATAACGGCAACATTAATAACTGTAAACTTTAATTCACTAAATTCAATTGAAAAGCAGTCTAATTCATTTCAAAGAACTGTAAATTTTTTGACAGAGGAGAGTATTATTACTGGTAATGAGATTGGCCTATATCTGAGCTCAAATAAACAATTTGCAGAATATCTTACAGACGACAATAAAAATAAAATAGATTCCAATTACAAAAATGCTTTTTGGTCAGAAACATCATCACTGAGGAAAACATTTAAATTTGAAGATGGATCAATTATAGAATTGAATGACCAGATGCTTGAATTGCCAATGATGATTTTTTATCCATCTGGAGAAAACTCTGGTGGCCAAATAGATATTTATCACTCAAATTATATTCAAAGGCTAGTTATTTTTAGCAATGGAAAAATTACAGATGAAATTATCAGTTATTAACAAAGGCTTTAGTTTAGTTGAAGTTGTAGTTGCCTTATTTATTTTAAGTGTATCTGTGATTACTATATATAACCTTATCTTATCAACTGCAGTATCAAGCTATGACTTAGAGCAAAGATATCTAGCTAAAGAAGTCGCAAATAATAGAATTTCGTTAATAAATACAATTGAAAAATCATCAAAACCAACAGATAGAACTGGCCAGATGACAATGGGTGGACAAAAATGGATATGGGATGAAAGTATCGTTAACAGCCAAGACGATAATTTTTTTGAGTATAAGATTTCTGTAAAACTTGATGGTTCAGAAACATACATTTATTCCATTAATGGTTATTACACAAAATGAAAAAAGGTTTTACACTTATTGAAGTTTTAGTATCTTTGATCATTCTTTCAATGATCGCCGTTATTTCATCAAATATACTGCAATCATCTTTGAAAACAGAACGTCTTTCATCAGACAGACTACAATCAGCAAGAAAACTAAATTTTTCCTCAATCACACTCAAGCGAGACATAAGACAAATTATTAATGTTCCACTGCGAGATTTTTATGGCAATCAGATTAATGGAACATTTATTGGAAATAATACAGATAATATAATGACCTTTAATACAAAAATTAAATCTATATCAAACGATATATCACCTATAAAAAGAGTCGAATACCAACTTGATGATAACAGACTCATCAGAAAACAATTTTATTCTTCTAATCCATATGACATAGATGAAAATATTAAAACTGTTTTGATTGAAGATGTATCAGACTTAGATCTCAGATTTATGTATCAAGGTACATGGTATGAAAGATGGCCATCGGTACCAATAACTGAAAGAAAAATACCTACATTAATAAAAGTAGAATTTACCAAAAATAAAAAAGATTATGTATGGATAATCGAACCTAATATTGATTATGAATTCAAGAACTAGAGGCATAGTTTTAATTTCTATTTTATTGATAGTACTCTTACTATCCTCGGTTGCAGTTTTATTTGGTAACAAATATTTTTTATCCCTCAAAAGAGCAGAGTACATTGAGTTTCAGACGCTATCTTTGAATATTTTTAGAAATATTGAAGCACTATCAAAAGAAAAAATTGAAAAAGAACTTAAATTTAACCGAAGCAAAATTTCAAAAAATAATCCAATTCTAAAAGATAATTTTTATTTTAATCTTAATGGAGCAGATATCTTTGGAAAAATATCAGATGCTAGTAATTGTCTTAATATAAATTCTATCGTGATTATTAATGAAGGTGAATTTATTGAAAATGAGAATTCTATTGCATCAATCAGAAAAATACTTTCGTTAAATAAAGTTGATAATAATATTATTGAGGAAATTATAGATCAGACCATTGATTGGATTGATTATGATTCAAATCCTAGGGCTTATGGCCTTGAAGATTATTATTACTCTGGACCTCTTCATAATCCAAAAGAATATACTGGAATGAGATTGATGGTCTCAATAGATGAATTAAAAAGTATTCCAGCGGTAAAACAAATTGATTGGGCAATAATTCAAAGAAATTTTTGTGCTATTCCTGAAGCTGGCCAAATATCTCTTAACATTAATACTCTTAATTTAAAGGATGCTTATTTATTAAGCTCCTTATTTCCAAATATATCCTTACAAGAGGCTGAATATATTCTGGACAATATTCCAGAGTCAGGCTTCGATGATTTAATTAACTTTAAAAATAATTTTCCTGATATGAATTTTGATAATGCATACGGAGAGATCAAATTTAATTCAAATATTTATGAAATTAATACAGAAATAATTTTTGAAGATTTTGCATCATCTTCAAAAAGTAAAATAATTTATGAGGGTAATAATAATGGTTTTATTATCTCAAGAATTTATAATGGAATTTGATGAATACGATTGTTGCATATCCTGATAGTTTAAGTTTTAGTAATGGTAAATATCATCACAGTTCTGACAATTACAAACAAACAAACACTTTTTCAAATTTAAATGAATTTGATTCTTTAAGTCAAAAAGATACTTTTATTTATCTTGTTCCATCTTCAATAATAAGCAGCTATGTTTTTGAGAATAATCAGAATCTTTCAAAACAAAATAATCTAGCTAATTTCATATCAGATATTGATTCATTTATCGTAGACGATATCTCAAAGAACGAATTTTTTATTTTTAATGAGAATAGTTTTGTTGTTAATAAAACATTGTATGAAGAACTAAATACCATGTTAAATAAATTGAATTGCAAAGTTCTAGTTTTACCAGATTATTTTTTAAATAGACAATTCGGAAAAGATACTATTACAGAATTTAATAATAAGTTTTTATTTTCCTTCAAAAATGGTACCGGTAGTTCAATAGAACATGATTCATTAAATCAATATATTGAAACTGTGAAAATTAATTATCCAGATTTTGATCCAATTATTTATTGTGATAGTGATGTGAAGGACTTGAAAACATTTAAGATCAGAAAAAAATTTAATATCTCTGATTTCGTTAAGAATAAAAATGATAAAGAACCAAATTTATTTAAGTTTGAAGTCTCTATTAAAAATATTTTTAATAAACTTAATTTCACGAGAATGGAGTTATATTTATGTACATTCCTAATATTTTGTTCTTTGTCTCTTCCTTACTTATTTGTATCTCAAAATAATAAGCAAATAAGCATCTACGAATCAGAAACCTTTAATATTTTTAAAGCAATAGATAAAAATACTAATAGAGTAGTGACTCCAAAGATTCAAATAGATCAACTTATTAATCAAATATCTCTTATTCCATTAGCAGAAATAGATAATCCTATTTCAAATTTTAGTAACTTAAACTTTTTGGTTTCTCTTGGTGAAAATTATCTTAAAAGTGTAGATATAGATTTTAATTCAAATGAGGCAGTATTATCTTTAGAAGGCCTACCAGAGATTCAATATCGATTGATTAAAAATACTGTTGGAAGTTTAAATGTCGAAATTATAGGTGAGAATGTAGCTTCAAATGAAAATTTGATTTCTGGTGAGATTAAGATTGGATTTTACAATGAATAATTTTTTGAATAACTTAAATAATAGAGAAAGAAATTTAATAATGGCTGCTTTATTAATGGTTGTTACTTTAATATTATTTTTTATTGTCAGTAATACAATTCAGTCCTTGAATTTTTCATCAAAAAAACTTGATAAAGCTAAATCTGATTATGAATACGTAGCTCTAAAAGCTCAACAACTTAGTAATTTATTAATTAATCAGTCAAATGATCCATCTGAGATCGAATCATTTATAGAGAACTCGTTAGACTTAGATATAAAAAATCTTGAAGTAGCTAATATTGATGAGTACCTAAAAATTTCTTTTGAAACAAAAAATTTACAGGAATCTTTCTCTGTTTCAGACAAGATAGCTTTTATGTTAGAAAAAGATTTTAGTAAAGTAACTTATTCAAAAAACGAGAAGGGATCTTTTACAGAGCTTTTTATTATCAATCCTTAAATTTAACTTCATTTTTCGTTATATATTGATATTTTTTTTGAATAAATTTCATGGAAAATTTTAACTGCAATTGAATCAGACACCCCCCACTTAGTTGATTGTATAGTTTTAATGTCTAATTTTTTAATAATCTTTTCATAGATTTTTAATGCAAAATCAATGACGTCAGCTCTGTCACTCGCAAACCCAAACTCATTAATTTTTTCCTCTATTTTAAGATTTCTTAGATGCTTATATTTTTTTAAAAAATCGTCAGTTTTCATTTTTTTTGATTTATTTGCATTTAAAAAGGCTTTGATGTTACCTCCAACTCCTATAATTTCTTTTATATCACTGAATTGGCTTAACCATTTATCCATTCTTTCCCATTCATTTTTTTCATCTTTTTTAAGCATCAACCTAACAGCACCTAATTGAAATGATTGAAATGAATGAATTGAGTTGTCGTAAATATATATCTCAGTACTTCCACCACCAACATCAACATACATTTTGTTTCTTTCTTTTTGAGCTTTTGGATGAAAACTTATTAATTGAGCCTCTTCAAGACCTGAAATTATTCTAATTGGATGTTCAATTTTATTTTCTATATATCTTCTTGCATCTTCAGAATTTGAGGTATTTCTTAGAGCGCTAGTTGCCACTATTTCATATTGACTAATCCCGTCTTTTATAAATTTTTTTTGATATTTTTTTAAAGTATGTGTTAACTCTTTTAGTTTTTTTTCAGATAATTTCCCTTTTTTGAATACTTCTGCACCAAGTCGAATTGGTGAGCGAATTCCATCAATATACTTAATTGAGGTGGGTGTTGTTTTAAAAATCTTAGATTTAACTGCGTTAGTTCCTATATCAACTGATGCAATCTTCATGAATTATCACTGTATTTGCTGATAATCATGAATTGATCATATGAAAGATTATCGAATTGCACACCTTCTAAATTGGATGAATAATTGTTAAGGGATTTAGACCATTTTGTTGGCTTAAGTATCTTTTTGCCTTCATATTCTGTTTTAATCAAGAGGTATCTAAGTGATGTTAGTCTTGCAATCATCTTATTATTAGAATTGATAGAGACCCATGGACTATTATCGGTACTTGTTTGATTAAACATTTGCTCTTTGTATAAGGTGAATGCATTCCACTTAGTTATAATTTTTTCATCGTTTTTTGAAAGCTTCCAATATTTTAATTCTGAATTCTTTCTTGCCTTCATTCGTATCTCTTGTTGATCTTTAGATAAAGAAAAATAAAACTTTGTTAGTTCAACTCCATTATCCATTTGTTCATCTTCCCATTTATTAACTTTTTTCATAAAAGTTCTATATTGATTTTCAGAGCAATAACCCATAATCGGTTCTGTAATTGCACGTGTATACCAGGAACGGTCTAGGAACGAAATTTCTCCTCTGCGTGGTAATGCTTTTTTCCACCTTTGGAACCAATGCGAGGATTCCCATTTGGTTGGAATACCAAGTTGAACATAGTTAAAGTGTTGAGGTCTTAAATATTCAGAAAAAAATCGAATAGCAGTACTCTTTCCTGCAGTGTCCCTTCCTTCAAAAATAATACATAACTTTCTATTATTTTTAATAACATCTTCTTGAAGCTTTAGTAACTCAATTCTTAATCTTCTTTTTTCACGATCATACGCTTTAGCATCTAAACTTTTGTACTCACTTTGATCTAAAGAAATAAGACTCATAATTATTCTTGGCTATTGATTGCTATATTTTACTATTCCTTATCAAAAACTTCGTAAATAAATGACAAAACTTTAATCATTTAGTAACACTTTTGTAACATTACTTAAGTTAAATAGAACATGTAAATTAATTACAAAAAAATATTATGGAAAATTTATTTTTAGACCCGACGATTATATTGTTAATTGCAGCTTTTGCTGGTTTCTTTATGGCTTTTGGTATTGGAGCAAATGATGTTGCTAATGCTATGGGAACTTCTGTAGGAAGTAAAGCTATTACATTTAGACAAGCAATATTTATAGCAGCTATTTTTGAGTTTCTTGGAGCTTATCTAGCAGGTGGTGAGGTCACCTCAACTATAAGAAAAGGAATAGTCTCACCAGATTTATATATTGGACAAGAAAATATTTTTATAATCGGTATGATGTCAGCATTATTTGCTGCTGCTACCTGGTTGCTATTAGCTAGCTCAAAGGGTTGGCCAGTTTCAACAACACATTCAATTGTGGGTTCGATAGTAGGTTTTGTTATTATCTCTATGGGCTTTGCATCAGTTTCTTGGGGTAAAGTTGGAACTATCGCTGCTAGTTGGGTTGTTTCTCCTGCTGTATCTGGAACTATGGCATTTTTATTTTTCTTAAGTGCTAAAAAATTAATTTTAGACAGAAGAGATCCAGAACAAGCAGCAGTATCTTTGATACCTTTTTATGGGTTTTTTGTAGCAGTAATTATAGGTTTAGTAACTGCAAGAAAAGGATTGAAGCACGTAGGCTTACCACTAACAGACAACGAAGTTGTTCTAGTTACTATAGGTTTTGGAGTAGTTGTAACTATCGTAACTGCAATTTTATTAAATTTAAATAAAGATAAAATTAAAGAATATGGTGTTGAATCAGCTTTTGCAGTTCTAATGATAGTAACTGCTTCAGCAATGGCCTTTGCACACGGATCAAACGATGTTGCAAATGCTATTGGACCAATGTCAGCAATAATAAGTGTTGCCTCAGAAGGTGCAATAGGTGCTAAGGCAGCTGTTAGTCCATGGGTATTGTTAATAGGTGGTATAGGTATTGTTTTTGGATTGGCAATGCTCGGTGGAAGAGTAATTAAGACAGTAGGCAGCAAGATTACTCATTTAACACCTAGTCTTGGTTTTTCTGCAGAAATGGCGGCAGCATCAACAGTTGTAGCTGCTACTTATATAGGATTTCCAATATCAACAACACATACATTAGTAGGTGCAGTTATAGGAGTTGGATTGGCAAAAGGTGTCTCTCATTTAGATCTTGGTTCTATTGGAAGAATTGTTCTTTCTTGGGTTGTAACAATCCCAGCTGGAGCAAGTCTAACAATATTATTTTATTTTATATTAAAGACAGTTTTTGGGGTTTAAATCCAAATGAAAATATTTAAGCTTTTAAGTACTACTCTAGCTGTTTTTTGTTTTTCTTCAGATCTACTTTCTGATATTACATTTTACGGAAAGATAAATACTAGTTATGAAAGCACTGATAAAAACTCTAAAACAGATACAGATTTTAAAAACAATGCATCAAGATTAGGTGTTAAAGGTAAGTTTGATATTAACGATGGTCTAAAAATTTCTTTTCAAATTGAAAATGAGATTGATCCAACTGATGGAAGGTTTAGAGCTGATGGAGAAAAAGTCTTCAAAGAAAGAAACACATTTTTAGCGCTAGAAGGAAATTTTGGAAGACTGTTTGCTGGAACGCATGATACTGCTTTTAAAGTTGCACAATTAAAAGTTGATTTATTTAATGACACTAGAGCAGATATTAAATATTTATTCCAAGGTGAAAATAGGATGAATAGTTTTGTTGCTTATACAACACCAGAACTAATTGGTGGCCTAAAAGTAACTATAAACTCTATTAGCCAATCAACAGGAACCTTTGAATCCTATTCAGTTAATTACTTAACCGGATCTGTAAAATTGGCGTTTGCTTTAGATTCAAACGGAAAGGGGTATGACAGTACAAGATTTACAACAATGTTTCCAATAGAATCACTTGGTGTTGATGTTGGTTTGATGTATCAATCATCTGAAAAAATTTCTACTGGAGTATCTGAAAATGGCCATCTTTTAAGTCTTAAAAAGAAAGTATCAGATAAGGGCAGTGTCTATCTTCAGACTGCTAGCTCAGATATAAAGTTAGAATCTGGCAAGCAAAACTCAATCGGATACGATTATAAAATATCTAAAATTGCTAAGGTCTTTTTTCACTATTCAGATTTAGAGAGTGATAAAACATCGAAGAATGCAGAATATGTATCTGTAGGATTTGAATATAAGTTTTAATTTGCAAAAGGGGTTTATAGCCCCTTTTTACATCAATCTGATTTACTTTTCTCAACATTTGTCCATAATAAATTTATGGATCAAGCCCCTAAACAGGAAAGAAGTAGAAAAAGAATCGAAGTCATATTAACTACTGCTGAAAATATTCTTTTAGAGAATGGTATTGATTCAGTCACAATTGCAAATATCTCAAAAACGTCAGGTTTAAAAAGGACTTCAACGTATAAATTTTTTCAAACTCCTGAAGCTATTAAAGCTGCATTAGCAACTAAATATTTTATGGAATTATCAAAAGATTTTTCTAAAAGATCATCGGACATAAATACAGCTGAACTGTCAGTAATCGTCTTGAGAACTGTTGAAATTATTTATGATTATTTTTCATCTTCAATTGCTGCACAACAATTGGTTTTATCAAATACAACATCACTACCAGTTACTAAAGAGCCTTTTCATGAACTGTCATCAAGTGTTCAAGAATTTATAGAAAGAAATATAGAACTTCCAGAGTTTTTTAATAACGATGGAGTTTTTAGAGTATTTACACAGATAATTATTTCAATTTTTTCTCTTAACACAAGAGAAAGCGGTATCTTAAACGAAGTTGGTAAAATTGAGGCCAATAGAGCAGCGCATGCATATATTCTAAATTGGGTTAATCAATCAAAATAAATGAATGTTGATTAAAAAATTAAATCTACTGTTAATAATTTTCGTATTTATTAGTAATGTTAATGTTTATGCCTCAAAGCAATTTTCAGTTTCTGCTTTATTTGAAACACCCCAAGTTAAAATAAATGGAAACGCAGATGATCCAGCAATTTGGTTCAATGAGACAAATCCAGGCTTATCAATAATATTTGGGACTGATAAATATAATGGTATTTATTCATATAACTTAAAAGGCGAAATTATTGGCTTTTCTGAGTCTGGAAGCATAAATAATATTGACTTAAGGACTTACAAAGACAGTACATATATAGTTGGAACTGATACATCAACAAATAAAATATACTTATGGAAATATAAGAACTCTTATTTGCATAAAAAATCAAAAGAAGGCAGTTTTAGTATAGATGAAACGCCTCACTATTCTGATGAGGTTAACTTTCTTGCATATGGAGTATGCGCAGGCTTGATTGATGATCAATTTATTTCATTTGTTACAGAGGCAAAAGGACCTAGAGTAAGGCTATGGAAGTTTTCTGAAAACAATCTTAACTTCGTAAACACTTTTAATAATAACAATGCTTCAGAATCAGAAGGTTGCGCCGTAGATGATGAAAATAAAAAACTTTTTATTTCTGAAGAAAACCAAAGAGGTGTATTAAGATCCTATTCTCTTACAAAAGACTTGGAGCTTAGTAATAAGATTAGAATTGATGATAGAAGTGGGAATATTGTTGGAGATCCTGAAGGATTAGCAATATTAAAAACATCGCAAACTAACGGTTACCTCATTGCATCTTCACAAGGTAATAATACATTTAATATATATGATAGAACTGAACCACATGCATATGTTGGATCTTTCCAAATAAAAGAAAACAATTCTATTGATGGAGTTTCAGATACCGATGGTTTAGAAATTGTTAATACTTTTTTAAATAGCGATTTTGCAGAGGGCTTATTGGTTGTGCAAGACGGAAAAAATACTGGTGAAAATACCATACCTAAAGAGAATTTTAAATTATTATCTCTTTCAGAAATTAAACAATATTTAACTTTTTAATAAAATCAATAATATCTGCCGAAAGTGACTCAGGTTGCTCTAAGGCTGCAAAATGTCCACCTTTGTGAGTATTCCATTGAACTACATTATAGATTTCTTCAGCCCATGCTCTTGGAGGTGCAATCAAGTCTCTTTCAAAAACTGCGCCTGCCATAGGTTGCTTTATGTTCTCAAAAGAAAATCCTAAGTCTCCATTTTCTTTATACAACCTTGTTGATGAAGTTATTGATTCACTAAACCAATATAAAGAAACTATTGCCAAAACCTCATCATCTGAAACAACTAGTTTATTCTCTTCACCATCAAACCAGCCATAAAACTTCTCTACAATCCAAGCAGCCAGTCCAATAGGAGAGTCATTTAAGCCATAACCAAGTGTTTGTGGTTTTGTTTTTTGTATCTCATAGTATCCAACTCCTTGTTCTTTATATTTTTCATAATTTGCCATTAATTTTTGTTCTTCTTGTGAGGTATTTTCTAATGGATCTTTATCAGCAGGTGGCCAAGCAATAATCATATTAAGGTGAATGCCAATACAATGATTTGGATAAAGTTCAGCCATCCATTTGCTTATGGTAGCTCCCCAGTCACCACCTTGAACAATATATTTATCATATCCAAGAGCTATTAAGAGCTCATGCTGCAAAATAGCAATCTGTTTGGAATCCATACCAACTTCTTTTGGTTTATCGGAAAATCCAAATCCTGGCAGAGAAGGGCAAATAATATCAATTGGTATATCAGAGTTTTTTTGAATTATTGGTATTATTTTTAAAAATTCCTGGATGCTTCCAGGCCATCCATGAGTCATTACTAGTGGAATAGCATTGTCTTTTTTTGACTTTGAATGAAGAAAATGAAGTTTAAGTCCTGACTTAGTTGTATATCTGTAGCTACCAATGTCATTAATCTTCTTTTCATGATCTCGCCAATTAAATTCATTTCGCCAATAGTTTGTTAGTTCTTTTAAGAAATTAAGATCCGTTCCATGAGACCATCTATGATTTATTTCATCAGGCCATCTTGTTAGATCTATCTTTTTATTTAGTAAATCAATATCTTTTTCAGATACTTTAACTTCAAATTCTTCTATATTTTTCATAAGCAATTAATTAGTTTAATTTATATCACACCTTAAATATATTGAAGTAAAATATCTTTTTTTAATTACATATGTTTGAGAATATAGAGTCTTTTCTTAGTAACAATAATGAATTAGCTTGGATTGCTATTTTCATGTTTGCTTTTATGGAATCATTCATTTTATCTGGAATTATTGTTTCAAGTGCTATCTTATTTTCGGTTTGCATTTTTGTTTTCAATATGGAGTTATTACCTTTATATTCAATAGTGATGGTGGCAATGCTTGGTGCTCACTTAGGAGATGTTTCAGGTTTCTTTTTTGGGAAAACGGTTGGACCTAGCTTATTAGCAACTAAATTTATCTCTAAAAGAGAAAAGACAATAAAAAGAGCTCAAAAATTTTTGGATAAAACAGGACAATATACTGTAATTTTGGGAAGGTTTGTTCCTGCCATAAGACCAATTGTTCCTTTTTTGCTTGGTATTTCTGATCTAAAAGCTGTAAGATTTTATATTGCTGATGTCGTTGCATGCTCGTGTTGGGGAATTGCTCTTGCATTACTGGTAAGCGGTGTTGGATCTTTAATAGGATAAAAATATGTTAAGTATGTTTATATTGGTAGTAAGCTCAATAGCGATCTTATATCTGTTATATCAATTGATCAAAGCTAGTAGGCAAGGAAGGTTTTTACAAACCTTGAGAGATTTATTAATCATATTTTTGGCTATATTAATGACTGCAGCTATTTTTTATATTGGATTTAGATTCTTTAGAACCTTCATTTAAAATGTCGTTAACCTTATTTGAAAAAATTATAAATAAAGAAATACCTGCTGAAATTATTTATGAAGATGATATTTCTATTGTAATTGAGGATATTAATCCCCAAGCACCCACTCATTTATTGATTATTCCAAAAAAAGTAATTCCTAAATTGTCTGATGCATCAACTGAAGATCAGGACATATTAGGCCATTTAATGTTAGTTGCTGGCAAAATAGCCAAACAACTTGAATTAGATGAAACCTTTAGATTGGTAATAAATAATGGAGCCAAGGCAGGACAAAGTGTTTTTCACCTTCATCTTCACCTTCTATCAGGAAGGTCTCTTAATTGGCCGCCAGGTTAAAAATAAATATAAGCGCCTAGGCCAAGTAAAAATATCACTATTCCGATCCCTATTGCGAAGTAGGAACCATACTTTAAAGTAAGTGCATCGTCCATCATGTATCCCCTTAAAAAAAATATATCAAAAATTAATACTTTTTCAAATGATTTTTTAAGATAAAATGTTTAAAAGTTCATAACTATTTAATCTTGAGTAATTCAAAACTATCTAAAGAAATTAAAGCTTGGATATCTTATGATTTGGGAAATTCAGCTTTTGCAACTACTGTTTTAGCAGCATTCTTTCCTATTTTTTACAATCAATATTGGGCATCTAATATTGACTCTACCTTATCTGCAGAATATTTAAGCTGGACCCTTGTAATTTCAAATTTAACTTTGTTATTTACAGCACCTTTAATTGGCGCTATTACAGATATAAGTAAATCTACTAAAATAATGTTTATATCAATGGTTTCAATATCCATTATTTGTGTTGGACTGCTTTTTTTTCTTCAAGTCGGAGCTTGGCTCTATGCATTGGTTTTTTTTGGTATAGCTAATTATTTTTTTTCTGCATCAAATGTTCTATACGACAAAATTCTAGTTCAGATAGCATCACCTGATTTATTTTCCAAGATTTCTGGCTATGGTTATGCATGGGGATATTTTGGTGGAGGGTTACTTTTCTTAGTAAATGCTTTGATGAGTCTTTATCCTGAAATATTTGGATTAGAGTCTCAAGCCGATGCTATAAGATGGTCATTTATAACTGTATCTGTTTGGTGGACAATATTTTTATTGCCTTTATCAATAACTTATAAAGAAAGAGTAATTAATTCATCACAAAATGTTCTCAAAGATTCTTTTAAAAATTTTATAAACACTCTTAGATCCGTTTCAGAGTATAGGAATGCATTTATATTCTTGATAGCTTTTTTTCTATTCATCGATGGTGTTCATACTGTAATTGCACTTGCATCGACATTTGCACTGAATTTAGGTCTTGATACAAGCTCAATAATTATTGCTCTTATTCTTGTTCAATTTGTGGCGTTTCCATCGACATTAATGTGGGCATTTGTTGCTGAAAAATATGGGGATAAAATTGTAATAAATATAACAATTATTATTTATATTATATTAATTTTATATTCATTTAATTTATCTGATGGAGTTGAATTTTACATTCTTGCAGGATTGATAGGATTTATTCAGGGCGGTATTCAAGGAAGCTCTCGTAGTTTATTTGCCAAATTGATACCATCAGATAAAGCGGGAGCATTTTTTGGAATATTTAATACTTTTGGAAAGGCTGCAGCATTTATTGGACCTGCACTTATAGGAATTTTCTTAGCAATATTTAAAGATACTACTTTAATGTTACTACCACTGTTAATTCTATTTATACTGGGTATTATTGTTTTATATTTTGTTGATACTGATGAAACTATTTAGCGCAAAGTCTATTATTTTTTATAGTATTTTAGGAGCTATAACAGCATTTGTGATAGCGCCTTTTATAAGAAGCATGCTTGATTATTCAAATACCATAGAATTATTAATTACAACTGCAATAATTATTCCTATGTATGCTGTTATTACGAGATTTATAAAAAAATATCTTTAAGATTTTTTGAGTGTTTCAAATAGAAGCTTTGGCCTATCAGTTATTATTCCATCAACTTCAAGATCGATTAAATATTTGAAGGTGTTAACGTCATTAATTGTCCAAACCATAATTTTAAGTTCTTTTGATTTGAGGTAATTAACAAATCTCTTTGTAACAATCCGAACACCATAATACGATATAGGAATTTGAAGACAGTCACCGGGCACAGTTCCTCTATATATACCAAAACTTGATAGCAGTATTTTTAAAACCTCTTTTGGACCCATTGATATGCACAAATTTGGATGAGTTGATCTTACATTATTTAATCTATCGCTATTGAAGCTTGCTACACAGACTCTTTCTGAAGCATTTGATTTTGAAATTACTTCTAATGCAGGATTTACAACCTCATCTGTTTTAAAGTCTATTTGGAATGAAGTTGAGGGGAATGAATATAAAGCATCGATTAATTTAGGAATCTTATAATCACCAAATATTCTTAAATTATCAATTTCTTTACTGGATAGGCTATCAAATTTAGCAGATATATCGCAGATCCTTTTAAGATCATTATCGTGAAAAATATATGGAACTCCATCAGATGATACTTGCACATCGGTTTCAATGAATTTACAACCTAAAGATATTGAGTATTCAAATGATTCAAGAGTATTTTCTGCTGCTTCTTCAGCTCCACCTCTGTGAGCCAATACTTCAAGACCATCATATTCTAGATAAGTTTTCATTGATCGATATTGTATACGTTAATATTGTAAAATATATCTTAAATAAGAAGTTAAATATTTCTGTGAAAAAATTTGATTCCATAAGACCATATCATGATGATGAAGTTCATCAAGTTTTGATAAACCTATCTAATAATAGAAGATTTTTAAAAATGTTATTTTCTACAGGTAGATTCAATAAAATCAGGTATTTACCTTTTTCTAGAAAGATTCTTAGCTTAGCTATTAAAACTAGAATCAAAAATATAAAAAGTGTCAATGAGTACCAAAATGCTTTTGAAGCAGTTGTCTCTGAAGTAATTAACAATTCAATCAAAAAATTTTCAGTATCAGGCATTAAGAACTTAGATTCAAAAAAAGGATATCTTTTTATAGCAAATCATAGAGATATAACTCTGGACTCTGCATTGCTTAATTTAGCCTTACATCAAAATAAATATAAGACGACTTATAACGCAGTTGGAAATAATTTATTAAGCGAGGAGTGGGCTTCTGATCTAATGCGGTTAAATAAAAGTTTTATTATTGATAGAAGCGATAAATCGAAAAGAGATATTTATAAAAGCTTAAATTTAGCATCAGAGTTTATATTCAATACGATAATCAATAAAAATGAGTCTATTTGGATTGCGCAAAAACAAGGAAGATCTAAAGACGGTAACGATTATACAGATCCATCCGTTATTAAAATGATACATTTAAATGCAAGAAAGAAATTACCTATTAATGATTACCTTAATAGTTTAAATGTGATTCCAGTCTCAATATCTTATGAAAAAGATCCTAACGATCTTCTTAAAGCAAAAGAGATGTACTTAACTGATCTCAACCAAAAATATATAAAGGAAAGAAAAGAGGATATGGAAAGTATATTTCAAGGAATAAATGGATATAAAGGAAATGTAAATTTAAACATTGGAGAGGTTATGCACTTCAACAATAATTCATATGAAGAATGTTCTGATCAAATTACTCATGCTATAAAACAATCATATACTTTGCATCCTACCAACCATGCAGCTGCAGTAATACAAGGAAAACTAAATCATGGAGCTGAATACCCACCTGAAGAAATTAATGAAGCAATAGATTATCTTGAAGGAAGAATGAATCTAATACCAGAAGATATGAGACCTTATTTACTGAATCAATATTCTAATTCTGTTTTATAGGCTGTAACCATGCTCATTATGTTCATTAATATCTAATCCTTCTTCTTCTGCCTCATTAGATACCCTAATTGTTGTAAACATATTTATAGATCTAAGAATGATATAGGTTGCGATAATAGTCCAAAGTCCTATAACAAATATTCCTTCTAACTGAAGGAGTAATTGAGCAAATGCACCATCTTCAGATATACCCGCAGCTCCAGAACCTAAAAATCCGTCAGGATTTCCTACTATTGCAAGCATAACTATACCAAGCATACCTCCAACACCATGAACAGGGAATACATCTAGAGAGTCATCAATCTCATAATATGATTTGACCATTTGCGTTGCATAGAAACATACAGATCCTGCCAATAACCCAATCAATAAAGCTCCAGCAGGACCTACTGTTCCTGAGGCAGGCGTGATAGTTGCTAACCCAGCAACCATACCAGTTGAAATACCTACGATAGTGGCTTTACCAGACTTTATCCATTCAATTCCCATCCATGTTAAGGCTCCTACAGCAGCACTGATGTGAGTAACAAGCATAGCCATGCCAGCTGATCCATCTGCTGCAACAGCACTTCCTGCATTAAATCCAAACCATCCAACCCATAGCATTGAGGCACCTATCATTACCATTGTTCTGTTATGAGGAGGAAGAGGGGAAACATTAAATCCTTTTCTTTTTCCTAAGTAGATTGCTGCAACTAATGCTCCAAGTCCACAAGTAGCGTGAACTACAAGACCACCTGCAAAGTCAATTACTCCTTTATTGCCTAAATAACCACCTCCCCAAACCATATGGCAAGCTGGAAGATAAACAAGGGTGAACCATACAACTGAAAAAATACACATTGCAGAAAATTTCATTCTTTCTGCAAATGCACCAACTACAAGTGCTGGTGTGATAATTGCAAAAGTCATTTGAAATGAAACAAAAACAGATTCAGGCAAGGACCCACTCATAGAATCTCTTTCAACTCCATTTAAGAACATGGCACTTAAATTACCTATAAAGGCTCCATCACCTTTAAATGCCAAGCTATATCCATAAACGACCCAACAAACCGATATCAAACATGCAATAGAAAAACACTGCATTAGCACAGAAAGAACATTTTTTGATCTTACTAAGCCACCATAGAAAAGAGCCAATCCAGGCAATGTCATAAACAAAACTAGAGCCGTTGAGGTTAATATCCAGGATGTGTCACCCGAATTTAAATTGTCAGCAGATAAATTAAATGAAAAAAATGCAAATGATAGTGATAACAAAAAAGGTCTCATAAATGCTCCCAAAATATATATATATAAATACATGCAATATTTATGCCAATATAAAAATAGTTATTTGCACGATATTTGTGCAAAAAAAGAGAAGAGCTACTTTTGTAACCCTTCTCTAAAAATTTAATGTTATGACTTAGTTATTGGGGGAGCACTATGAACGTCATTACAATTAAATTATTTAAACTCTGGATAAGCTTCTATGCCTATCTCTGTAACATCTAGACCTAGATCTTGTTCTTCATCAGTTGCTCTAATTGGCATAATCCTATCAATTAACTTAACTACACCGTAGCTAGCAACATATGTAAATGCAGCAATCATAACAACACCAGTAAGTTGGCCAAGGAAATCAGCTCCACCAGTTAAACTTACTACAAGAACACCATAAATACCCACAACACCGTGAGCAGATATAGCGCCTACAGGGTCATCGATTCCTCTTTTCTCTAAAAATAAAATAGAGAAGTAAACTATTATTCCTCCAATCGCTCCGACGATAACGGATGTTCCGCCACTTGGACTTAGAGGATCAGCAGTAATTGAAACTAAACCTGCAATAGCCCCATTGATAGCCATAGTTACATCCATTTTGCCAGTTAAACCAAGACTTAGTAACAAAGCTGCTACAACACCTCCAGCTGCAGCCATATTTGTATTTAAAAATACTTGGCTTACTGCAGTAGCACTACTAACTTCAGAAACTTTTAATTCTGAACCACCATTAAATCCGAACCAACCCAACCATAAGATCCATGCACCAAGTGCAGCCATCGGTATGTTTGATCCAGGCATTGGGTTAACAGAACCATCATAATTGTATTTACCTTTTCTAGGTCCTAAGACGGTAACTACAGCTAAAGCAGCTGCGGCACCACATAAGTGTACAGTACCTGAACCAGCATAGTCGGAATATGAAATACCCATTCCTTCAAATCCACCACCCCAGTTCCAAAAACCTTGAGTAGGATAAATAAAACCAGTTAATACAACAGCAAATAAAAAGAAAGGCAGTAATCTCATTCTTCCAGCAACTGCTCCTGAAACAATTGACATCGCAGTAGCAACAAAAACTACTTGGAAAAAGAAGTCAGCTTGATGAGAATAGTAACCAACAAAATCGCCATCTGATATTGAGCCTTCTGCTCCATACATAATAGGATCTGCTTCAGTGGAAGTTGATAGACCCCATGAGGTATCAATGCCAGGAAATAGTCCAAAAAACGAACTGCTACCTGAATACATAAGGGCAAACCCGCAAATCAAGTACATAATACATGCTATTGAATATAGCCCCAGGTTTTTAGTAACAATTTCAGATACATCTTTCTTTTGTACTAGTCCAGCTTCAAGCATAGTAAATCCTGCCGCCATCCACATAACTAATGCACCTGCCATAACGGCATAAAATGTATCCAATGCAAATTTAATTTCTTCCATATTTTCTCCTTATTTAGATAGCATCAGAACCTGTTTCACCAGTTCTGATTCTTATTACATCTTCGATATTTGATATGAAGATTTTTCCATCACCAATTTTTCCTGTATTCGCAGTTTTTGTAATTACATCAACAACATTGCTCATTTTTTCATCCTCTACAAGAATATCTAGCTTAATTTTTGGTAATGTATCAACAGAATATTCTGCACCTCTGTACATTTCTGTATGTCCTTTTTGTCTTCCATAACCTTTAACTTCTGTAATTGTTAGTCCTTCAATACCTGCATTAACTAAGGCTTCTCTAACTTCCTGAAGCTTAAAAGGTTTGATTATTGCACTTACAAGTTTCATAAATCTTATAAGCTCGCAGATACTGAGAATACAAATGCATCTTCATCTGCACCGTATCCATCATCTGAAAAATCTGAGTAAGAAAATGCACAATCATAAGATCCACATGAAAATCCATAAGATATCGCGTAGTTATCTCCATAGTCATCATATTGACCATAAGAAACACCTACTGGACCTATACCATATGAAACTTCGGTGTAATCTGGAGCACCATCGACACCTGATGCATATGTAAGACCAAGGTCACCCATACTCAAACCAACATAGATCTCTTCAAAATCTAGATCGGTATCGTTTTCAGGATATCTGTACTCAATGTAACCTATATCTATACCAACACCACCAATTTCAAATCCATATCCAAAATAAAGATCTAGCTCTGAGCCGGCACCGTCATTAAAGTTAACATTTGATCCCCATAGCCCAGCATAGAAACCACCATCAGAAGCATAATCAAATCCACCTTGAACAGCAGGTCCATCGGATTGTGTCATTCCTCTCCAAATATAATCGCTTGCAAAGCTAACATTTGCACTCACAGAAGCAAATGATGGCAGTGAAACCATTGTTATTAAAAGTATTAATTTTTTCATTTAAATCTCCTTTTAAATATACTTACTAATACTTATGCAATTTACGTGCCAATAATAGAATTATTATTTTTTATATAAAAAAAAGTTATAATTTTGATGTAATTTTAGGAGAACACATGGATCTTAATAATAAAGTAGCGTTAGTAACAGGTGGTGCATCTGGGTTGGGTCAAGCAACCGTTGAGGCTTATGTAGACAAAGGTGCCAAAGCAGTAATATTAGATATAAATGAAGAAAAGGCCTCAGAGATAATAAAAAATTTAGGTGAAGATAAAGTTATGTTTATCTCCACTGATATCATGAAAGAAGATCCTGTAGTTGAGGCAGTAAATAAAATAAAAGAAAATTTTGGAGGTCTTCATATCGCCGTTAATTGTGCTGGTACTGGATATCCTGGAAGAATACTGGGAAAAGAGGCGCCACATCCCTTGGATGCTTTCCAATTTATAGTAAATTTAAATCTTGTTGGTACTTTTAATGTAATGAGAATAGCCGCAGAATTGATGGATAAAAATGAGCCAGATGAAAAGGGTGAAAAGGGCGTAATCATTAATACAGCATCTATTGCTGGTATCGAGGGTCAAATTGGACAATCAGCATATAGCGCATCAAAAGCTGGTGTAATTGGATTAACTATAACTGCTGCAAGAGACTTAGCAAGACACTCTATTAGAGTTTGTACTATTGCACCAGGAATTTTTGATACACCTCTTATGCAATTGGCTCCTGATAAAGTGAGAGATCCCCTATTAGAATCCACTCAATTTCCACACAGATTTGGGCAACCTAATGAATTTGCAGATTTAGCAGTTCATATTGTTGAAAATACTTACCTAAATGGTGAGACAATTAGATTGGACTCAGGTATGAGGATGAAGCCAAGATAGTTTATTGAGCTGCCACCCAATAGGTCACTGCAATAACAGCAACAATAATAAGAAAGAAAATAACCTTAGCATCACTTTTGCTGTCTAGATTTGCTTCTTCTGACTCATAAAAGTCTTCGTAATCATCTTTCATATTTAATCTCCATGTTTTATAACTACTCTGCCAATTTGATCGCCTTTAAGAATTTTATCAATTTCTTTTCCAACTTCAGAAATTTTAACAATCTTTGTTTGATTTGAAAGATCTAGAGACCATTTGTTTGATAATAACTCCCATAATTCTTTTTTTAGTTCTATAGATGATTCTGCCGAATCGATTCCACATAACTGAACTCCTCTCAATATAAAAGGAAATACGGATGAAGAGAATTTTGGTCCAGCAACATTCCCACAGCATGAAATAACACCATGGTTTGCAATCATAGTTAGCATTTTTGATAAAATGTCACCACCAACAGTATCTACCGCTGCAGAGTATTGAGCTTTATCCATAGGCTTAATAGGATCTGACATATATTCATTTCTATCTAATATTTGATTAGCTCCCATCATTTTAAGAGTATCGACCTGTGAGGATTTTCCCGAAATCGCATGAACTTCATATCCAATTTTTGCAAGAATACCTACCGCTATAGATCCAACACCACCTGTCGAACCTGATACAAGAGTTGGAAGTTTATTTGAACAACCACCATCAACAATTTTTTTTATACAAGCTGCGGCTGTGATACCAGCAGTTCCATAAGACATTGATTTTATATAATCTAAATTTGATGGCATTTTAATTACCCATTCGCTTGGAAGATGAACAATTTCTCCAAAACCCCCAAATTCTGACATTCCAATTTTATATCCAGTTGCAACAACTTTATCGCCACTAGAAAAATCTGAAGTAGATGATTCAATTATTTCTCCAGCAATATCTATCCCAGGCACAAACGGATATGATGACGCTACACCTTTTGCTCCTGATGCAGCTAGTGCATCTTTATAATTCAACGATGAATAATGTACCTTAATTAATACACGTCCTTCTTCAAGTTTTGGCGTATCAATATCTTCTATTGAACCACTAAAAACTCCATCTTTTTCTCTAACAAGATATCCTTTAAATTTCATATTATGATTCAGATAAATATTTTTCAGCATCCAGAGCTGCCATACATCCAAAACCTGCCGAAGTAACTGCTTGTCTGTATATTTGATCTGATACATCTCCAGCAGCAAAAACACCTTCTACAGAAGAGCTAGTCACAGAGCCATTTAATCCAGATTTAATAATGATATATCCATTATCCATTTCTAACTGTTTCTCAAATATTTCAGTATTTGGCTTATGTCCAATTGCAATAAAGACACCCATAACATCTTTTGTGATCTCATTACCTTTATTATCTAATTTAATTGATGTTACCCCCATGTCATCACCACAAACTTCAACTAGTTGTGTATCCCATAGAATTTCTATTTTTCCCTCTTTTTCTTGTTTGAAGATTCTATCTTGAAGAATTTTTTCTGCTCGAAGTTCATCTCTTCTATGAACTAGGTAAACCTTTGAACATATATTTGAGAGATATAATGCCTCTTCAGCTGCAGTATTACCTCCACCAATGACCGCAACATCTTGATCTTTGTAAAAGAAACCATCACATGTTGCACATGCAGAAACACCTTTACCTAGATATTTTTTTTCTGACGGAAGACCAAGGTACATAGCACTAGCACCAGTTGCAATAATTAGAGAGTCACAACTATATTCATTAACACCTTTTAAAATAAACGGTCTTTCAGTTAATGAAACTTCATTTATATGATCATTAATTATTTCAACATCAAACTCTTGTGCATGTTTTTTCATGCGTTCCATTAATTCTGGACCTTGAAGACCATCACTGTCGCCAGGCCAATTTTCTACATCAGTTGTTGTAGTTAATTGACCTCCTTCTTGCATGCCAGCAATAATTATTGGGTTTAATCCTGCTCGAGCAGCATAAATGCTTGCAGCATATCCAGCAGGACCTGATCCTAAAATTATTAATTTGTTATGATTCTCAGACATCACATGAATTATAATTGAATATAAAGAAATTGTTATGGTTTATGCCTATAATTAGACTAATAATTAGATACAGTTAAATGCCTCCATATATAAAAAATACTCTTTTAAATTTTTTAAGCTTTTTTCTGATTGCATTTTCATTATATATATTTATTTCACTTGTCTCTTATGACGTCTCTGACTCTGGATTTTTTAATAAAAATTCCAATGAAACAATAAATAATTTAGGCGGTCCACTTGGGGCAAAAATATCAGATTTTTTATATGTAATCTTTGGTTTCGGTGGATATTTAGTGCTGCTTATTGGTAGTGTTTGGGCTGTTGAAATATTATTTTATGAAGATCCTTACTCATCTTTAAACAAATCCATAGTAAGACTGCTTAGCTCTATGCTTTTATTAGTTTGTTTTTGTTCAATTGGATATTTCTATTTTCTTGATAACTTTGGTGGTCTAATAGGTAAAGAAGTAATTACCTCGTTGTCCTCTTCGATTGGTGACATAGGAGCATTGATTTTTCTTGTTATTTTGCTAATACCTGCAACCTCATTAGCCTTCAATTTTTCTTGGTTAAAAACCCTTGATAAGACAGGAGAACTATTAATCATTTCTGGTAAATTTTGCCTCCAACTTATATTAAAGTTTGTACAAAGCCTAAAAAATTTAGCTACTCTTTTTTTTGGAAAAGTAAAAAAAATTGTTACTACAATGCAATTCAAAAATGATAATAAAGTTAAACCCTCACCAAAACCTAAAATTTCAAAAGAACCACAAATTAAAGAAAAACATACTGAGGATCTTAAACAAGGTGACTTGCCAATAAAAAATGAATCACCATTAAAGGAAGTAACAAAAGAAAATATTGATATAGATAAAGAATATAATAAAGAAAAAGCTATTATGCCAAGCACTGAATTGCTTGATAGAGCTCTAGATGACGGAAGTTCTTTATCTGAAAGTGAATTAAATCAAATCGCAGAACTTCTAGAGGCCAAACTTGAAGAATTTGGAATTGAAGCCACTGTTGAATCAGTTTTACCTGGCCCAGTAGTAACTCGATTTGAAATTCAGCCTGCTCCAGGTACAAAAGCAAGCAAAATTACAAATATTGCTCAAGATATCGCAAGATCACTTTCTGTCAGTAGCGTAAGAGTTGTAGAGGTTATCGAGGGTAAATCATATGTTGGTATCGAGATTCCTAACAATAATAGAAAGATGGTAAGGCTTACTGAAATACTTTCTTCTAAGGCCTTCAAAGCTTCTCCGTCTAATTTGAGCGTTGCACTTGGTCAAGATATCTCTGGCAATCCCATTGTTGTAGATTTAGCAAAAATGCCACATATGTTAGTTGCTGGAACAACTGGATCAGGAAAGTCTGTTGGACTTAATGCCATGTTGTTGAGTTTATTGTTTAAATCTGATCCTGAGGAAGTTAGATTAATATTAGTTGATCCAAAAATGTTGGAATTGGCTGTATATGATGGAATACCTCATCTACTTACCCCGGTAATAACTGATATGACAGATGCATCTAATGGACTCAGATGGTGTGTGGCTGAAATGGACAGAAGATATAAATTAATGTCAATGATGGGAGTGAGGAATTTAGCAGGATATAACAAAAAGATTCAGGATGCTGAGAAAAATGGAAAACAATTACTTAATCCTTTAAAGGAAGATGAAGATGAATATCTTGAAGTACTTCCATCTATAGTTGTTGTTGTTGATGAATTCGCAGATATGATGATGTTGGTAGGAAAAAAAGTTGAGCATTTAATTGCAAGAATAGCCCAAAAGGCAAGAGCAGCAGGAATCCATCTTATATTAGCAACACAAAGACCATCAGTAGATGTCATAACAGGACTTATTAAAGCAAATATACCAACAAGAATAGCTTTTCAAGTTTCTACAAAAATTGATTCTAGAACAATCTTAGATCAAGGCGGAGCAGAACAATTACTTGGATATGGAGATATGCTTTATTTACCACCAGGCGTCGGTGTGCCCGTAAGAGTACATGGAGCATTTGTTGGAGACGATGAAGTTCATAGAGTTGTTAATGACTGGAAATCGAGGGCAGAAACTAATTATGTAGATGAAATTACTTCATCTAGTCAAGATACTGGGCCAATACCAGGATGGACAGGCGCTGATATGGGTAACTCAGAGGAACAAGATGAGTTATATGATGAGGCTGTAAGTTTTGTTATAGAGTCAAGAAGAGCATCAATATCTGCTGTTCAAAGAAAATTAAGAATTGGCTATAACAGAGCAGCAAGACTTATTGAGACTATGGAGGAGGCAGGACTTGTGTCAGAAATGAGTTCAAATGGCTCAAGAGAAGTTTTAGTCCCTAAAAGAGATTAAATTGAAATTTATATATATTCATTTCTTATTGCTTTTAAGTTTTATAGTTTCAGCAGATCCAACAGAGCTCTTAAATGGATTCTTTAAAAATAACTTAAAATTCACTCAAACTAGTTTTAATAGTGCAAATAATAGTTTTGATAAATCTTATGGAACTTTTTATAGAGATTTAGAAAACAACATAAAGATAGAGATTACATCTCCATTCAAAGAAATTTATTTAATAAATAAAAATGGAGTTGAAGTTCATGACTTAGAATTTAATCAAAAAAGATTTATTAAAAATGAGGACATCTCAAACAATCTATTAAATTTTATTAAAAACGGATTTGACAAAGAGCTATTGAGTTTGGAACAAATTAACAGTAAAAATTTAAAAATAATAAATGATGATAAAACTTACTATTTTGAATTTCTTAGTAATAATGAATTACAAATCAAATATAAAGATAATTTGAATGTAGATAATTTAATAAATTTCTCTAAACAATGATAAGTAAAATTTTTTTTGTTGGATTTGGTGGAGCGCTTGGAGCAGTATCAAGATTTGCTATTAATGAGTTCCTTGAGAAGTATTTAAATAATTCTGCATCTTACTCTGTTCTTTTAGTAAACATTCTAGGATGTTTTTTAATTGGCTTAATAATCGGAACGTCAATGCCAGAAAAAAATACCACATATTATTTCTTTATTATTGGATTTTTAGGATCTTTCACAACAATGTCTGCTCTCACATATCAGACTATTATGATAGCTAATACAAATTTAATTCATGCGCTTTCATATATAATGTTTACTGTAGTTATAACTATTGCTGCTACATACATTGGAACAATAATCGCAAGATAATGATAGATATTAAAAAATTAAGAGATAATTTAGAAGATATAAAAAATGCATTAAAAAAACGTGGATACGAACTAGATGAATCCTCTTTTAAATCCTTAGATGATTCAAGGAAAGAGCTTCAAGTTGATGTAGAAGGTCTTCAAGCTGAAAGAAAACAACTCTCCTCAGAATTTGGAAAGCTTAAAGCTTCTGGTGAAGATACGTCTGATTTAAAAAAGATCATTGATGAAAAAAATTCTGATTTAGAAAACAAAGATGCTGATCTTCAAGAAGTCTTAAGTAAATTAAATAGTTTATTGTTAGATATGCCAAATATTCCAGATGATTCTGTTCCAATAGGCACATCAGAAGAAGATAATAAAGTTATAAGTCAACATGGTGAAATTAAAACTAATAACACACTTGACCATTTAGAGATTACAAAAAAAATAGATACTGAATTAGCTGCAAAATTATCAGGATCAAGGTTTGCTGTTCTAAAAGGGGACTTAGCTAAACTTCAGCGCTCACTAATATCCTTTATGATCGATTCTGCTATACAAAATGGATACAAAGAATATTATGTCCCTTTCATGGCAAATGAAGAATCACTAATTGGAACCGGACAATTGCCTAAATTTGAAGAAGATTTATTTAAAACCTCAGATAAACTTTATCTCATTCCTACTGCTGAAGTTCCATTAACTAATTTATTTAGAGATGAGTTTCTTAATGAAAAAGATTTACCAATAAAGGTAACATCTCACACCCCATGTTTTAGATCAGAGGCAGGCAGCTATGGAAAAGATACAAGAGGCCTTATAAGACAACACCAATTCGAAAAAATTGAACTTGTTCAAATCACCCATCCAAATGATTCAATGAATTGTTTGGAAACATTGCTAAATAATGCTTGCGAAATACTTAATAAATTGGAACTTCCATATCAAATAGTAGAACTTTGCTCTGGTGATCTAGGTTTTTCTTCTGCAAAAACATTTGATATTGAAGTTTGGATGCCAAGTCAAAATAAGTATAGAGAGATTTCATCTTGTTCAAATTTTACAGACTTCCAAGCTAGGAGATCGAATATTAAATATAAATCTAAGGATGGAAATAATTTTGTTCATACAATTAATGGATCAGGGCTTGCGGTTGGAAGATGTTTGATTGCATTAATAGAAAATAATTTTGATGGTAAAGAAACTATTAATGTCCCAAGTTGTCTCGAACCATACTTTGGATCAAATGAAATAAAAGTAAATTGATTAAAAAATTTATAACTTATTGCTTATTTTTTATATCTAGTTGTAATTACCTTTACTCTGATTCTGTAAAAATAGGTCTTGGTTCCTGCCTTGATCAAGATTATCCACAACCAATATGGGAAACAATTGAAGCAGAAAAACTAAACTACTTTATTTTTTTAGGTGATAACGTATATGGAGATACACCAAGTGGATCCCTAAGAAAAATGAAAAGTGCTTATGATAAACAAAAAAAAATTCTTCCAAATTTTTTAAATGAAGTTCAGATTTATTCTATATGGGATGATCATGACTATGGATTAAATGATGGCGGTAGCGATTACAAATATAAGAAAAAAGCTCAACAGCTTTATTTAAATTTTTGGGAAGTACCCACAAGTGATGATAGATCGAATCGTGATGGCGTATATTTCTCAACAAATGAAGTTTTTTTTGAAAAAAAGTTTAAGTTTATCTTTCTTGATACACGATTCTTTAGATCAAAACTAAAGGGTAAAAAAAGTAATTATGTTGAGAATACAGATTTAGATGCAACAATTTTAGGAGAAGAACAATGGGATTGGTTCGAGGATGAGCTTAAAAGCGACTTCGATTTCCTTTTCATCTTTAGCTCAATACAAATTATTGCTGAAAATCATCGCTTTGAAAAATGGAGCAATTTCCCAAATGAAAAATCTAAATTTTTTACTTTGATAGAGGAATTTAAAGATAAAACTTTGCTTTTTTCAGGCGACAGGCATCGAGCTGGTATATACAAAAAAGATGAAATTATAGAAATTACATCATCTTCTATGAATAAACCAGGATCTTCATTTGATGAAACTGATGATTATCTTATTGGGAACACATACCCTCAAGAAAATTTTACTGTTCTTGAAATTTTTGAAGACTCAATAGAAATAAAGATAAAAGATATTAAAGGAAATATTCTTAACTCAATTAAACGAAAGCATCATAAAAATTAGCGTTTAAATTTATACATAAAAAAATTCACAAAATTGTAATAGTTCTTAAACAGATTTTGATATATATTATCTGTATAACTAATTTTATATTTAGGGGCTATATAATTATGATTCGGAATTTTTTTAAAATCTCGTTGCTTTCAATATTTATTTCACCATTTCTTGTATCACAAGAACTTACATCTGATATCACAGGAACTGTATCCACTTCAACTGGATCAGTAAGCGGTGCTCAGGTTGAAATAACTTATGAACCAACAAATACATCAATTACAAGAACTACGGATGAATCTGGTAGATACTTTGCCGGTGGTTTAAGACCTGGAGGTCCATACACAATTACCGTATCTGCTGCAGGGTTAGTATCTCAAAATGCAACAACTACTCTAGTTGTTGGTGATACAAGGAGATTATCCTTTTCAATGGCATCCGCTGATTTAGTGGATGAACTTATCGTCACAGGTTCTCGTGTTACTGCTGATAGAGATGGCTTCACAACATTAATAGATGCCGAAACTATTTCAAACACACCATCCGTAACTAGAGATCTGAAAGATATTCTTAAGCTTAATCCTTTTGTCACTCTAGATGATGAAGAAGATGGTGAAGAATCTATCTCAATAGGTGGCGCACATCCAAGAACAAATGATATTAGGGTAGATGGTGTTTCATTTAATGACGATTTCGGTCTTAATGATAACGGTTATCCATCTCAAAGAAGTCCAATTAACTTTGGCTCTATTGAACAACTTTCTGTCAAAGTAGCTCCTGCTTCAGTCGAATATGCTCAATTTAGAGGTGGTGTCATAGACATCATCACAAAGGGTGGATCTAATGAGTTCACTGGAGACTTTGCCTATTTTGATAGAGGGGACTCTCTCATGGGTGATAAGTTAGAAGGTGAGGATGTTGATATTACAAAAGATGATACCGCTTACGAACTTGCTGCTGGTGGCCCAATAATTAAAGATAAATTATTTTTCTATGTAACCTATAGTGAAGCAGAGATTGCGAATCCATTAAGGTATGGTATTCAAGGCTCTGGTGCAGAAAATATTCTTGATGTTACTTCTGATCAAGCAGCACAAGTAAGAAATGCTATTCAGTCATTGATAGGCAAAGATCCTTTCGGGCCTACTGGTGCTACTGAATCATCTCAAGAAAATACTTCCATTAGATTAGATTGGAATATAAATGATAAACATAGACTAACTTTTAATCATAAAGATGTTTATGGTACTGATTTAAGAGGATCATCTTCTGATAGAAATACAGTAGCTTTATATTCTGCTAGATATATTAAATCTGAAGAAACAACTACAAATAGTTTCCACCTTGTATCAGATTTAGCAGATAACTTAATTTCTGAGGTATACATATCAACAAAAGAGACTGCAACTGATCAGGTTTCACCAGCTGGTCAAAATATGCCAAGTATCACAATTGATGAAGCATTTGGATATGAGTTTGTTGCTGGTCCAGATATCTTTAGGATGGCTAATGACCTAGATACTGAGACAAATTTCTTCAAAGCCAAACTCACTTATTATCAAAACAATCATAAGATTACAGCTGGTTTTGAAAATAGTGTTTACGATACATACAACGTATTTATTGTAGATGAAGATGGTTCGTTTGAGTTTGATGATCTTGCAGCTCTTCAAGCTGGACAATTCAGCTCATATTCTGCATCTGGTGCAAAAACTGGAAATGTTGCAGATGCGGCTGCTGATTTTGAATATGAACTTACATCAATGTACTTAATGGATGAATATACTATGTCCGATACTATGACATTAACGTATGGTATTAGATATGATGAATATTCTGGTGATGACACTCCAACAAATACATCTTTTCAAAATACTTATGGATTTAAGAATGGCGGTATAAAAGGTACAGATTTGCTCACATATCGTGTTGGGCTTGATATTATGCTTGATGATTTAAGTGATTTAAACATTACTTATGGTACTTATTCAGCAAAGCTACCAAATGTTTGGATTTCAAATGCATATACTAATACTGGTACAAATATTGCAAATTACAACAGCTCTTATGGAGGCTGTCCTGGAACAGGGTTATATAGCGATTTTGTATTCTCAGGATCGAATTCAAAGCCTAACTGTGTGATTGCTTCAATTGGTAACCCTAATAATGTTTCGGGTAAAGTTGATTTTATTGCTCCAAGTTTTGAGTGGCCAGAATCAGAAATTCTTAATATTACTTATAACAGAGTTTTACCTTATGACATTGATATGACTCTTACTCTTTTAAGATCACAGGAAGAAGAGGCTTTGTATAGAATTATAGATACAGGATATCCTCTAATTGGTGATGAGCCTACTGTGCCTACTGAAAAAGCACCAGACGGCAGACCTATATATGATCAAAAAGAAGTTCGAGGCTATCATGCTGGTCTATATAATGTATGTTGTGGAGACAGAGAAGTCTTCTCTGCAAGTTTGTCAAAAGCATTTAGAGATGGAGATACATTCGTTACTCTTGCTTATACAGCACAGGATCACCAAAACAGAAGTGATATGACATCATCTACTTCAAATTCAAACTTTGGTAAAACTGGTGCAATTGATTTTAATAATAGAATTAAAAATAGATCAACATATGAGACAGAGCATAGTCTTCTAATGACATTAACATCTAAGCACTATTTCTTTGGAGCAAATGCACCAACAACATTTAGCTTGGTTTTTTCTAGAGAATCAGGAAATGTTAAGTATCCAACATTTGATACATATACAAGTCGACCTAGTGACTATAAATCAAAAGCATTTGGTTATGAATTTAATTTAAATGATGATAGCTCATCACTTTTATACATACCTACTGCTAATGATCCATTAGTGTGTTATTCATATAAATGTTTAAATGAAGGTTCTACTGAAGCTTATGAAAGACAAGAAGAAGTTCTGAACTTCCTATACAACGTATGGGGTCTTGAGGATTATGCAGGAAAAATTGCACCAAGAGATGCAGGAAATTTCCCATGGCAGAGTTCACTAGATTTAAATATAGTTCAAGAAGTTCCTGGATTTAGAGAAGGAGATACTTTTGTTCTAACTTTTGCGTTAGAGAATTTATTGAACTTTATTGATGATGATAAAGGTATTATCAGATATGGATACTATTCAGGAAGAGTCCCTGTAATAGACCTTAGAATTGTTGATAATGAGAGATATGACTATAGTAGAAATGCTTTCAGATATAGCTTTGACGATCCATTTAATATAGATAGATCAACAACACAGAGTTTATGGAGAGCATCTCTTGGAATTCAGTATAAATTCTAAGAATACTTATATATAATTTAAAGGCGGTTTTATACCGCCTTTTTTTATTATGAACAACTTAATACCAGAGCTATCATTTAAAGAAATTGAGAAGGGCGATTCTTTTTCAATAAATTTACTCAGAGAAGCACTTTCAGACCATGGTTTTTTTTCAATTACAGATCATGGCCTATCAAAAAAACTTGTTAATAATTGTTATGAATCAGCAAAGACTTTTTTTGATTTAGATTTTGAAGTTAAAAATACCTATAGCTCTGTTGGTTCAAAGGGTGCAAGAGGGTACACTCCAAAAGGCATCGAAACAGCAGTAGGTGAAAAGATAGCAGATCAAAAAGAATTTTGGCATCACGGACCAGTTATAGATAATACTTTTGATAAAAAGATACCCGAAAATTTAGTTATAGAACAAGTTCCAGACTTTAATTCAAATTTTGATGAGCTATACAACGAATTACATAAAATTGGTTCGAGAGTTTTATCTGTAATAGCTCTTTCACTTGGTCTTGATAATAATTTTTTTACGCCATGGGTAGAAAAGGGCAATTCACTTTTAAGATCAATTCATTATCCACCTGTTGAATCAATATCAAATCCTCACAGGGCTAGAGCACATGAAGATATCAATTTAATTACTCTTCTGATAGGCGCTGAAGAAGGGGGTCTTGAAGTTCTAAATAAGGATGGATCTTGGATCAAAGTAGCGCCAAGCTCTGAAGCGATTGTTTGTAATATTGGTGACATGATGCAGTTAGTTACTGATAAACAATTAAAAAGTACTACTCACAGAGTAATCCAAGATAAAGAGGCTGAATCAAAATCTAGATACAGTATTCCGTTTTTTCTTCACCCAGCTCCGTCAATTAATTTGAAATCAATTTTTAGAGATGATGACGAAGGTATTCTTGCAGATGATTTTTTAGATCAAAGACTTAAAGAAATCAAACTTTATTAATATGGATTTTTATACTCTTTTACAAATAGTCATTGGTTTCATAGGTTTAATTTTTATAGCAGTTCCTTTATCTGATAATTATAAAATTATTAATTACAAATATGTTCTTTATGGCATTTTGTCTCAAGTATTGTTAGCGGCTATTTTATTAAAAGTACCCTTTGTAATAAGTGCATTTGAAGTGCTTGGGAATGGAGTTGTAATTCTTCAAGAAGCAACTATAGAAGGTGCTAATTTTGTTTTTGGATATCCTCCATCAGAAAATGTTAGTCCTTATAGATCTCTGCTAGAAACATTTGCATTTGGAGTACTTCCATACATTATTGTCATGGCATGCATATCTGCAATTTTATGGTATTGGGGAATCTTACCTTTTATCGTTAATTTAATATCTAAAGCATGCCAAAAACTATTTAATATTGGAGGGCCTGTTGGTCTAGGAGCTGCTGCTAATATATTTGTCGGTCAAGTTGAAGCACCACTATTAGTAAGACCATATGTTGGAAAATTATCAAATAAAGAATTACTAATTCTCATGACAGCTGGTATGGCGACTGTTGCCGGTTCAGTGATGGTGGCACTTATAAGTATTTTAGAGAATGCTTTTATCGATGAGAACTTAATCCAACATTTCATAACTGCTTCTGTTTTATCAGTACCTGCTGCAATTATGTATGCAAATATTATGATTCCTTCTAATTCAATTACTGATTTTAATGAAAATAAGGTACCAAAAGTTTACAAAAGTACAATGGATGCTGTTACAAGAGGTGCTTCCGATGGAGCAAGTATTGCATTGAGTGTTGGTACTATTCTTATCGCTGTAATTGCATTGGTTTATATTGTTAATTCGATTCTGGGATCTATTTCTTATCAACTAGGTTTTGATTTATCAATTGAAATTATTTTAGGTTATATTTTTGCACCAATTGCTTGGTTAATGGGTATACCTTGGAGTGAGGCAGTTATTGCTGGAGAGTTACTTGGAATTAAAACTACCTTAAATGAATTTGTTGCATATCCTTCATTAGCTTCCTTAGAAAGTGGAGAGCTTTCGGATAGATCAAAATTAATTACATTTTATAGTTTATGTGGTTTTGCAAATTTATCATCCGTAGGCATATTGATTTCAGGTATAACTGCAATGGCTCCTGAAAGAAAAGATGATTTAATTAGTGTTTCATTCAAAGCTCTTGTAGGAGCAACACTTGCATCATGTATGACCGGCCTTATCGTAGGAATTTTTATCTAATTATTAACAACAATAAATAGATTTAAGTAAGACGCAAAACATAACCAAAGAACATAAGGCACATATAAAAAAGTTGATATTTTATCTATCTTGAAAAGAGTGATTGTTATTTTAATATTTAAAAATATAAGTAACCATATATCAATAAGAGCAATTACAGGCATATTAAATGCAAAAAATAACCAAGACCATATTGTATTAAAGAAAAGCTGAACATAGAAAATTTTGTATATTGAATTAAACGCTCTATAAGCAGAAATTGACATAAATACATAAAGAATTGGCCAAACAATTCCAAATACATAACCAGGTGGATTTAATGATGACTTAGTTAGCTCTTGGTACCATATATCTTCGGCAGTATTTGACGATGACAATCCACCTAAAATAAGAGCCAGAAAGGTAAATAAAAAAACACTTAACTTCTTACTAAACAATCTATCTTTTTCTAAAAAATCTTCTGATGGTATCTGAAATATTTCCAAATAAGTTCGAGCCTTTTGGCCTTGCTTCTATATAAATATAAAATCCAACAAAAACTAAAGAGATAAGAAAAACCCAAACTGCATCGTATTCGCCCATGCTCGAATTATAAATGTTTTATTATTTTAAATATATTTTAATTATGTTTTTTCTACAATTATTGAGCAAACTGAATAACCTGCACCAAAAGAACATATTAAACCTTTCTCACCTGATTTGAGATCATTGTGAAGATTAAATGCAAACATAGATCCTGCACTTGCCAAATTTCCGAATTTTTCTATTGGAAGTGGGGCAAGCGAAGTATCAAAATTATCTGACCCTATTACTTTAGAAACTATTAAGTTAACCATTCTCGCATTGGCCTGATGTAACCAAAACTTTTTAATATCGTCAGACTTAAGATTATTTTCTTCTAATTGTTTATTAATAAACTTTGCAACCATTGGGCAAACTTCTTTAAACACACTATTTCCATTTTGATAAAAGAGTAAATCTTCATAGGATTTTTCATCACTAGCGGCTCTTGCAAGGTAACTCCAATCACTTCTTATGTTATTTGAAAATTTTGTAATTAATTTTCTATCTATAACTTTAAAGCCATTGCTTGAAGTATTATTTTTTGAAACGATTGTAGCAACACAACCATCACCAAAAATAAAATGAATATCTCTCTTAGCATAGTTTACAAATGGAGTAGATATCTCTGGATTAATAACAAGAATAGTATCTGCAATTCCGGAGATAATATCGCTGACAGCATTATTAATGGCAAATGTGGTTGAAGAACAGCCAACCAGCATATCGTATGCGTATCCATCGATTCCAAGTTCATTTTGTATTTCAATGGCAACTGATGGATAGTTTCTCGCAGCATGAGATGTTCCTAATATGACAGCATCAATATCAGATGCTGTAACCCCAGCATTATCCATAGCTTTTTTTGCTGCCTTAATCCCAACTTCAGCATGAATTGACATCTTTGATTCATCTTCATGAACAACAGAAGGCATCATTTTGTTAATGTCTAAGATATTTTTTTTATCAATTACATGCCTTGTTTTTATACCGGAAGCTTTTTCAATAAATTCTGTTGAAGAATATTCAAGTTTTTGTATTTCTCCATCTTCAATTTTATCTTTATTAAGATCATTAAAATTATCAACGTATGAGTTAAAAGATAGCACTATTTCATCATTACTAATTGTATCCTCTGGATACCAAATGCCTGTACCAGCTATATGAATATCTTTCATAATATTTTAAAAACTTTATATACTATTATTATAAATTATGATTTTAAACACCTCCATTGATAATAGCTATTTATATGTGCATTTATCAAACATTTTAGATCCCAAAGGAATAGTTCATATTTGCCATGGTAAAGCTGAACATATCGGAAGGTATAAATGGCTTATATCTAAGCTTAATGATGATGGTTATCATGTAATTGCTATAGATCATAGAGGCCATGGGAAGAAAATTTTAAATAAAGATGATATCGGTAAGTTTTCTGATCATCAAAATGGCTGGGACCTGGTGGTTAATGATTACGAAATATTAATAAATGATACTAAAAAAAGTTTTCCAGAATTAAAGCAATTTCTTTTTGCCCATAGTATGGGTTCCTGGATCGCATTATCAATGATAAAAAAAGAACTTAAAATTGATGGATTAATTCTCTCTGGATCTTCAAAATTCCCAAAATTTTTAATAGCAGCTCAAAAATTTATTATAAAAATTGATATATTTTTCAATGGCAGAGGCAGAATTAATAATGTTATGGAAACCATAACAACTAATAGATTTAATAATTATTTTAAGCCAACTAGAACAATAAGTGATTGGATTTCAACTGATAATAATAATGTTGATGATTATGTTCAGGATGATCTTTGTGGATTCAAAGTAACTAATGGCTTGTGGATGGATATGGCTCAAGGAATAGAAGATAGTTTTAAAAGCAAAAATTATAATAGCGCAAATAAAAATATTCCCGTTTTAGTTATATCCGGCTCAGAGGACCCTGTAGGTGACTTTAAAAAGGGAGTAATGTCTTTATATAATTTTTTAGGAAAATTTTTTAATAATGTAAATATTAAAATTTTTGAAGAAGAAAGGCATGAAGTCTTCAGTGGAACTAAAAAAGTAGAAGCTTATAAATTACTAAATTCATTTATAGAGAGAATATGAAATATATTTTTTTACTATTTTTTATCAATTATCTGTTTTCTGCTGATATGGAAAAGATATACACATATGAAGATGGAATGTTAAGGCATTATCTTATTTATGTTCCAGATTCATATAATTATGACACTAAAACAAAAATAGTATTTGGAATTCATGGATATGGAGGTACCGCATCAGGCTTTGAAAGTGAGGTATCTGGAGGTTTTAACAAATTAGCAGATAAATATAATTTTATTGCAGTTTATCCTGAATCGACATATTTTTATGATCAAGAAAATACTTTAGTAACAACATTCAACGACATCATAAGATCTACCTCTTTTGATGAAATATCAAATAATTGTCTAGCTGACGATAAAAGAATTATATATCCAAAGTTTCCAGGTTGTGACCGAGGTAGATGCGGTTGGGCTCCATGCGTTGATGATACAAAATTTATTAAAAATTTAATTGAAAAATTACAGAATGAATACAACGTAAAAGATGTTTATTTGATAGGAAATAGCACTGGTGGAATGTTTGTTAATTCATATGCATGCATGTATCCAGAATCTATCAAGGCAGCAATCAGTGTAAATGGTTTGCCAAGATATGGTTTTGCATGCACACCAGACATACCTGTAAATTTTATTTCATACGCTTCATCAAATGATGCAACAATTCCTCCAGTAAAAAAAATATCATCCGATGGGCTTTTTTATGAGAGTCAATCTGTTTTTATTGAGAAATGGAAGGATAAGTTTAATTGCCAAAATTCAAGAGAAGTTATTTATAAACATTATGAAGAATTTAAAGAAATAGTTTACTCAGGATGTTCAGACGGCATTAAAATTATGTCTATTTTGAATTTAAACGCTGATCACATGTGGCCGGAAGCCGGATATGATAAAAATAGTGGGATAAGTTCTTATACAAATTTTGGAACATGTGTTGGAGATATTCAAAGTGATTTGAATGCTGCAAAATGTTATAGATCAAATGATAGATGGGGTAGTGAATATATTATAAAAAAATTATTCTCCTTTGATGATTCTGACTAATTCTTTTGATATCAGATCAGGGTCTTCGAAGTAAGGGAAATGACCCACATCTTTTAGAATTACAACATCTTTTTCATGATCTATATCCTTTAGGAGAATATTTTCAGGATTAAATCTTGCTAATTTATCTTTTTCGCTAAATATATATTTAATATTTTCTAATTTTGAAATTTGATCATCTGTTAACCTAAAAATATTACAAG
>CACOZT010000004.1 GCA_902631785.1 uncultured SAR86 cluster bacterium
TTAAATGGATCTATTCCAAAGTATCCAATTCCGCCAACTGAAAAATATAGCCGTTTACTAAAAAAAATTCCTTGTTCTAACTTAGGTATATTTCTTATGGTAGTAGAAAATCTTTTAATGTTGTCTAAAAAATCTTTTTTTTCTTTGAATCGGAACCATCCCCATGCTGAAAGATCAAGCATAGCAATCTTTTTTAATGCATTTTTTGCTTTTTTATTTGGAATTGCTGAGGGTGGCAACAACACTATTAAAGTGCCATCTGAATTGGCTATAAGCTCATCTAATGTTTTCTCTCTAGAAATACTTCTAGAGAAGTCGGCAAACAGATACCTCTCATCTTTGTCTGAAGTTGGAAGTTTTAATCCCTTTAATCTTTCTTTCGAGCCAAGAACTATATAAGTTACTAATTCCTGGCTCAAAATTTACTAAATCTTCGATAGAGCTTGCTCAAAGTCAGCAATTATATCGTCTGTATGCTCTAGTCCAATTGAAAGCCTGACAAAACCTGGAGTTATTCCAGCTGATAATAGTTCTTCTTCTGACAACTGACTATGAGTTGTACTACCTGGATGAATGGCTAAACTTCTTGAATCACCAATATTTGCAACATGGTAAACCATCTCAAGTGCATTAATAAATTTCTCACCAGATTCTCTCCCGCCTTTAATTTCAAAACCCATTAGGCCTCCATTACCTCGTGTGAGATATTTATCAGCTCTTTCTTTTGCATAACCCTCCATGACAGATGGGTAAATGACTCTTTCAACAGAATCATGTTCAGATAAATACTTAGCGATCACCTCAGCATTTGCAGAATGTTCTCTCATTCTAAGGGCAAGCGTCTCTAAGCCTTGAATAAACATAAATGCATTAAATGGACTCATTGCTGCACCCATATCTCTTAAGATAGTAGTTCTTGCTTTAAGGATGTATGCTATTGGTCCTAAAGGTTTTACAGCTTCAGTCCACACAGCACCGCCATATGATGGATCTGGACTATTTAATGCAGGTTGTCTTTCCGGGAAGGCCTCCCAATCAAAATTACCACTATCAACTATAATTCCTCCGATTGAAGTTCCATGACCTCCAATAAATTTTGTAGTTGAATGAATTAATGCTGCGGCACCGTGCTCAAAAGGCTTACAAATTACAGGTGCAGCTGTATTATCAACAATTAGAGGAATGCCTAAAGGTCTTCCAATTTCGGCAACTTCACTAATAGGGAAAACTTCAAAACTTGGATTTGGTAATACCTCACCATAATAGGCTCTTGTATTTTCATCGGTGGCTTCAGCAAAATTATTTGGATCAGCTGGATCGACAAATCTAACCTCAATTCCCATGTCAGACATTGGGTTTTTGAATTGGTTATAAGTTCCTCCGTATAAATGAGACGAAGCTACAATGTTATCTCCTTTTCTTGCAATATTTTGAATTGCATAAGCTGACGCTGCTTGACCAGAGGCAACAGCTAAAGCTCCAACCCCGCCTTCTAGAGCTGCTATTCTATCTTCAAGAACAGCACATGTTGGATTCATAATCCTTGAATAAATATTTCCTAGTTCTGACAGCGCAAATAAATTAGCTGCATGATCACAATCATCAAACTGGAAACTTGATGTCTGGTGAATTGGGACAGCTACAGAATTAGTTGAATCGTCTTTTCTCCATCCAGCATGAAGTCCAATTGTTTCTGGATTAGTGTATGTTTTACTCATTATAAATGCTCCTCTATCAATGTAATTTGAT
The DNA here is from genome assembly GCA_902631785.1 of uncultured SAR86 cluster bacterium. Classification (GTDB taxonomy): domain Bacteria; phylum Pseudomonadota; class Gammaproteobacteria; order Magnimaribacterales; family D2472; genus SAR86A. Next base: position 1,750 of record CACOZT010000004.1, read on the forward strand.
TTATTTAGTATAGTAAATATTCATCTATAACAACACCCTTATTAAATATATACTGGTATATTGATAACAAATAATTATAATTAGCCAAGGAAAATAAATTATGGCCAAAAAATACACAAATTTCAGGATTGGCGGTTCTCCATCAAAGGTTACTGATGATTACACAGTATGGACAAACGATTTACTTCAAAGAGTTATTGCTAGCAAAACTGTAATTCAACCAGGCAAGTCTACAATCGGTCATAAACTAATAGATTCAGATGTTGTTTACGTTATCACCAATGGCAGAGGCACCATGGAGATAGTTGAATATATGAATTCTGATGAAGGTCATGGATCAAATCCTTCATATGGTATTGAGCATAAAGACTCATATGAGCTTTCTGCTGGTGATGTTGTTTTAGTAGAATCTGGCGATTATTGTAAAGTGGTTAATGATTCTGATCATGATCAACTTACCTACTTAAGAATTTTTGACAGAGGTGGTTGGAGAAAATAAATGATTAAAGCTCAAATGAACTCTGACAAACTAGCTGTAGGACTTTCTATGGCATGTGTGATTCATTGTTTTTTTGCTCCATCATTAATTATATTGTCATACAGTTTCTTGTCTTTTTCAGTTGATAGCGAGATTGTGCATGGTTTTATTTTGCTAGCAGCATTCCCAATTAGTATTCTTGCTTTAGGACTTGGATACAAGAATCATAAAGAAACATCTTATTTCATAATAGGTATTATAGGTTTGATGGTATTGCTCTCAGCAGTCTTGTTCTCTGATACGCTTTTTGATGAAGCTGGAGAAAGAGCCCTTACCTTAATAGGCTCGATGATTATTGCATATGCTCACTATAAAAATCATAGCCTTTGCAAACAAATAGAATGCGATTGCCACGATACTTTAAAGTCTAATTAATAATTCTAAATTTTGCCACCATTGGCAAATGATCTGAAACACCATATTTTTTTGTAGGATTAAAATTTTTTGGTTTTCCAGTATCGCTATAAGAGTTAGATTTAGTTCTATAAATATCGATACTATCTTTAATATATAAAATGTTTCTATCTTTTGATAAAAATATGGTGTCGAGATACTCCCATGTTTTTCTGTAATTATAATAATAGGAACCTTTACAATCTTTACACCCAAAAATGTGAGCAACACTCCAAAAAGCCTCTTGAGACTGATAAATATCTAATTGATTATCCTCTTTGGTGTTAACATTAAAATCGCCTAGAGCAATGGTTGGATAATCATGTTCGTTATGCAATTTTGATAAAGCATTTAAAGAATCAATTCTCATGGATACGTCATGAAATCCAGATGGAAAGTGAACATTATATATTTTTAGCTTTTCTCCATTTATTTCTATAGTTGCATCAAGAATAGGTCTAGTATCTTTACCTTCAAATTCACCTGAAAACTTTATGTAATGTAATTTAGAATCAAGAATCTTGAACTTAGTAATTAATGCATTATCAATGCCTCTGTAATCCTTTCCTTCAATAAGTGCAGAGTCTATATATCCATATGGCCTTAATAAATCTAATAATTGACTAAGAATATTATTATTTTCAACTTCCTGAAGAGCAATAATATCTGGTCCTTTTGAACCATAAGAAAGAATACTGTTTGCAATGTTTATTAGCTTTGCATTTTTTGTATCTTCATTCCAATCTAAGTACAAACATTCGTTTTTCCAAGAATTTACTCTAATTCTGTTGCATGACTTTTTATGAGCATCTGATTGTTTTAATTGAATTGGAAGATATGTCTTATCATCTTTTTTTACATCATCTAAAGTATCAAATAAATTATCTACATTTAAAGTCATAGCGCTAAATTCATAACTAAAAATCGTAGCAGGCGTAATAAGAGCTAAAACAAAAAATATTTTAATGAACTTACTCATTAATATCTTTAATATGAAGTTTTATATCAAAAGGAATTTCTATCATTTTTCTTTGATTTAAATAGACACTTTGAAGATGTTGAATTTTTTCATCTGAAAAATTAACGACTTTTCTTTTATTTAGATCAATGTGGGCTAAAACTGTCTCAAAGATAGCAGCAATATTTGAATTTTCATTTTGTAAAATACCTATAAAGTGTAATAGTTTTTTATTTGCTTTATATAGAGTGAACGAGGGGTATACATTTTCTCCTAGAGTAAATTCATCTAAATATCTAATGCTATCTTCTAAAGTAAATGTAGAAAAACCGCTTTTTATGTAATCTTCTCCAAAATCTAATTCATCTATGTAAAAGGATGTATATACGCTGTCAAAAAGCTTGTAATAATAATTAACGTTCATGTGACCATTATGATCACACATTTCTTCAGTAACTTGGATGATATCGTGAACGTATGGTAATGCTTTCATAATTAGATTATAAATAAAAAAAAGCCCAGTGTATTACTGGGCTTTTAAAGTTACTAGATCTTAGAATGAAGAACCAAATTGTATTCCCCATGTTCTTGGATCTGTGAATGAAGCATATAGTTGTCCACCTTGAGCATTACTACCAGACCTAATACTATTCATAGTTTGGTCATCTGCTAAATTTTTAGCGTACATACCTACATACCAATCTCCATTATTTGGTGTATACCTTAATAAGAAATCAAATTGTTTTTGTTCAGGTACATCAAATCTAGACATATTAAAAGGATCTCCATTTGATTCTCCTCTATACCTATATGAAAGTCTCGCTGAAGTTACACCATTATCACCTGGGAAAAGTTGTGTAAATGAGAAGCTATAAGATGTATCTGCTACACCTGGCAAATCATTACCTTGTAAACTAACCGGATTAGCTTCGCTTAAAGGACAAAGTACACCTGCAGCTGGATTAAAGCCTAGTGGTGTTAGACAGTTAAACCCTCCAGATTTATACCAGACTTGGCCGTTATTAAATACTGCTCCTGTTAAGAATCCAGTTCCTTGTGGATCAACTGGTCCTAAATATTGCAGGATGCCTGTTGCGCCAGCAGGTTCAAGATAATTTCCAGTGGTTGTATCTGAAGTAATTTCAGCGTCAACAAATAACCATGAAAGGTCTATTGAAGTTGTATCAGATAAAAATACTTTCATTAAGCCCTCAAAGCCTTTTACTTCGGCATCAACATTAATATTAAATGCCTCAGTATTTCGAATGGTTGCAAGCAACATACCACTATTATCGTTTTGGAAAACGTTCATGTTTAATAACATAGCACCATCGAGTAATTTTGCTTTTAAACCAAAGTCAAGAACTGCAGTATCTTCTTGATCATATGGAACAGGATCAGTTCCACCATTAATGCCTGCTCCTTTAGATGCAGTTGTGTAACTTCCATAAACCATTACATCATCTTGTAAATATTTTTGAATTGCGACCATTCCATTAGTCGCACTATCGTTTTGTACTAGATAACTAGTAAGTCCAGGAACATCCATTCTATTATCATAGGCAGGCCCTCCGGCAGCTATCCAGTTAGATGCAAGAAGTCCTCCATTAAATGTTGTAGTTGCATTTGTTAAATCATCATATCTAAGACCTACAGTAAGCTTAGTAGTATCGTTAATATCATAATAAAGCTCACCATAAATAGCTTGTGATTTGACTCTTACATGTTGATCACTCAATGTTCCTCTTAAATCAACTGGAACATTAACATCCGGCAAGGCTGCCAAACCAGCTACTGAAGCTCCAAATTGTTGAAGAGCTAATAATTGAGCAAGAGATGGCGTTAGGCCCATTGCAAGCATACCTTGAGTAGTTAAGGCTCCAGGTGCTTGAGCTAATACACCCAGCAAGCCTTGGTAAAACGCAACTCCACCTTTTCCACTAAAATCTACACCAAGAAGATTTTGTACAACTGGAGCGTATGGATGATCTCCAAAGCTACCAATTAACTGGCTACCTACTGTTTGAACTCTATACTCATTATCATTTCGAGAATCATAAGCATAATATCCTGCGGTAAAGTTAATAGGGCCATCATAATCTGAAACAACATTTATTTCATATTGTTGTGAATCATAAACCACATCAGAAAAGTCATAAGCTCTATTACTTGTTACATTTTCACAGAAACCAAAATTAGAAGTTCCGAAACAAACATCAGCAACAATTGGAGGTAAACCTAATAAAGCACCAGCCCCAATCATTGGAGAAACGTTAACAACAGAGTCGTTATCATTCATTTGTTGGAACATTCTTGTTTCATATGAGTATTTGGCAACAAGAGTAAGCTCATCACTTAATTCTTTTACAAGTTCTAAGTTTGAGAATTCTGTTTTTTGTAAGTGAGTTGGTTCTCTGTCTCTGTATAGTTTTCTGAAGTCATCAGAAAATGCTGCAGAACCGAAATCATTGGTAACAGTTCCTGGGTATAAAAGACCTATAAATCCAAATAAACCAAATGCAGTACCTCTGCTATCAGGAGCTCTGTTCATTTGTCCTAATGAATATGGAGAACAACCAAAAAATGGATCAGGTTGACAATATGAGGTTTCTTCTTGTGGTCTGTTATCATCCTCTTTTTGACCTGAATAAGTAAATCTTAATTCAGTAGTATCATTTATATCCCAATCCAAAGAAAATCTTACAGATGCATCGTTTCTATCATCCATAAGATTTCCAGTAGCAACGTTTTCAACCATTCCTTTTCTGGTATTAGATCCAAAAGCCAATCTTCCTCTAACTGAATCTGAAAAAGGCATGTTAATTGCGCCTGTTACAAGTTTACGATCATAACTACCAGCCTCGACGTTTACATAGCCTTCAAATTCATCTGTTGGTCTTTTTGTTACTAGGTTGATAACACCTTGTACTGAGTTTCTACCAAATTTAGTTCCTTGTGGTCCCTGAAGAACCTCTATTCTTTCAATATCTAACAGTCCAGTTTCTACAAACCAGCTTGGATTAGTACTGTGACCATTTATACTTGTCACAATAGAGCTAACAACAGCAGCTCCAACACCATATGAACCAATTCCTCTGAGAACAAAACCTGAACCAGAACCAACACCCTTGGCTGTTTCAAAACCTGGAACAACTTCTGCTAAATCAGAAATATCATATATTTGATCAGCTGCTAGCTGATCAGCTGTTATAGCAGTAATTGAAACTGCAATATCCTGAGTTGATTCTTCTTTCTTGGTAGCAGTAACAACAACTTCTTCAACTTCTTGCGCAAAGCCAGAAAAAGAAAAAGAAAATGCTACTAAAGTTAAAAATAATTTACTTTTAATGTATTTATTAAACATAAATATCCCCCAATATTGAGATTGTTTTGCATATTTTATGCTCAAAATGGGTATTTCTACAACTTAAAATAATAAATAAATGCATTAAATATAGGTCTATTTTATGAACACTTATTTAAAAAATTTATCTAAAGAATAAAAAAAGGCTGGTAACCCAGCCTTTTAAAGAATTTTATATAAATTAGAACGAAGTTCCGAACGCAAGTCCCCATGTTCTTGGCTCAGTAACCGTCGCAAATTTATTACCACCTTGAAGTCCAGATGCGTTATACCAGCTTCCGATATATCTATCGTCAGCTAGGTTTTTAGCTTCTAGTTTTACAAACCAATTTCCATTGTTAGGACGGTAAGTAACAGTAGCATCAAAGAATTTATGCTCTGGCATTCTTAAATGTGGTTGGTTATATACAGTACCTTCTCTCTCATCCATATATCTGTAGACAAGTCTTGCAGTAGTCGTTCCGTTTTCACCAATAAAGTCTTGGTTTAAACCGATACTGTATGACAACTCAGGTGACTGAGGTAATTTGTTACCAGATACATCGACTGGAATTCCTGGACGAGCACAACCACCTGCTCCGACTGGTGCAAATGGGTTAAATGGATCAAGACACATAAATCCTGCAAATTTATATACCAACCCTTGATCAGTATTACCAACTGTTAATAATCCTCCAGTACCAGGTATAGCTGCTACTAAACCACCACCAAGCACAGCTGGGAGTAGGGCTCTAGATGAAGCGTTATTGATATTAACTGGGTTAATTAATTGTAGGTCTGTTATTTCAGATTCTACCATTAATAAAGTTACATCAATGCTTGTAGTCTCGCTTAAAAATAAAACCATATTACCCTCAAGCCCGTTTATCTCAGCGTCTGTATTAACGTTCTTAGATCCAGCATTTACAATTGAAGAAATTAACATTCCATCAGTAGTGTTTTGGAAATAAGCTGCATTTAATAACATAGCTCCATCTAAGAAGATTCCTTTAGCTCCGACTTCAAAAACTGCAGTTTCCTCAGGATCATACGGATCTGGAATACCAAGTTCATTTGGATTATTTCCTCCAGCTTTGGTAGCTGTGGTATAACTTGCATACATCATTCTGTTATCGTCAAAATCATGTTTAACTGCTAATTTATAAGCAGTGGAATCGTCAGCTTCTATTACTTGTGTTGGTGAGAATACATATTGATTTGATACTCTTGACGCAAGTGATAGGTTATTACAATTGGTATATGTTAAACAAGAGAAAACACTATCTTTAACTGTGTCGTCACTGTATCTTAAACCAACTGTAAGTTGTGTATCATCAGACAAGTCATAATACATTTCACCGAGTATAGCTTTTGATTTTGTTCTGACATGATCGTCATTAAAAAATCCTTGTACTGGAATTGGCGCAGTGTATCCAGTTAAAAGAAGCGGTAATGCGGCTGCACTGAATCCTGATAATGCCCATGGTATATGAAAATCAGTAGATCCTGACCCTGTAAGAGCACCACCAAATAGAGGGATGTTGTATGGATGTGCGCCAGCATCTCTAATTAAATTCCAAGCTGCGGTTTGGACTTGATAAATGTTTCTTGATCTATCATCGTAATGATAATATCCAACTACAAAATTTAATGGGCCGTCTAAATCTGAAATTATTGTAATTTCCCCTTGCATTGTTTCTTCATGAGCAAAAGCAAATTCATATGTTCTATCTGCAGTTGTTACCTCACAAAAATCGCTGTGGAAACCTCCCCAACAACCTTCCCATTGCATTGGAATAAATGAGGCTGGATGTCCAGGAGGAAATAGCCCAGGGAATGGAGCAACACCAACTGAATAATCATTATCAGCCATATGATTATATTCTCTGACGTTGTATGTTCCTTTTATAACCAATTGATATTCATCATTAAGTTTATGATCCATTTTTATCTGAGTCATTTCATGCTTTTGCATAAACACTGGATCTCTATTTATATTAACTTTATCCATTGAGTTTAAAACGGTAACTCCAGCATATGAATTAGCGGCTGGATTTGAATTTAAACCTGCTGCAAAGTTAAAAAATCCAGATGTACTTCCATTTGGATGTGCAGGCTGCCCTATTAAACCTTTAGTAAATGGAGAACAACCAAATAAAGGATCTTGTTGACAGAAGTTAATTCCAATATTTTGTCTATTATCATCACCCTTTTGATAGTCATACGTAAACTCAATTTGTGTTTTATCAGTTACATCAAAATCCATAGAGAGTCTTCCAGCCATTGAATTTCTGCCATCAATGTCATTTCCAGTATGAATGTTCTCAAGAACTCCATCTCTTTTAAATGTTGAAGTTGCTATTCTCATCGAAACTTTTTCGCTAAGTGGAGCATTAAGAACCATATTTACTCTCTCAGAGTTAAAATTACCCATGGTTGCTTCAACTTTCCCTTCTAGTTCACCAGTTGGTCTTGCAGTAACGAGGTTAACTAAACCTTGAACAGCATTTCTTCCAGATAAAGTACCTTGTGGTCCTTTAAGAACCTCAATTCTCTCTAGGTCATGGAAACCTGTATCTGTCAAAGCAGATGAACCAACGGCATGTCCATTGATTGATGTTACTAATGAATTAACAACAGCAGCACCAACACCAAAAGAACCCACACCCCTCATAGAATATGAAGCACCTGATCCAATAGCTTTGTCTACAATCAATCCCGGTACAACTTCAGCTAAGTCACTAAAGTCTTCAACCATATTTTTATCAATATCTTCAGCAGTAAAAGCTTCAATAGAAACTGGTACATCTTGAACAGATTTTTCTTGTTTTGTCGCTGTAACAACAACCTCTTCAACTTCCTGAGAGTTCAGAAATACTGAGAAAATCATTGATAAGCATATTGAAATATTTAATGCTTGTTTAGAAAAGTTATACATAGTCTAATCCCCCTCAATAATGGTAACTTGTATATGGTCAACTATATCACTGCACATAAGTAATGAAAATACATATAAAAGTTGTTTATATTTAATAATAATCTGAATTTATTATGTCAATTCCAGGGATGGCATTTGCTTATTCTAACCACTGCTAAATATGTACCTTTAAAAATGCCAAACTTCAAAATAACGTCTATTGCATATGCTGAACATGTTGGATGAAACCTGCATGATGGAGGAAACATTGGTGATATAAAATACCTATAAAATCTGATGGGTAGTATAAAAATCCTTGCTAACATTAATGTTGAATGGAATTTTCTTTCTTGATTTGCTTAATGGCCTCTTTGAGATCTAAAACTTCTGTATCGTTGCTACCTATTCTTCTGACCGAAACAGTTTGATCGATCTTTTCTTTCTTACCGATTGCTAAAATAATAGGGACTTTTTTAGAACTATGATCTCTTACTTTATAACTAATTTTTTCGTTTCTTAAGTCTATTTCTGCTCTAACATCTTGATCTTTAAGAAGTTCTTGAACCTCAATAGCATAGTCGTTAACCTCAGAGACAATTGATGCTATTACAACTTGTTGAGGAGCTAACCAAAATGGAAGTTTTCCTGCATAATTTTCAATTAAAATGCCAATAAATCTTTCAAATGAACCTAATATGGCTCTATGAATCATCACTGGATGATGTTTATTGCCATCCTCTCCTACATATTCAGCATCAAGCCTATCAGGAAGATTAAAGTCAGCTTGAAAAGTTCCGCACTGCCATTCTCTTCCTATTGCATCGGTTAAAACAAAATCTAATTTAGGTCCATAAAAGGCTCCATCGCCCTCATCGACTTTATATGGATAATCAAGTTTTTTGATAGCATTCTCCAAAGCAGATTCTGCTTTATCCCAAACCTCATCTGAACCAATTCTAACCTCAGGCCTTGTCGATAGCTTTATATCAAATTCTTTAAAACCAAGGTCTGAATATATTTCTGACAAAAGACTAATAAATAAAGCTGTTTCAGATTCAATCTGATCTTGTGTACAAAATATATGTCCATCATCTTGAGTAAAACCTCTTACTCTCATTAAACCATGCATTGTTCCTGATGCTTCATATCTGTGGCATGATCCAAATTCAGCATATCTAATTGGTAGATCTTTATATGATCTTATGCCTTGGTTATATACCTGAACATGACAAGGACAATTCATTGGTTTTAAAGCATTTACTCTTTTTTCATTAGCATGTTCCTCATCTATTTCTGTGATAAACATGTTTTCTCTGTATTTATCCCAATGACCGGAGGCTTCCCAAAGCTTCCTATCAACCACTTGAGGAGTATTAATTTCTAAATACCCATTTTTATCTAATTTATTTCTAATAAAGCTCTGAAGAGTTTTGTATATATTCCAACCATATGGATGCCAAAATACCATGCCAGGAGCTTCATCTTGAAAATGAAATAAGTCCATCTCCTTGCCTAGTTTTCTATGATCTCGTTTTAGTGCTTCCTCTAAATTATCTAGATGTTGTTGTAAATCTTTGTCGCTATTAAATGCAGTACCATAAATTCTAGTAAGCATTGAATTATTTGAATCGCCCTTCCAATAAGCTCCGGAAACTTTTGTCAATTTAAAAGAACCAATAAATCCTAAGTTTGGTAGATGAGGTCCTCGACACAAATCTACAAACTTCTCATCTTCTTGATAATATAGTTGAAAATTATCATCTTGATCTGACTCATTAATGATAATTTCTTTGTATGGCTCTTTATTTGATTTGAATACCTTCATCGCTTCAGATTTTGAAACTAATTTCTTTGTTATTGATGATTTAGATTTAATAATCTTTTTCATTTCTTCTTCAATCTTATTTAGATCATCTGAAGATATAACCTCTTCGGATTCCACATCGTAATAGAAGCCATCTTCAATAGTTGGGCCAATTGCTAATTTAGATTTTGGATAAAGATTCTTAATGGCTCTTGCCAGAACTTGAGCAGTAAGTGTATGACGCATAATTTCAAGACCTTCATCACTATCAATTGTAATAATTGAAACTGACGAATCAGTCATAATTTCATCATGTAAATCTTTTTGTACGCCATCAATAGTCACTGCAACCGCAGATTTGGCAAGTCCAGGGCCAATATCTTTTGCTAGATCATAACCAGAGGATCCTTCAGGCAATTCTCTAGAACTATTATCAGGCAGTGTTATTTTCATCTTGATATTATAGATTGGAAAGACAATTTTTTATATCAGCAAATATACAACAGTATTTGTTGAAAGAATCTCGCTAAAAAAAAGCTGGCGTAAGCCAGCTTTATTTTTAACTATAAATTTTTAGCATTTAATCGAGATTATCGAAAAGAAGTTCGTTATAAAAACTGTTTGATGGAGCACATTCAACAAGATCATTGTAGCCCGACTCCAAATCAGGATGTTTTTCAACAAAATCGCCATAGTTATTTGCCATATTCCCTCTTTCATCAAAAGAATGCCAAAAAATCATATCGACAAAATCATACGGATAATCAGGTTTAAAACCTAAATACGGAGAAAAGGTTCCCCTCGCCCATCCAGTAAAACCGAATTCAGTCATCAATTTGCCATCTTTTTCGATAAACTCATGGACATCATTAAGGGAAACTCCATCCTTTAGAGTACAGCCAGCAAATTGAACTGGTTTTCGTTTATCAGGATCTGACATATTTTTGGTATTGGATATCACGCCCGTATGGAAAGCCGCAACTCTTGATTTGCACTCACTCGCAGACTCACTTGATGAGTCCTCATCCATTGTTGTGAAAGATTCGTCATAATCATTTAGATAAGAGCCCCATTCTTGATACATAGCTTTTCCATCTGGCCATGAACCCCAAAGAATATAATCATAATCATGTTGTCCGGCATGGATAGGCACCAACATGCTTTGAATATATTTTGTGCCAGCTGCCTCTGAAAACTTTCCATATTCTCTCGCTTGATCTGCTGCATCATTTAAGGTCTTCCCATCATTTAAATTACAGTAAATAAATTCTGATCTCATTTCATAATCAGCAGAATTAATATGAATGCTAATTATTGAAAGCAAAAAACCACTTAACAAATATTTTTTCATTTCTCTCTCCCATTTATAAAAAAATAAACGAGTTTTAATAATACATTAATGTTGAGATTGTGAAAGTTAAAAAATATTAAATTGATAAATGATTTTATGGGATTAACCATGACGCTTCATATTCACCATTCCAATTATGAATTGCTCTTCTATGACCGGAACTTTTAAGATATAAAAATTCAAGTGAGGTAAATGTAAAAATGAGCACTGAAAAATTTTTGTAACCCTCCTCTACTTCAAAATCCTTAATATCATAATCTTCAGGATTTGTTATTGCCTTTGAGGAGCCGTCTTTTACTGAATAACATTTTTTTGATCTAGATGTTGAATTATCCCAAGCAATTTTAGTTACTTCATCATCGTAATGAGTTGATATGTCACCTTGTAATTTTATTTGAATTTTTAGCTCTGGATCATAGCCCACGACCGATGCTGTTGATATCTTATTAAAATGGTCTACCTTAGCTGCCCGATAATCGGTGTGAAATCTCATTTTACGATCTTTTAGACTGAACTCTCTCAACACCATTACTCTTGAATAAATTTCATCATTATTGAACGAAGAAACTACAGGCGTATGAAATAAAGTTTTAGTATCATCAACCGCTACCATTAATATTTTCTCAGCATAATTTAAGGTTTCTTCAAGACTTGAATATTTATTTGGTAGGTCTAAATTAAGTGGATTTGTCATGACTTAAGTTTCCACTCAGTACCGTCACTTAGATCATTTATTTCAACACCTAGTTCAATAAGTTGTTCTCTGATTGCGTCAGCTAGCTCAAAATCTTTATTTTTTTTAGCTTCTGATCTTTTTGAAATCAATTCATTTATTTTATTTTTAAATTCCTCGGAAACTTCATTAAATGAATCATCCTCTAAAATTCCTAAGACTGAACCAATTAAATGTAGTTTATTTTTTATAACCTCCCTCTCACTCGACGAAGAATTATATTCTTTAACAATCCTATTTAATTCCGTTATTAAGCCGGGAGTATTAAGATCATCCATTAAAATTGATATTGCATCTAAATTGTTTGTATCAGAAACATCTATATCATCTAAGTCATCTTTTATTTGATATAACTTATTAATTAATTTATTTGCTTGATGTATAACTTTTTCATTCCAATCCAGTCCTTGTCTATAGTGAGACGACAGTAAGGCTAGCCTTATTACTTCTCCATGAAAATTTTCAGCTAAATCCTTAACAAGGATTATGTTTCCAAGGGATTTAGCCATTTTCTCACCGTTAATCGTTACAAAACCATTGTGCATCCAATATTTTGCATAAGAGTCTGGCTCTTCTTTGTTTGCAGATGTGCAACAACTTTGAGCAATTTCATTTTCATGGTGTGGAAAAATAAGATCTCTTCCACCGCCATGAATGTCAAATGGCAGTCCAAGAGTTTTTTTTGACATAGCAGAGCACTCGGTATGCCAACCAGGTCTGCCAACTCCCCATGGAGAATCCCAGCCAGGTTGATCATCTGTGCTAGGCTTCCATAATACAAAGTCTGCTGGATCTTTTTTAAATGGCGCTACTTCTACTCGACTTCCAGCAATTTGTTCTTCTCTATTTCTTTTTGAAAGCTTTCCATAGTTTTCATAAGTGGGTACATGAAAAAGCACATGCCCTTCTTTTTCATAAGCAAAATCTTTCTCAATTAATTCAGATATAAGCTCAATCATTTCAGGTATGTACTCAGTAGCTTTTGGCTGAATATCAGGAGCTAAAACATTAAGTTTTAACATGTCTTCATTGTAAATTTGTGTATATTTTTCAGTTATTGAGGTTATGGCAATATTTTGTTCCTTGGCTGCCTCAATGATTTTATCGTCAATATCTGTGATATTAGATACATATGTGACTTTTGGATAAATTACCCTAAGAGTTCTAACTAAAGTGTCAAAGACAACTGCCATCCTAGCATTGCCAATGTGCGCATAGTTATATACGGTTGGTCCGCATGCATATATTTTTAAATGTGTTGGATCAAGTGCTTCTAATCTTTCTTTATTCCCGCTTAAAGTATTAAACAATTGAAATGGTTGTTCGATGCTCATAATTTATTCTAAATCAATTACGTTTAATTCTCTCAATGCATTTAACAAAGGTAATAAAGGCATTCCTCTTACAGTGTGTGACGAACCATTTACATATGAAAACAGATTGCATCCTAAAGATTCAAATTTATAAGCTCCCGCAGCATTGATAGGATTTTCAATATCAACATAATTAGCAATTTCTTTTTCTGTTAAATCATTCATTTTTAACTCAACTGTTTCTGAATATTCCCAAAGGCATTCATTATTTTTATAAATACATACACCACTATGCTGGAAATGCTTTTGATTAGATAAAAGTTTTAAACTCTTAATGGCATTATCTTTTGAACCTGGTTTATGAAGAAGAGTATCATCAAGTACACACATCTGGTCTCCACCAATTACAATAGATTCAGGATATTGCTTACTTACCGACTCAGCTTTTGCTTTGGCAAGATGAATAACCTGCTGACTAAAAGGAAGATTTGATATTTTATCTTTTATTGCCTCTTCATCGGTTGGGGAAACTATCACATCAAAAATGATGCCTGCTTCTTCAAGCATTAACTTTCTACTCTCTGAACCAGATGCGAGTATTAAAGAAACTTTTGGCTGAATTTTAGCAGATTCATTAGATCTGCTCATTTAGAACTTTTGAGGTGAATTTATTAGATTGATAAACTCTTCTCTGGCCTTAATGTCAGTTCTAAAAATTCCTAACATCCTTGAGGTAATAGTACTGGAATGCGTCTTATGAACACCTCTTGTGCTCATACAGTTATGATTTGAGTCTATAACGACTGCAACACCCTTCGGTTTTAAAACTTTATCAATAGTATTTGCAATTTGCGCAGTCATGGTTTCCTGAGTTTGCAATCTTTTGCTATAACAATCTACTAGCCTTGCTAATTTACTAATACCAACAACCCTATTGCTAGGTATATATCCAACATGAGCTACACCAATTATTGGAACCATATGATGTTCACAATGTGATTCCAATCTAATATCTCTAACAATGACAGCATCATCATAACCATCAACCTCTTCGAATGTTCGGCTTAAGATTTCTTCTGGATCATCGTTGTAACCTGAAAAGAATTGCTTGTAGGCTTTTACTACCCTTTTTGGAGTATCTAGCAAGCCTTCTCTTTCTGGGTTATCTCCAGCCCAAAGTATCAAAGTCTTAACTGCTTCCATAGCCTCTGCTTGAAGCGAGCTTTCAGGATTCTCATTATTTAAAGTCTTTACAGCTTTTAAAGCTTCGTCTTTTGATGCTTTTTTACTCATTTAGTTATTCCAATAATGTTAGAAGTGCCTATTCTATAGTATTTTTTTAAAAATATAATATATTTACCATTATATTTTTTTAATATGTAAATCATTATGCTAAAAGCTTTAATTCAACCCGTAACTCTTTTTGAACAAAATGCTTCAATCATTTTCTGCGATGAAACAAAAAAATGCGCTATTGTTGATCCTGGAGGCGATATAGATTTATTGCTAAATATTGCTAAGGAAAAAGAGCTTTTACCAGAGAAAATCTTGTTAACTCATGGTCACATCGATCATGCCGGTGGAGCAACTGAAATATCAGAGATTCTAAATGTAGAAATTCATGGGCCACATATAGATGATAAGTTTTTACTCGATGAGCTTCAGAAACAAGGAGAAATGTTTGGATTGCAATCAAAAAATTGTAATCCAGATAAATGGCTAGAAGAAGGTGATGTTGTTCTAGTTGGTAATGAAAAACTTGAAGTTTATTTTTGTCCAGGACATACACCAGGTCACATAATATTCTTTAACAAAAAAGCTAATTTGGCTTTAGTCGGAGATGTTTTATTTAATGGTTCTATTGGACGGACTGATCTGCCTGGTGGTAACTATAATCAATTAATAGAATCAGTGAAAAATAAGTTGTGGCCACTTGGTGATGATGTTGATTTTATTCCAGGCCATGGACCAGTTTCAACATTCAAAGCTGAAAGAAATTCTAATCCATTTGTTTCAGATTCCGTTTTAAATTAATTTTTTATTGGTTGTATCTTCCAGGAGCCAAAATCTTACCTAATGAAGTAAGAATCCATTGAGGCATATTCCTTAACATAAACACTAAAAATTTATAAGTTTTTGTGGGAACACACAATCTTTGACCAGATAAAGTTGCTTCAATTGCCTCATCAGCAATTCTGTCAGCAGAAAATACTAAAAATTTTGGTACCCTGTCCATCTGTTCTTGAACTCCACTTGCAGTATGAAAACCAGTCACAGTAAACCCTGGACAAACTGCAGTTGAAGTTACTCCCTTATGTTTATAGTTTATATTTATGCTATCGCTGAATCTATTCATGAATGTTTTAATTGGCCCATAAAGTGGTTGAATAGCTGAAGGTGCAGCAAAGGATGCTACAGATGAAACGATCATAATTTTACCATCTCCTTTTTCAATCATTTTTGGTAAAAATAATTTTGTGAGCATTATTACTGAGGTGCCAAGAACTCTTATAAAGTCCTCCTCGTCTTCTAAGCTTGTTTCATGAAAAGAAGTCTTAATTCCATATCCAGCATTGTTTACTAAAAAATCTACTGAATAATTATTTTCCTCACAAAAATCGAAAATGTCTTTTGGTGCTTCATATTTACTTAGATCTTTAGCGATTAAATCTACATTCACATTGTGTTTCTGTCTAATCTCGTTAGCCAAATTTTCCAGCAGTTCTTTTCGTCTGGCGGTAAGAATAAGGTTGTAACCTTTTTTGGCTAATTTTTTTGCAATTTCTGCACCAATTCCAGATGATGCACCCGTTATTAAAGCGTAAGAGTTTTTCATGGTTATATACTACCAGTATGTTCAACTTTGTAATAGAATTACATGCTATTTAAAACGGAACTCCTTATGATTTTTAAAAAATTATCTACATTATCTCTTTTCTTTTTGTTCACTCTTTTAATTAATTTTGAGCTGAATGCCTTTATTGCTTTGGATTCTGAGAAAGAAAATGCTCAATCTGAAGATTCTCAAGATCAATCCAATAATGAAGATGCAAAACCTGAGAATCTTGAAGAATGCATGATGCAAGCAGAAAGCATGAATGATAGTAAAAAATGCGAAAAAGAATTCATGAAGACTATTGAGGAGTTTATTGAAGAAGAGGAACTCAATCAAATCGATGGATTTCTTAACATATACTCGAATGACGATGGTTCTGTATATTTTTTAAAACTCGATGAAGAAGACTTAAATAAAAAATTCATTTACTTTTCATATGTCATGAATGCTCCACAAGGTAGCACTCTCACTGGTGGTTTGCCATCCGATGGAAAAGTTTACGAATTTAGATCATTTAAAAAAGATAAGATTGGTCTTTACCAAATCAATACTTCTTACATTAAAGGAGATGAAACAAATAATATTGCAAAGTCATCAATAACAAATATTACTGAGGCATTTGTAGAAGTTTTTAAGCCTTCTGCTCAAACAGATAATTCAGTACTAATTAATTTAAATAGCATAATCCTATCTGAGAAGATGGATTCAATTAGCTACATACCAAGTGAATATAGAGAATATATTTCAGTTGACTATGGCATGCCAGACGAAGCAAAAACTTTTGTAAAGAACGTATACAACAACGAGACAAATACAGCATTTGAAGTCACATTTGCATTTGAAAATTTTATGCCTAATCCAAATGCTTATTCTGTTTCAGCTGTAACTGATCCTAGATACTTATCTGTTACCGGTAGGCATATATTTGTGAAAATGCCAGATGATAGATTTGAAACCAGAGTTAACGATCACAGGATAGGATATTTCGTAAATAAATCTACTGATTTAACCTCATACGATAATTTTCCAAATTTTGCTTTAATCAATAAATGGAGATTGATTAAAAAAAATCCTGATGCTGAAATGTCAGAACCTGAAGAACCAATTATTTTTTGGGTAGAAAATACCACTCCTAAAGAAATAATTCCTGCAGTTATTGCTGGTATTGAAAATTGGAATATTGCTTTTGAGGAAGCAGGTTTTATTAATGCAGTTGTAGCGAAGGTTCAACCTGAAGATGCTGAATGGGATGCAGCTGATTATGATTACAACGTTGTAAGATGGTCATCTGAACCAGATGGAAGTCTTCTTGGAATTGGACCCCGTGTAAGCAATCCCTTAACAGGAGAAATTATTTCTGCAGATGTTGTTAATAAACTTCTGGCAATTAAGTTGGGTTATAACTATAGAAAGCTTTACGGCTATACAGAAGATAACGATCCATTAATGCAGTACATTACAAATTTAACTTTACATGAAGTAGGTCATGTATTGGGTTTAAGACATAATTTTAGAGGAAGTTATTTATACAGCCCTGACGAAATACATGATAAAACTATTACTGGAAATGTTCTTATGAGTTCAGTCATGGACTACGATCCGATTAATATTGCACCTGATGGTGTCGAACAAGGAGTTTATTTTTCAACTGAGCCAGGAGTTTATGATAAGTGGGCAATTAAATTTGGATATACGCCTAATTTATCAGATGAAGAACGCACAGCGCTGCTTCAACAATCTGTGAAAAGAGAATTAACATTTGGAACTGACGACGATGCAATGTCGTATCCAGGTAATAATATTGATCCTAGAACAAAAAGATATGATATGAGTAATGATCCGATTGGTTATGCTGAAGATATCGTAAAAATAGTTGATCAAAAAATAAATGAGCTACCTGAAATCTTTTCTGATGAGGAAGGCTTTAATAATTATACAAATTCTTTTTATAGACTATTTAGAACAAAAGGCAGATTCCTCGAAACTGTTGCTCAACAAATTGGTGGAGTGTATATAAATAAGATTGCTTCAAATCAAGATGATTTTGTATCTCTAGAGCCAGTCCCTTATGAGAAACAAAAACAAGCTTTTGAGCTACTCAAAAATGAAGTCTTTTCAAATGGAGCTATGGATTATGATCCCAAGATTCTTGCAAATCTTATTTTTGAAAGAGACTCAGATAGTTACTATGCCAATTTTGGTGATAATAATGATCCTGACTTTCATGAAATTGTATTAGCAAGTCAAAGCAATATTCTCAGAAACATATTACATCCAGCTGTGATGAAAAGACTAGTAAATAGCTCTTTATATGGAAATAAATATATGCCTAATGAGGTTTTAAGTGACTTAAACTCTGCAATTTTTGTTCTTGGTGAAGAACCTGACACTTTCAAGAAAAATCTTCAATCTACTTATGTCAATCTTCTTACTAATGGGTTTAATGAAGGTCCGTATGACGATGTTTCTAAAGCAGCGATTTTCTCTGCTTTAAAAGAGATACTCGATTTTAGTAAAAGAAATAGATTTAAATCTAATCACTACGATTTAATTTATTTTCAGGTAACGAACTTTTTTGATAGTAAATAGATAATTAACTTGAAGACTCAATTTTAAGCAGCAATGACTTAAGTTGAATTCCACCGATTGGAGTATATCCACCAATCTTGCCGTCGGAACATACGACCCTATGACATGGTCTAATGATGGGAATTGGATTCTTTCCGCATGCATTAGCAACAGCTCTGTATGACTTTGGCTTACCAATTGCTTCAGCAATTTCCTTGTATGACTTAGTCTTACCATATGGAATCTTATCAATTTCATCAAAAACTAATTTTTCAAAATTAGAATATGATTTCATTTAAATAGCTCTGATAACTTTTGTTATTTTATTTATTGCCCAGTCTAGGTCCTCTTTTGAAATCATAAGGGGTGGAGCAAACCTGATTACTGTTTTATGAGTTTCTTTGCAGAGAAGTCCCTCATTTAAAAGCATTAAACATAAGTCCTTAGCATTTACCTCTGATTCATTTAGCTCCATTCCTAACCAAAGCCCTTTACCTCTTACGTCTTTTATAATTTTGTTATCAATCGATTTTAATTTTGATTTAAAATATTCCCCTAGAATTGCACTGTTTTCTATGAGATTGTCTTCATATAAAAGCTTTAATGCCCTGCTTGCAACTCTGGTTGCTAACGGATTGCCGCCAAAAGTAGATCCATGTGAGCCTGCATTAAAATGATCCATAACCTCTTTGGAACTTAAAAAAGCTGATATTGGTAACATTGCCCCACCTAATGCTTTTCCAAGAATCAAGCCATCGGGTCTAATGTTTTCGTGTTCGTAAGCAAATAATTTACCTGTTCGACCAAGTCCAGATTGAATTTCATCAAGAATAAGTAGGACGTTGTTATCATCACATAAGTCTCTTATTCTTTTTAACCAACCATCTTCAGGAACTCTTATACCAGCCTCACCTTGAATAGGCTCGATTAGTATTGCACAAGTATTTTTGTTAATTTTACTTTCAAATGACTTAATCGACTCATCAGCACTACACTCTGACCAGCAATACTTCGCCTCAACAAATCCATCACTAAATGGTCCAAAACCATTTTTATATGATTCTTCAGAAGAGAAACCTACTATGGTTGTAGTTCTTCCATGAAAATTTCCATCAGCTACAATTATTTCAGCTTTATCTTCTTTTATGCCCTTAGTGAAATAACCCCATCTCCTAGCAGCCTTTATAGCTGTCTCTACAGCCTCTGCTCCGGTATTCATTGTTAAAACATTTTCATATCCTGTGACCTTTGTAAGTTCTTCCAAAAAATCTCCAAAAGGTTCTGTGTAAAATGCTCTTGAGGTTATAGCCAATTTATTTGCTTGATCTTGAACTGTCTTGACCAACTCTGGATGAGAATGCCCATGACTGACAGCAGAATAAGCAGAAACCATGTCAAGATACTTATTTCCCTCAACATCCCAAAGATAGGCACCCTCACCTTTGTTAAGAACAACTGAAAGTGGTGCATAGTTTTTTGCACCATATAAGGATTCTTTTTTAATATATTCGTCTTGTAAACTTGTTGACATGAGTGTATTTTAACCGCATTGAATTTATCAGCAAGGAACAAATGACTAATCAATCAACTTCACATCTTTTCATGATAGAACCTGAATCTTTTAATTGTAACGAACAAACAGCATCATCAAATCATTATCAAGAAAAGCATGCTTTGGAAAATTCCGAAGAAATTAGCGCAAAAGCTTTAGCCGAATTCCATGCTCTTAAAAATGAAATCACTAAAAGAGGAATTAAAGTTACTTCTCTAAAGGGTAGCAAAGATTGTCCAGATCATATTTTTCCAAATTGGTTTATTACATTCGAAGATAAAACTATGCAAATCTTTAGCATGATGGCTCCAAATAGACGTATGGAGAAAAAACCTGAGATGATCGAACATCTTAAAAAAACGTATAAGCTTACAAGTGATATGTCTTCACTGGAAGACAAGAACATATTTTTAGAATCTACAAGTAGTATGGTTTTTGATAGAGTTAATAATTGTGTCTATGCAGGAATTTCAGAAAGAACAAATAAAATGCAACTTGAAAAATGGTGCAATGAGAATGGGTATGAGTTAATAGTTTTTGAGACTGAGAGTCATACTGGAGCCTCTATCTATCATACTGATGTTTTGATGTATGTTGGCACTGAAATAATTGGAATATGCTTTGATGTAATAAAACCAGAATTCAGAGAACTTGTAAAAGAAAAAGTTCATAGATTTCATGACGTTGTCGAGCTTAGCTCTGAACAAATATTAAATTTTTGTGGTAACGCAATAGAAGCTCAAAATACTGATGGTGATTTGTTTTTAATTATCTCATCGGCTGCTCATGATGCGCTTGAACAAAATCAAATTGATATACTTCACAAATACTATAAGGAGATTATTCATTCAGATATACCCACCATTGAGAAGTATGGTGGTGGTTCAGCGAGATGTATGCTTACAGAACTCTTTTAAAAAAAACGCCTATAAAATAGGCGTTTTTAAATATTCTATCTTTTAATCGTTTGGATTAATCCATAGTGGCAAGACTGCTAGCAGTAAACCGCCAACATAAAATAGCCAAGCGCCAACGACACCAATAATATTTCCATTAGACTCTACATTTTCGATAAATCCTTTAGAACCAGCTCCAATATCCACTGGACCATTAGCAACATCCAAAGCAGCTAAAGCCTGAGCATGTCCTTCCATAGTTCCATTTATCCATAGACCATTATTGTAAGCTATTAAAAAAACTCCAAGAGCAAAGCCTGTGCAGATAATTTTTCCTAAAAGATTAGGTCCCTTATCCATAAGAACACTTGAAAACCTTGCTGCAATCCAAACTGCAATAACAGTTCCTAAAAAAGCTGTAGCATTTGCCTGTCTAGATTGTGCGAATATTTCCCACAAACCTAGCTCAACCATACCGCTTTGCATTACCATTTCTTCCATAATTTCTCCCTCATTATTTAAAAGAACTTATATATTACTAAAATTTATGAGTAAATTGTATACGTATATTTATATTAAATTTCTTTAACAAAATCAGATACTTGCTTTACCCCACCAAGAGGAAAGAAATGAACTTTTTCAATGTTGAAATCTGGATTTTTATCTTTGTATTCAGCCAGTTGAGAAATAATAGTAGTAGGTTTATAGGGTAGTAATAAATTTGTTAAATCTTTTGCGCGTTTTTGGATTATTTTAATTGAAGCACCAACTCCACACTCCAAAGAATATCTTAATAACGTTTGTAATTTGGCTGGGCCAGCAATACCAATATGAATAGGAATATCTACACCAGAGGCTTTTACACTGTTTGCCCAACTAATTACTGCATCAGCATCAAAGCTAAACTGAGTAGTTATTGCCATTTTAGCGTCAGTTCTCTTGCTATATTCATTTTTCCAAGATAATGCATGATCAACATTTTTTGTAGAACCGTCCGGATCAATATCTAAACTTCCCTCAGGATGTCCGGCTATGTGCAGATTACTAAAATTTGCTTTATCAAAGAGCTCAGATTCTATAAGTTGAATTGAAGAATCATATTCTCCATATGGTTTATTTGCTCCGCCTGCAATTAAAAGCGCATTAGAAACATTAGCTTCATTTT
Source organism: uncultured SAR86 cluster bacterium (assembly GCA_902631785.1). Lineage (GTDB taxonomy): Bacteria > Pseudomonadota > Gammaproteobacteria > Magnimaribacterales > D2472 > SAR86A. The sequence goes on from CACOZT010000004.1 coordinate 24,117, forward strand.
TATATCTTGAAATCCAATCATTAAGTACTTTCTTATCTTTTATAATTCTTGCTGGGAAATGTGGCATAGGGCAAAAACCCTGATCATTTATCTTTTTTGCTGTTGCAACCATCTCATCGATTGGAGTACCTTCAATATGAGCTATGTATATAAGAGTTCCAGATGGGACATAGTCTTCAAAATTTTCAATTTTAGATGCTGCTTTTGGCGTCACCTCAACTGAAAAACCATCTAAAAAATTTTTTACTGCTTCATTGCTCATAACTTATTAAACCATATATCTGGCGGAGAGTGAGGGATTCGAACCCTCGAACCAGTTGCCCAGTTACCTCCTTAGCAGGGAGGCGCTTTCGACCACTCAGCCAACTCTCCTATTTGTATTTAAGAAGAGGGATTATAACTCTTTGAAAATATAAAGATAACTATATTATCTATCGAATTCTATTTGCATACCATTTGGTAATGTTTCTTCAACTTTGCCATCTTTGAAGGCAACATTTCCATTAACAATAGTCATAAAAATTGAAGATTGAAATGTATGTCCATTAAATGGAGACCAGCCGCATTTGTATAAAATATTATCTTTGGATACTGTATAAGGATTATCTATATCTAGAATTGCTAAATCAGCAAAATACCCTTCTCTAATGTATCCTCTATCTTTAATTTGAAATCTTTTAGCAACATTATGGCTAGTTTTTTGAACAATTGTCTCTAGAGAAAGAATGTCTTGATGATAAAAATCCATAAGTATTTGCATGCCATGTTGAACAAGTGGAAGCCCTGCAGGCGCATCTGGATAACTTTGATTTTTTTCCTCCCATGTATGAGGCGCATGATCAGTTGCAATAATATCTATCTTGTCTTTAAGCAAGGCGTCAATAAGAGCCAATCTATCTGATTCAAATTTTATTGAAGGATTGCATTTTATTTGATTACCTAAATCTGCATATCTTGATTCATTAAAATACATATGGTGAACGCATACTTCTGCTGTGATTTTTTTTCCATCAATTTTGCCTGCAGTAAAAAGCTCCATCTCTTTTTCTGTAGTTAAATGAAAAACGTGGAGGTCAGAATCATATTTTTTTGCTAAATCTACTGCGAGTGAACTCGACAAATAACAACTATCAACATCCCTAATTAGGTGATGATGTTCAGCTGATACGCTATCACCGTATTTATTAAAAAATAGTTCTTCATTTTCTTTGACCCTTTTCTGATCTTCGCAATGAGTTACGACAATTAGTGGAGAATAATTAAAAATATCATCTAATGCATCGATATCATCAACCAACATTTCTCCAAATGATGCTCCCATAAAAACTTTTAATGCAGATGCCTGGTGAATATCAACTTTTTTTATTTCTTCGATATTTGTATTACTTGCTCCTAAGTGAAATGAATAATTAGACACGGCTCTCGTGCTGGCTAATTCAAACTTTTTGGTTAAGTTTTCATTTGTAGTTGTTGTAGGATTAACATTTGGCATCTCAAAAAAACTGGTAACACCTCCAGCAAGACCAGCCCTTGATTCTGAGGCTATATCTCCTTTGTGGGTTAATCCAGGCTCTCTAAAATGTACCTGATCATCAATAAGTCCTGGTATGACATATCTTCCATTAATGTCAATTATTTCTTTAGATTCAGAATTAATATCGCTTGAAACAAGTTCAATCCTTTGATTCTTTATTGCTATATCAGATTCAATATTAGAATTTTCGTTAATAATTTTGCAATTTTTTAATATTAAATCGTACATTTATTTGTCTAATTCGAATTCCTCATGTAAAACTTGAACAGCTTTATCAACTAAATCCTTATCGATAACCATTGTTATTTTTATTTCAGAAGTACATATTATTTGGATATTTACATCGTTTTGAGACAAAGCCTTAAATGCTTTACTTGCAACTCCAGCCTGTGATCTCATACCAACTCCAACTATTGATACTTTTGCAATTTCAGAATCAATCATCAAATCGTTAAATTCAACTTCGCTTTTTATATCTTCAATTACTTTGGTTACTGTATCTTGATCCTCTGCTGAGACAGTAAAAGTAAAATCAGTTTTTCCATCAACACTTACGTTTTGAACAATTACATCAACCTCAACTTCTGCATCACTTATTGGACCAAGTATCTTGAATGCTGTGCCTGGTATGTCTCCGACTCCGTGCAGAGTAAATTTTACTTGATCTTTTTGAAATGCAATGCCTGAAACTAAAGCATTTTCCATGGTTTCTTCCTTTAAATTAATTAGTGTGCCTTCTCCATCATTAAAGCTTGATAGTACTCTTACAGGGACATTATATTTATTAGCAAACTCAACAGCTCTTGTTTGTATTACCTTTGCCCCTTGTCCTGCAAGTTCAAGCATTTCTTCCATTGTAATAGAATCTAATTTTTTTGCATTCGATACTATCTTTGGATCAGTTGTAAATATACCATCAACGTCTGTATAAATGTCACATCTTGAGGCATTGACTTGAGCTGCGATTGCTACTGCAGTTGTATCAGAGCCTCCTCTTCCAAGTGTTGTTACATCACCACCTTCAGTAATTCCTTGGAAACCAGTTATTATTGGAATTGTTCCATCCTCGATAACTTTTAATATTTTCTCAGCATCAACGTCCAAAATTTTAGCTTTTGAATATGAATCAGTAGTTTTCATTGATATTTGTGATGCTGAAAATGATCTAGCTTTAATGCCTTTTGAATGAAGTGCCATTGTAAGCAAGGCAGAGCTTATTGTTTCGCCTGTTGAAACTAATGCATCAAATTCCCTTTTATCAGGATTCTCTCCAAAATGATTTGCTAACTTTATAAGCTTGTTTGTCTCACCACTCATTGCTGATACAACAACAATTACAGTATTTGAATGTGAGGCATTTTTTACTATCTCTGCAACAGATTCAATTCTCTCTACTGAACCAACAGAGGTACCTCCAAACTTTTGAACAATAATTTCTGACATAGTTTTATTATTTAGCGAGGGATTTTACTGAATTTGGTATAGATGTCACGAATTCTTTAGCTTTTTTAGATTCACCAGCTCCTTGAGCAAAGTCCGGACGACCTCCCCCCTTTCCATTTATTTGATTAGCTAACTCAGAGACAACGTCGTTGGCTGAGAGTTTATCAATTAAATTTTTTGTAACACCACAAACTAACGCAATCTTTTTATCATTCAATGAATATGCTATTGCACAAACCTTTTCATTGGTACTTTTATGCTGATCTACAATTTCTCTAAGACCTTTCGCATCTTCAATTTGGACCTCATCAATTATTAATTTCCAATCGTCAAATTCATGAACCTCTGAGGACACAATTTTTTGAACAGATTTATTACTTGAATTCTTTTTAAGGTTTTTATTCTCATCAATTAATGACTTAATTTTTTCATGCATTTCATCAACAGAAACATTAAGAATACTTTGAATAGATGATTGAACTTCACGAATTTTGTTAACATATTCAACTGATTTTTTTCCACCTAATGCTTCTATTCTTCTTATTCCAGAAGCAACGCTTGATTGATTAGTAATGGCAAAAAGGCCTATGTCTCCAGTCCTAGAAACATGAGTGCCGCCGCAAAGTTCTACTGAATAGGAGTTTTCACCCATTGTTAGAACTCTTACATCATCGTCATATTTTTCTCCGAAGAGAGCCATAGCACCTGAATTCAATGCATCTTCTAGTTTCATGAGTTTAGTTTCTACTTCTAGATTTTTTAGAATTTCTCTATTAACAATTTCTTCAATTCGAGATATTTCTTCATTTGTTAAAGGCTTTGAATGAGAGAAATCAAATCTGAGTTTATTTTCATCAACCAAAGATCCTTTTTGTTGAACATGATCTCCCAAAACCTCTCTCAGTGCAGCATGAACTAAATGAGTTGAGGAATGATGAATCGCGATTGCAGATCTTTTTTCTTTTTCAACACTCATTTTTATAACATCACCAGTTTTAATTGTACCTTTTTTAAGTTTTATTTTATGAATAAATACTTTGCCTTGTCTTTTACAGTCTAAAATATTACCAGTAGCTGATTCAGATGCAAATTGACCCTTATCACCCACTTGTCCACCAGCTTCTGCGTAAAATGGTGTTTGATCACATGCCAGAAAAATCTCTTCACCACCTTTAACTTGATTGACTCTTTCTTGGTTTTTCCATATTACGACTACCTTAGATTCTGATTCTAATTTTTCATAACCTAAAAAATCTGTTGCCTCAATTCCGGAAGCTGCAGGAAGAGATGAAACAAAACTACTAGAAGCTTTTGATGTCTTTTTCTGAAGATCCATGCATTCATTAAATCTTTCTTCATCGATTGTAATATCTCGCTCTCTAGCTATATCAGCAGTTAAATCGAATGGAAAGCCGTATGTATCATGAAGTTTAAAAACAACATCGCCCGACAAAACCTTTCCTTTCATTTCTGACATTGCTTCATCAAGAATCTGAATACCCACTTCTAGAGTTTCAAAAAATTTAATTTCTTCGTTTTTTATAATCTTAACTATCTCTTTTTGTTTAGTTTTTATATCGGGATAAGCCGAGCTCATTAGTTTTACTAAATCTTTAACTAAAAAGTGCATAAATGGCTCTTTTGCTCCAATCTTATATCCATGACGAATACCCCTTCTCATAATTCTTCTTAGAACATAGCCTCGACCTTCTTTTTCTGGAATAACTCCATCAAGAATTAGGAAAGCGCTAGATCTAATATGATCAGAAATAACCTTATGAGATGTGCTGTTTTTATTTCCTAGAAGATTTTCGGATGCGAGAATTAAATCTTTAAAAACATCTGTTTCATAATTTGAGTTAACTCCTTGAAGAACTGCTGCAATTCTTTCTAAGCCCATACCTGTATCAACAGATGGTTTTGGAAGAGGCTCCATTTTTCCACTTTCATCTTTATTGAACTGCATAAAAACAAGATTCCATATCTCAATAAATCTATCTCCCTCGTCACCTTTTGCTCCAGGTGGTGTTCCTTCAATATGATCTCCATGATCATAAAATATCTCTGAACATGGTCCACAAGGACCTGTATCACCCATTGACCAAAAGTTATCCTCGTCTCCCAGTCTGGCAATTCTTTTTGGATCAATACCTATTTTATTTTTCCAAATCTCTTCAGCCTCATCGTCGTTTTTATATACAGTTATCCAAAGTTTATCTTTATCTAATTTCAGCACCTCAGTTAGAAATTCCCATGCAAAGCTAATCGCATCTTCTTTGAAATAATCACCAAAACTAAAATTACCTAACATTTCAAAAAAAGTATGATGCCTTAATGTGTATCCAACATTCTCCAAGTCATTGTGCTTTCCACCAGCTCTAATACATCTTTGAGATGTTGCAGCTCTTTTATAGTCTCTTATATCAGTGCCTAGAAAAATATCTTTAAATTGGACCATTCCAGCATTTGTAAATAACAGTGTCTCGTCGTTATTTGGCACTAACGAACTGGAATTAACAATTTTGTGATTTTTTGAATTAAAAAAATCTAAGAAAGATTGTCTTATTTCACTAGTCTTCATATCAGCTGCTTAATCGTTTGTATTTTTTATAATTTTCTATGTAATGATCTGCTCCAATAGATACAACGCTTTGCTCTTCTTCACTAAGAACTTTCTTAATTTTTCCTGGTATTCCTAAAACCATTGAGCCATCAGGAACTTCCATGCCCTCTGTAACAAGTGCTTTTGAGCCGATAATACAATTTTTGCCTATTTTTGCTCCATTAAGAACAACAGATCCTATACCAATTAAACTCCCGTCTCCTACAGTACATCCATGAAGCATTGCCATATGACCAACTGTTACCTTTTTTCCAATTGAACAGGAAAATCCTGGATCAGTATGAATTATCGCACCATCTTGAACATTGGAACCCTCTCCAATGTGAATTGGTTCGTTATCAGCTCTTAAGACTGCATTAAACCAAATGCTTGCGTCTTTATCTAATATTACATTTCCAATAACCGTAGCATTGGGTGCAATCCAAAAATGTTCTCCATTTGTTTTAAGTTTTTTATCTTCTAAATCAATATTCATCATAAGCCCTTAAAAGATCTAAATCAGTATTGATTGATGCATCAAAACATATATTTAAAAAATCAGCTGTAATCATAGCTGTTAGTCCCCATATTTTGTTTCCATTATAAACCCAACTTGGTATATATACTTTCAAATCATTTCTTTTAAATTCCTTGTAACTTACGGTGTCCGGATTCATTAAGAAACTTACAGGAACTGAGAAAATTTCATCAATTTCATAGTTGCCTTCAAATTCTTGATTTTTAGTCAAAAAACCAACATAAGGATTAACTTCTATCTTATGTCTTGATAAAAGAAAGTTTAATGATCCTAACTTTTCAATATTAACTGTATCCAAATTTATTTCTTCGTTAGATTCTCGCAAAGCAGTTTCATATAGATTCTTGTCATGTTCTTCCCACTTGCCTCCAGGGAAGCTTACTTCACCAGAGTGCGTAGACAAATTTGACGATCTTTTAGTAAATAAAATTTTGTAATCTTCATCGTTATCTTTATGAAGAATTATTAAAACACCAGCTTTTTTATAATTTGTCGCCTTTATTGGATTTATTTGTTTAAGTTTTTGCTTTATGCTGTCTAACATATAGATAAGTTTAACTTCTTACGTATCTATATTCTCTAAATAAGGAAGAAAATTGAAATATTGTTCAAATTGTGGAACTTCAAATATAGAATTCAAAATTCCAGAGCACGATAATATCAAGAGATATTGTTGTCCTGAGTGTGACACAATCTTTTATACAAATCCAAACGTTGTAGTAGGTGCTCTATGTTTAAGAGATAGCAAAATATTAATGGCGAAAAGAAATATAAATCCCAGAAAAGATCTATGGACTTTGCCAGCAGGCTTCATGGAAAATGCAGAAACATTACAAGAAGGAGCAATAAGAGAAACATTTGAAGAGACTGGATCAAAGGCAGAAGTAAAAATGGCATATACGATGTTTAGCTTGCCTCATATAAATCAAGTACATATGTTTTTCTTAGCTGATCTATTGGATGATAATTATGGGCCTACTTTTGAAAGCTCAGAGGTTAGGTTGTTTGAAATAGACGAAATTTTGTGGGATGAAATTGCATTTCCTACAGTTGAAAAAACTCTCAAGTACTATATTGAAGACCTTAAAGAAGGAAGTTTTAGTTTTAGAGAAAAAGATATTAAGTTGTGGTAATCAGCTACTTTCGCTGAAGTTTTTTGCATTTACAAAAATCTGCATCCACGGAGAGAATTCATTCCAGTCACCTCTATGCCAACTCATTTGTACTTTTCTGAATACTCTCTCTGGATGAGGCATCATAATTGTAATCCTGCCATTTGATGCAGTTATGCCAGTAATGCCATTTGGCGATCCGTTTGGATTGATAGGATATTTTTCAGTCGATCTCTCTAAAGCGTCTACAAATTGCATAGCTATTTGATTGGATTTAACTAATTCCTCAAGATTGTTATCTTTAAAAACAGCTCTTCCCTCACCATGTGCTGATGCGACTGGTACCATCCAATCATCCATATCATTAAGCAACACAGATTCTGTTTTGAAAATTTTAACTTGGGCTAAGCGAGCTTCGAATTGATCAGATAAGTTTCTCTCAAAACTTGGCCAAAAATCTGCACCAGGAATAATATCTTTTAAATTAGATAACATTTGGCAGCCATTACATACACCCAGGGTAAATACACTCTCATTATGAAAAAATTCTTGAAACTGATCTTTAACAATATTGTTATACAAGATAGTCTTTGACCAACCGCCTCCAGCTCCTAGGACGTCACCATATGAAAAGCCTCCACATACTGCCATACCCTGGAAATCTTTTAGGTTTATATTTCCATCCAGGAGATCTTGCATATGGACATCATGCGCATCAAAACCTGCCAATGTAAATGCTGCAGCCATTTCATTTTGACCATTTACTCCTTGTTCTCTTAAAACAGCTACTTTTGGTTTTGTCTTTTTGGTATTAAAAGTTTCTAATTGAGACTCATCAAAGCAAATATTAGCTTTAAGGCCATCAAAGCTATTGTCATCAAGCAAGCTTAGTTCTGAATCGGCGATTGCTTTGTTATCACGAATAGACTGAATTGCATGAGAAGTTTCTCTCCAAAATTTTTCAAGATCAATAACTGATTCACAATAGACTTCAGAATTATCATTAAAGATAGAAAAATTTTTGTCTTGAATCTCAGCAATATTCCTTACAAATATTTCATTGCTTTCAAACATTTTTACAATTTCATCTGTGTAATTTTTTTCAATTTGAATGACATAACCAATTTCTTCAGAAAACATCATTTGGTTCAAATTAGATACTTTTTCTAGATTAACCCTCATCCCAACTTTTTTAGTGAAACACATCTCCAACAAAGTTGTAACCAAGCCTCCATCCGATATGTCATGCATTGCCAATATTTTTTTATTTTTTACAAGATCTTGAACTGTTGAGAACATCTTATTAAATTTACTAACATCATCAATGTCGGGTGTACTTTGATATTTAGATTGAGTTACTTCTGAAAAGATTGATCCGGCTAATCTAAAATTATCGTCAAGTTTAATTAAAAGAATAGATGTATTTTTTTCTAAATCTAGTTCTGGCGTAACTGCATCTAATACATCTTCGACTGGTGCCATTGCCGTTACAATTCCTGACAATGGACTTGATACCTCATAGTCAGTGTTATTGTCTGTCCATTTTGTTCGCATTGATAAAGAGTCTTTTCCAACCGGTATGGAGACTTTTAAATCAACAGCAATTTTTGATAAGGCTTCAACTCCTGATCTAAGAGCTAAATTATCGGAATTTTCTCCACAAGCTGCCATCCAATTTGCAGATACTTGAACATTATTCAATCCAGTTATGACAACACCTGACATATTCGTTAATGCTTCGCCTAGAGCCATTCTCATTGAGGCAGCTGGATTTGTTAAGGCCAAAGTAGGTTTTTCACCTATAGTTACAACCTCACCTTCATTTGATGTAAAAGATCTTAAGCTCATAGAGTAATCAGAAACTGGAACTTGATATGGTCCTACAAACTGATCTCTTGCAACCATGCCACTTACTGTTCTATCACCAATAGTTATAAGAAAAGATTTTGAAGAAACAGTCGGATGCCGAAGGACCTTTTCAATCGCACTTTCAAGTCCTATTTGCTCAGCATTATGATCGCTAACTAGTGTCTTATCCTCCTCTGATACTTCCATTTCTGTGATTGGTAGATCTCCAAATAACATTGATAAGGGAACATCAACTGGATAATTATTATTGTCTTCATCAAATAACTTTACCGACATCTCTTTTGTTGTATTTCCAACAATGGCGTACTCACATCTCTCTCTTTTACATATTTTCTCAAATAACTCTCTATTAGATTTATTAATTGCTAATACATACCTTTCTTGGGATTCATTAGACCAAATTTCCATAGGGGACATTGATTTGTCTGAATTTGGTATCTTTGATAGCTCTATATAGACACCTAAATTAGAGTCTTTGGCAAGTTCTGGTATTGCATTTGAAAGTCCCCCAGCGCCTACATCATGAATAAACTCTATTAAACTATTTTCTTGTGATGAACATCTATTAATGACCTCCTGACATCTTCTTTCCATTTCAGCGTTGTCTCTTTGCACTGATGCAAAATCTAAGTCTTCATCACTGTCTCCAGATGAGACTGAGGATGCAGCACCTCCTCCAAGCCCAATTAACATTGCTGGACCACCCAAAACAACAACCAGATAATCTTCTTCAATTTGTAATTTAAAGTTATTTTTATCTCGAACTTCTCCAATTCCTCCTGCCAACATTATTGGTTTGTGATAGCCAAAAGCTTTGTTGTTTTCAAAGTCTGTTTCAAAACATCTGAAATAACCAAGAGTTGCTGGCCTCCCAAATTCGTTGTTAAAGGCTGCAGCTCCGATCGGTGCCTCAATCATTATCTCTAGTGGTGACGCAATTCTAGAAGGTTTGTTTTCATCTTTTTCCCAACTTCTAATAAGGTTTGGAATTCTTAAATTTGAAACGTTATAGCCTACTAAGCCAATTTTTGGTTTAGCGCCTCTTCCAGTTGCGCCTTCATCTCTTATTTCCCCACCTGAACCTGTTGATGCTCCAGGATAAGGTGATATTGCTGTTGGGTGATTATGAGTTTCAACTTTTATAGTTGAGTTTAATTTATCCTCTACAAATCCATATTCATTTGAATCACTTAAATGCAATCTTTCAACTTTAGAACCTTTGATGATTGCTGCATTATCTTTATAGGCTGAAATGATCCCATCTGGAGATGACTTGCTAGTTTCTTTAATTAAATCAAATAAAGTATTATTTTTCTTAGCTCCATTAATATTCCATTTTGCATTAAATATTTTATGTCTACAGTGCTCAGAATTAGCCTGAGCAAACATCATAAGTTCAGCATCAGTAGGATTTCTGTTTTCATTTGAGTAAAAGTCATACAAATAATCTATTTCTTGATCACTCATTGCAAAACCAAACGATTTATTTGCTTGCTCCAATTCTGATTTGCCTTTCTTTATAATATCTATGTGATTTAAAGTTCTTGAACTATCTGATTTGAACAAATCCTTGAAATCATTTTGATTAAAATATAAGGATTGTGTCATTCGATCATAAAACATCGAAAGGTCTAAAGTGCTTAAATCTATATCATTTTCAATTATAAATCCGTTCAGTTTTTCTACCCTCAAAACATCATTGAATCCTACATTTTTTATAATGTCCTCCGTTTTAGATGACCAAGGTGAAATCGTTCCTAATCTTGGTCCTACGTAAAATGAAAATTCTATGTCATTTTCTTCAGCTGACAGGATGTCTTTTAATCCCTCTTGATTGGATGTTTCAGATACAGATTGGATTAAATAAATCTCATTTGATGATATTTTTGTATCGAATTTATTAAGTTTTGAAAATTGACTCTCAATCTGATCAAGTTTTGAGCTTGAAAAACTTTGTTTGCCTTTAAATATAAAGTTTTTAGTCTTTGACACTTCTTTAAGTCTGAAATATTGTATATAGCATAATAATTATAAAGTCTTTATGAATTAAATAATTAAAAATGGGGAATATCTTTAGATTTTTTTTATTTTCAGTTTTTGCCGTGATTATGGTTGGATGCTCATCAGCAAAAAATGAAATGACCTGCGAAGAAATTTTAGATCTTGCCTACAAGGATTCATCATTAAATAATTTTGAAAAAAATAAATTTAAAGATCTGTTGTCCAATCGATATCCAAAATATGATGAAATGTTTAATGATGCTTCTATAGAAACTAATATTGAAAAAAATCTTTTAGCTGCCATTTCATTTCAAGAATCACAATGGGATCCAAGAGCAAAATCCAGTATGGGTGTTAGGGGTATGATGATGGTAACTTTAGAAACTGCCGCCTTGGTTGGTGTTGAAAAGAGATTGAATCCCGAGCAAAACATAAAAGGTGGTGCAAGATATTTTGCAATCCTTCAAGACAAAAATAAAATTGGTCCAAGTGAAGCTGATCAATTATCCATAGTATTAGCAAGCTACAATCTGGGACCAACTAACATTATCAACATTGCTAATCATATAGATACTAATGTTGAAAATGTTACATGGATAAAACTTAGAGACAGATTAAAAGAAACAAAGAATGAAGAGTTTAATATGATGGATGGTGATTCATACTCAAGAGCTCAACAGGCAATTAATTATGTCGATAGAGTTAAAGACTACTATAGATTGATGAGTGCACATACCTGTGTACAACCTAAAGATCAATTAATTTTCTTTTAAGTGAGGTAATTTTATCTCTACAAACAGCTGCTTTCTCAAATTCCATTTTTTTAGCTAAAGCAAACATCTCATCCTCAAGTTTTTGCAAAGTATCAGTAATATTTTCAACGGTATCATCTTTAATCTTAAAAGTAACAATCTTATCAATGTCTTCTTTTTTCTTTTTAGTGTTTCCTTTTATAACTCTTGCACCTTCCATAATATCTTTTACTTTTGTTGAAATAGATTTTGGCGTTATGTTATTTTTATTATTGAACTCCTCTTGAATAGATCTTCTTCTATCTGTTTCATCAATTGCTCTTTGCATTGATCCAGTAACTTTGTCTGCATATAAAATAGCCTTACCCCTCAAATTTCTTGCTGCTCTTCCTATCGTTTGAATCAAGGTAGTATCAGATCTCAAAAATCCCTCTTTATCAGCATCTAAAACTGCAACTAGACTTACCTCAGGAATATCTAAGCCCTCTCTTAATAAATTAATACCAACGAGAACATCAAATTTACCTAGTCTAAGATCCCTTATAATTTCAACACGCTCTACTGTATCTATATCAGAGTGCATGTATCTTGCAGAAATATTATTTTCATTTAAATAATCTGTTAAATCTTCTGCCATTCTTTTTGTAAGGGTGGTTACCAATACTCTTTCTTTCATTGCAACCCTATCGTTACATTCTCCTATAACATCATCAATTTGCGTTGATGCAGGCCTTATTTCAACTTCAGGATCGGTTAAGCCGGTTGGTCTCACCAGTAATTCGACTAAATTGTCTTGTTTTTCATTTTCATACTTACTAGGCGTCGCTGAAACATATATTCTTTGTGGTGCTAACATTTCCCATTCTTCAAATTTCAATGGTCTATTATCTAAAGCTGATGGAAGCCTAAAGCCATATTCAACTAAAGTTTCTTTCCTAGATCTATCGCCTTTATACATTGCTCCAATTTGAGGAACAGAAACATGAGACTCATCAATAAAAACAATTGCATCTTTAGGAATATAATCAAATAAGCATGGTGGTGACTCTCCTGCTTTTCTTCCACTTAAATATCGTGAGTAGTTCTCAATACCCTGACAATAACCAAGCTCACGCATCATCTCAATATCATAATTCGTTCTCTCTTCTAGCCTTTGAGCTTCTACAAGTTTATTGTTATCTCTAAGAAAGCCTAGCCGAGTTTTTAATTCCTCTTTAATGTCAGGAATACAATTAGTGACCGTATCTTTTGGAGTAACGTAGTGAGTTTTAGGAAAGATAGTCACTCTAGGTATCTCACTAATAATTACTCCTGTTAGAGGATCAAACCAAGATAATTTTTCGATTTCATCACCAAAAAATTCAATTCTAAGTGCGTCTTTATCTGAATCAGCAGGATAAACATCAACAGTATCTCCTCTTACCCTAAATGTAGCTCTTCTAAAATCTAAATCATTTCTGGTATATTGCAGAGCAGACAATCTTAGCACTAGGTCTCGTTTAGATATCATATCTCCTCTATCTAAATGAACTACCATTTTTAAATAAGATTCAGGTGCTCCTAAACCATAAATTGATGAAACAGTTGCGACCACAATTGTATCCTTTCTTTCAATCAAGGCCTTGGTTGCTGAAAGCCTCATTTGTTCAATATGCTCGTTTATAGAAGCATCTTTAGCAATATAAGTATCAGATGTTGGGACATATGCCTCTGGCTGATAATAATCATAATAAGATACAAAGTACTCGACAGAATTACTAGGAAAAAAGTCTCTAAACTCACCATATAGTTGTGCTGCGAGTGTTTTATTATGTGCCATAATTATTGCTGGTCTTTGCGTTTCCTCAATGACTTTTGCCATGGTGTAGGTTTTTCCAGATCCAGTAACGCCCAATAAAGTCTGATGTAGCAATCCATCTTCTAGCCCAGATACCAAATTATCAATTGCTTCAGGCTGAGAGCCTGCCGGCTCAAAATCGGATTCTACCTTTAATGCTTTTGTCATTTACTTATATATAAAAAATTACTTATAATGCTCTGCTATTAGCGTTCCTCAGTAGCTCAGCGGTAGAGCAGTTGACTGTTAATCAATTGGTCGTTGGTTCGATCCCAACCTGAGGAGCCATTTTACATTTATTCTAAAAAGTTTCATTCAAGAATTCAAAATAAAAAACTTTTTTAATAGTTTAAAAATGTTCTCTCTTGTTTTTAAAAAAGCGTTTCTCGATTGCAAATCATTTAATTGATCATTGTCTGGATCTTCATTTGGCCAGTGAAGCATCTCAGTATTATTAGGCAATACTGGACAGACCTCCTCTGAGCAAAGGGTAATTACATAATCTAATTCATTCATAAAATCATCATCCAAATCTTTAATTGATTTAGTTTTATGAGATGAAATGTCAATTCCGATTTCACTCATAACCTTTACAGCATCCTTATGGACGATCTTGGCAGGCTTTGAACCTGCACTTCTAATATCAAATGATTTTGGCAACATATCTCTTGCTAAACCTTCAGCGATTTGGCTTCTTCCAGAATTGCCAACACATAGAAACAAAATATTCATATCAAAATTGTAGATTTGAAGATATAAGGTTATCTTATATCTTTTATACATAATATTAAAAGTGATTAAAAGTATTAGCGTTGAAAGCATGTTAAGAGGCCTAGATGGAAAGCTTGGGGAAGATGATTTCTCTAAACCACTGGAGATTCTTATAAATTCAGCAAATAAAAATAACGAATTCAATCTATTTGGTTCAATTGCATTTAAGAATCAATTACGAGATCGACTTAAGATGAGGAGCAAATTATACGAATTTACAAAGGGTAAGGATTTTCCCTCTCCTTCAAGTCCAGTTTTTGTGACTGGACTTCCAAGATCTGGTACTACTTTTCTTTTCAACTTACTAGCCTTAGACAAAAATCATAGATCGCCAAGATATTGGGAAATAATGTCACTAATGCCTTTAGTGAAAAATGATTTTGATATTAAAAGGCGGGAATTAAAAATAAATGCTGAACTTCAGTTTGCAAGAATTATTATTCCAAAATTAAGAAATATGCATCATATTCGAGCAAACTCTCCAGAGGAATGTGAATTGCTAGCAACAATCAATGTCCGAAGTTTCGTATATATGTGTATGGCAAATGTTCCTGAGTATGTCGAGTATTTAAAAGATTGTAGTTTTGAGTCTGTATTCAAATGGCATAAAAAATTCTTTCAAGTTCTTGAAATAAACGGTAGGCCAAAAAGATGGTTATTAAAAGATCCAAGTCATATCGGGCATATATCAGAAATATTATCTGTTTATCCAAATGCTAAATTCATTAATATTCATAGAAATCCTATAGAGTCAGTTGGATCTTTCTGCAGCTTAGCTAAAAACATAAGGTCTGCATTTTCAAAAAATATAAATCCTCAAGAAATTGGAGATTCAATCATGGATTTTTGGCAACATAATCTTGAAAAAGGTATTCATTCAAAAAAAGAACTTTCTTCTGATCAAATTATAGATATCAGTTATACCAATTTTATAAATGATCCATTAACAACCATTAAGAATATTTATAGTAAGTTTGGATTTGACATGGATATCTCCACAGAGAATGAGATTGAAAGTTATCTTTTAAAACAATCTAAATTACAAAAAGAAAAACATTCTTATTCTTTAGAAGAATTTGGATTGAGTAATGAAAAAATTGAATATCATTTTAAAAATTACATAATGAGCTATGAATTTTGATGATAAAATTACATTTATAATCTAAGGCAAATAATTGAAAATTAAGAATCACACAATTTATTTATCTTTTTCACTTTTACTAATGCTAAGTTCATGTGTTGATGTTAATGAAAATGATATAGCCACTAATATTTTGGAGAAAAAAATGACGTTAGTAACAATAAAAACATCTCATGGAGATATTCAACTTGAACTTGATGGCGATAAAGCACCTATTACAGTTGAAAACTTCAAAACAATAGCTAGCTCTGGATACTATGAAGGAACAATATTTCACAGGGTTATTAATGGTTTTATGATCCAGGGTGGTGGATTAACAGCTGATATGAACAATAAGTCAAGTGGCACTAGTCCAATACAAAATGAAGCTAATAATGGCCTTTCTAATGATAGAGGTACTATTGCAATGGCAAGAACTATGGATCCTCATTCTGCTACAAGTCAGTTTTTTATCAATCACAAAGATAATGGGTTTCTAAATCATACCGGTGAAACATCACAGGGATGGGGTTACGCAGTTTTTGGTAAGGTTACTGAAGGTATGGAAGTAGTTGATAAAATTGCCGATGTACCAACTGGTTCATCTGGGGCATATCAAGACGTTCCTGAAGAAGTTATAACCATTGAGTCTGTTACTATTAGTGAATGAAGCCGCGCTTTATATCAGATATACATCTAAGCGAAAATAATCCTCATTTAACTAATGCTTTTAAAGTATTTCTAAATGAATCTAAGGAAGCTTGTACTCATCTTTTTATATTAGGTGACTTATTTGAAATCTGGATTGGAGATGATGATGACAATTCTTTCATTCAAGATATAAAGAAAACTCTTATTGGTTTTACTCTAGATGGTCCTGAGACATTTCTAATGCATGGCAACAGAGATTTCTTGATTGGTAAAGCTTTTGCAGATGAGGTTGGGATTTCTATATTATCTGATCCTTATACATTGGACATTAACGGTATGAAAGCAATCTTAAGTCATGGGGATTTCTTGTGTACCGATGATTCTGATTACATAGAATTTAGAAATAAGGTTAGATCTGAGGCATGGCAGAAAGATTTCTTATCTAAAAGTATTGATGAGAGAAATGAAATCGCAAACTCATTAAGATCTGATAGCAAAGATGCTACTTCTGAAAAGTCTCTTGAAATCACAGATGCAAATCTTGAAACAGTAAATAATTTCATTCAAGAAAATAAGCCAGATATTTTTATTCATGGTCATACACATAGGCCAAAAATACATGAACATAATTCAACTAAAAGAGTTGTTCTAGGAGATTGGGATAAGTTTGGTTGGTATTTTTCTATTGAAGAAAGTAATCTAAATTTAAAAGAATTTAAAATCTAAAAACAGCATTGTTTTAAACTCAAATATACTGTATATTTATACAGTATTTAGTAATTCCTATGAAAGTTGACTATATCGGAAAAATTTCTGAAGAAAATCTGCCGGCAATATTTGTGCCCTATTTTCTTGAATCAGTCCATGCCGGATTCCCCAGTCCGGCAAGCGACTATATTGAAAGTCCTATAGATTTAAATAAGCATCTAATAAAAAATGGTGCTGCAACTTTTTTGGTCAGAGCTCAAGGACAATCTATGGTTGGTTCTGGTATTACTGACCAAGCAGTTTTAGTAGTAGATAGAAGCATCAAACCATCCCATAACAGTATTGTGGTTGCAACAATAGACGGCGAATTTGTATGCAAAAGATTGAAGCTCAAACCAAGAATGTGCTTAATGCCAGATAATCCTGAGTACCCTCCTATCTTCATTAATAGCGGACAAGAATTAGAGATAGTAGGAACTGTAACTGCAGCAATTAATAAATTCTAATGGCTTTTGCTCTTGTTGACTGTGAAAGTTTTTATGCGTCTTGCGAAAGAATTTTTCGTCCAGATCTAAAGAATACTCCTATTGTTGTTCTTTCTAATAATGATGGTTGCGTCATAGCAAGAAGTACAGAAGCAAAAAAAATGGGAATTGGAATGGGTGTTCCGTGGTTTAAAGTTAGAGAATCTTTCCTTAAACAGAATGGAAAAGTGTTTTCGTCAAATTTTACATTTTATGGAGATATATCTGCCAGAGTGATGAATATACTTGAAGGATTTGTTCCGAGAGTTGAGATATACAGTATTGATGAAGCCTTTTTAGATTTAGATACTTTAAAACAGAATTATGACCTTTATGACTTTGGTTGTCATATAAGATCTTTGGTGAGGCAATGGACGGGAATCCCAGTTCGAATAGGAATAGCTCCGAATAAAACTTTAAGCAAAATTGCTATAAATGAAATCAAAAGAAAGAATATACCAACGTCGGTTATTTATTTATCAGACAAAGAGCAAATTAGAATTGCTCTAAAACACACTCCGGTTGGTAAAGTATGGGGAGTTGGGAGGAGATTGAATGATCATTTAAACAATGCCGGCATCAATACGGCATTAGATCTTGCAAACATAAGTCCACAGAATATTAGAAAAAAATTTAGCATAGTTTTAGAAAGAACAGTGAGAGAGCTGAGAGGCGAAAGATGTCTTGATATAGAGGATGATATCTCATCAAAAAAACAAATTGTTGTAAGCAGAAGCTTTGGCGAAAGAGTATCTAATTTAGAAACGTTAAAACCTATAGTTAGTAATTTTGCTGTTAGGGCAGCAGAAAAGTTAAGAAGTGAAAAACAAAAATGCTCTCAAGTTTCTGTTTTCGTAAGAACTAGCCCTTTTAATAAAAATAAACCTCAACACTCAGACTTAAAAACAATTGGACTTATTACTCCTACGAACGATACTAGAGATATTCTTACAGCAGCGAAAAAAGGATTATTGCCTATCTTTAGATCTGGATATGATTATGCAAAAGCAGGAATAATCTTAAACAAATTTACTGGTGAGCATATTAAACAATATTCTTTGTTTAAAGATCCTAATGATCCTAAGCAAAATACCAGATTAATGAAGTATCTTGATCGAATGAATGCTTATGAAACTCAAATTTACTATGCATCTCAAAATACAAAAAAATGGTCACCTATGAAACAAAACATGACTTCACCTAAGTACACAACTAATTGGTATGACTTACCAAAGGTAAATTAAATGATAAAGAAATTAAATAAACATCGAACTTTAAGAGGCGGTATGTGGCCTAAATGGTATAAAGATTCATCAGAGTACACCAAGTTAAGCTTTCATGTATGGGACATTTATTTTATGTTGAGAGAGTTAGAGAGCAGGTTAGAGTTTAGTGCTCTTAGATTAAAACATGCAATACGCTTTCATAAGTCCAAACAAAAGAGAGCTGAGTTAAGGTTTCAACAAAGAATATTGAATGAGCACTTGAATCAAATTAGCCAATTATTAGAAAAAAATAATGATTTAAGAAAATGGACTTTTGAAAAAGAGCATGAAGTAAGTTGTTTTGATTATGATTCTTATGATTAAGTATTGTTAAATTTATAGTAACTAGCTTAAATCGATTGCAAAATCTTTTAAAATCTCGATATCCACAATGCTTAAAGCTTTTTTATTAGTTCTTTTAAGATATATTTTAGGTGCAAAACCACATTCATATGCTTCTTTCCACCTTTCAGCACATAAACACCAAGAATCACCTTCTTTTAGGCCAGGGAAATCAAATTCTGGTCGTGGAGTAGATAAATCATTGCCTCTGCTCTTTGAGAATTCTAAAAATTCTGAAGTTACTTGAGCGCATACAACATGAAGACCTCGATCGAGTTCATCAGTCCGACAAAAGCCATCTCTATAAAAACCAGTTATAGGATTTGAACAACACTCTTCAATAATTTCATCGAAAACATTAGTTTGATTCTTTTTCATCTAATTCTTTTTTATATTTTTCATAATCTTCCCAGTCATGAGGAGTTCCAACATTTTGAATTCCTTTCATCGCCCTAAATAAACTTTTTGTTCTTAGCGATGTAGAGTCTTCTTCTTTTCCAAAGATTTTATTCCAACCGACCTTAAAAAATTTTACAAAATTTTTCTTGTTAGCCATTATTCCTCATCTTCAAATTCACAAGACATCTTTGCGACAACTTCACCTTCGACTCTTAGATTAACTTTTGCCCTTCCTTGCATAGTTCCAGTGACAGTACATTGTTCAATACTTTCTTCAACAATAAGACGAACGATTTCTTTTAATTCATTTATCGATAACTCACTTACCGTTCTTTCATCTGATTTATCAGAAGCAAATAAAATGTTTGGAACTAAAAAAATTAGTAAAAATAAAAGTTTCATACATGACCTCATTTGGTTTTAATATAATGATATTAAATCATACATTTAAGAGATTAAAAAAATGGATAAGTCAGAAATTCTTTTCAATGAAAAATGCTCAATATGTAATTATGAAATAAAGCATTACAAAAAAAGATCTAATTTAAATTTTGTAGACTGCAGTGAAATGGATGATAAGTATCTTAAAAAACTCCATGTGAGATTAGATGACGGTTCAGAGATTTCAGGAGTAGACGCCTTTATATATGTTTGGCAAAGGACTGAGGGATATGGCTGGTTAGCAAAATTTGTAAACCTTCCTTTTGTCTATCAAATATCAAAAATAGGTTATTCATTTATAGCTTTTATTCTTTTCTATAGATATAAATTATTCTCTAAATGAGAATGATAATCAAAATAATTATCATTAAAAAAATACCTTATATCAGTAGTTTACAATGAATATAATTTTACTATAATCATACTTTATTAGTGTATTTGGAGTAATATTATATGAAAGTTGATCAAATAGATTCGCAGAAAGTTTGCAATGTTTTGAATGAAATAATGGAATATGAATTAGCAGGAGTAGTTCGTTACACCCACTCCTCAATGATGGTAAGCGGTCCTTACAGATTGCCTATAGTTAGTTTCTTAAAAGAACAGGCAGCCGAATCACTTTTACATGCCCAATTGGCTGGAGAAAAAATTGCTGGGCTAGATGGTCACCCCAGTCAAAGGATAGCAAAAATTGAGGAGACTAATAGACACACTATTAAAGATATTCTTGAAGAAAGTTTAGAGCATGAGTTATATGCATTAAGTCTCTACAAAAAATTATTAGATTACGTTGAAAATAAATCTATTTACTTAGAGGAATATGCAAGAGCACAAATTGGTGAAGAGGAGCAGCACTCATTAGAATTAAAAATAATGCTTAAGGATTTTAGTTAGCTTCTTTAAAATATCTTTCAAAATGAACTTCTGAAAGTTCGCGAAGCTCGTCATTAATTTCATCTTTAATTGTCTTTGGATCATAACTAACTAAATTTTCTATTCCAAAATCAGTTAAGTTAATAGGTTGTGATCCAGCTGCTCTGAATAAATCAAAAATCCAAGTTAAAGGATCGAGAGAGTGATTAAAATTTATTGCTTTTTCATCTAGCTTCGAAGCAAACAAATTTGCATCAATTATTTTAAATCTTCTTTTTAAGATTTGAATTTTAAATTGTTCTAGTCTTAAATTAATAATTTCTCTTTCTTCGGGTGAGTATTTTGTCCATGAAACTATTTCATGAGCAAAACGTTTACAGCCCTTACAGACCTCATCACCAAATGTTGTGGAACATATCCCTAGACATGGAGTTGATGAACGTTTTTTTTGTAATTTAGGCATTTGTCTTAATAATAACCGATTTTTATAGAAAATTTTGCTAAATTGCCCTTATTTAGTGGCTATCTTTGGCCATAAGAGTAAAATATGCCCATCGGAGACCAGACGATGTTAAATAACTATAAAAAACACGTTGAGGAAAGGGCTGAACAAAATATACCGCCCCTACCCTTAGACGCCGATCAAACATCTAAACTTGTTGAACTTCTCAAATCAAAGCACAAAGAGAGTGAATTGCTCCTCTTTCTATTAAAAGAGAGAGTTCCAGCTGGAGTAGACCAATCTGCATACGTAAAAGCTGCATTCTTAGCAGATATAACTACTGGAGAGGCTTCAAGCCCTTACATAAGTAAGAAAGAAGCAGTGCAAATACTTGGTACTATGCTTGGAGGTTACAATATCGAGCCACTTATTAAATGTCTAGAAATTGAGGGTCTCGGTGATGAGGCTGCAAATGCCTTAAGTCAAACTTTATTAATTTTTGATGCTTTTAACGAGATTTTTGAACTCTCAAAAAAAAATAAATATGCCAAAAAAGTCATAGATTCATGGGCTCAAGGTAAATGGTTTACTGATAAAGCTGATATTCCTGAGCAAATTAAACTTACTGTTTATAAAGTACCAGGTGAAATAAATACTGACGATTTATCACCAGCTACAGATGCATGGTCTAGGCCGGATATTCCACTTCATGCCCTAGCCATGTTCAAGATGCCAAGAGAGGGTTTGGATCAACCTCTTGAAACTATAGAAAAGTTAAAAGAAAAAGGAAATCCGTTAGTGTTTGTTGGTGATGTTGTAGGTACTGGATCATCAAGAAAATCTGCAACCAATTCTGTTCTATGGCATATGGGTGATGAAATTCCATGCATTCCAAATAAAAAAGAAGGTGGTTTCTGCTTTGGTGGCAAAATTGCTCCAATATTTTTTAATACTTTAGAAGACTCGGGTGCATTTCCCATAGAAATGGATGTTACTAACATGGAAATGGGGCAGGAAATAATATTAAAACCTTTTGAAGGCAAAGTCATTGATGCTAATTCAAATGAAGTCATTACTGAATTTGAATTAAAGACAGATGTTATCCTTGATGAAGTTAGAGCAAATGGAAGAATTCCGTTGATTATAGGAAGGCAACTCACAGACAAAACTAGAGAGGTGCTTGGTCTAGAACCTACCAAAATCTTTAGAAGACCCGACTCAAAAGATGGTTCAAAAAAAGGATATACCCTTGCACAGAAAATGGTTGGTAAAGCATGTGGTATTGATGGAGTAAGGCCTGGGGTTTATTGTGAGCCAAGAATGACAACAGTTGGATCACAGGATACAACTGGACCAATGACTAGAGATGAGCTTAAGGAATTAGCATGCCTTGGATTTTCGTCAGATCTGGTAATGCAATCATTTTGTCATACTGCTGCATATCCAAAACCTGTTGATATTGAGACACAACATACGCTTCCTGATTTTATTATGAACAGAGGTGGTGTATCACTTAAACCAGGCGATGGAATAATTCATTCATGGTTAAATAGAATGTTAATACCTGATACTGTTGGAACTGGTGGTGATAGCCATACAAGATTTCCTATTGGTATAAGTTTTCCAGCAGGTTCTGGTTTAGTAGCGTTCGCAGCTACTTTAGGAGTCATGCCTTTGGATATGCCAGAATCAGTTCTCGTTAGATTTAAAGGAGAAATGCAACCAGGAATCACATTGAGAGATCTTGTTAATGCAATCCCTTATGCTGCTATTCAAAAAGGATTACTGACTGTTGAAAAAGAAGGTAAGAAGAATGTATTCTCAGGTAAATGTCTTGAGATTGAAGGATTACCTAACTTAAAAGTTGAACAAGCTTTTGAATTATCTGATGCTTCAGCTGAAAGATCTGCATCAGGTTGTACAGTTCGTCTTAGCAAGGAACCAATAATTGAATATCTTGAGTCAAATATAATAATGCTTAGATGGATGATTGCCAGCGGGTATGGTGATGAAAAAACTATTGAAAGAAGAGCCCAAGCAATGGAAGAGTGGATAAAGAATCCAGTTCTCTTAGAGCCTGACAAGGATGCAGAGTATGCTGAGATTATCGAAATCGATTTAAATGAAATAAAGGAACCACTTTTGGCATGTCCTAATGATCCAGATGATATTAAAACGCTATCGGATGTTTGTGGAGATAAAATTGATGAAGTGTTTATTGGTTCGTGTATGACAAACATTGGGCATTTTAGAGCAGCAAGTCACCTCCTTAAAAAATATAATGGTACAAAAGCAAAATTATGGATTTCTCCTCCAACAAAAATGGACGAAAAACAATTAAAAGATGAAGGTGTTTTTGAGACATTTGTAAGCTCAGGTGCAAGAACAGAGTTACCTGGGTGCTCTCTATGTATGGGCAATCAAGCACGTGTCATGGCTGGTGCTACTGTCGTATCTACATCTACTAGAAATTTTCCGAATAGACTTGGAGATGGAGCTAATGTGTATTTGGCATCAGCAGAGTTAGCAGCTATTGCCTCCATTGTTGGAGAACTTCCAACCCATGAAGAATATATGAAATATATGAATGAAATAAATCCACTCTCGGGTGAAATTTATAAATATTTAAATTTTGATGAAATTCCAGCTTATGTTAAAAGTGCAAATTCCGCTGAGATACCATCAATTAATATTGTTAACCCCTAACCTTTTGCCTTAGTTTTTTCTCTTTGCATCTTTAGCTCATCTTTTCTAGATGTCTCAAGATCCTCTAGGTAGTTTTCAATCAGAGGAGTAAAGTACTCTCCGGTGAAAATAGAGGTCTCAAATTCTTTAATTTCTGGATTTCCTTCACGAACAGAATCAATAAGATCTTCGAGTGTTTGATATATTAACCAGTCAGCATTAATTTCTTTTGCTACTTCATCATGATCTTTTTTGGAGGCAATTAATTCAGCAGTTGCCGGCATATCAATTCCATATAAATTTTGATATTTAATTGCAGGAGCAGCAGATGCGAAATAGACTTTTTTAGCTCCTGCCTCTCTTGCCATCTCAATTATTTTTTTGCTAGTTGTTCCTCTAACAATAGAGTCATCAACAAGTAAAACATTCTTACCATCAAACTCTAAATCAAGAATATTTAGTTTTCGTCTGACAGATTTTTTTCTTTCTTCTTGGTACGGCATAATAAATGTCCTTCCAATATATCTATTTTTAACAAAGCCCTCTCTATAAGGAACATTTAAATCAACAGCCAACTGATGGGCAGCAGTTACAGAACTATCAGGAATTGGAATAACAACATCTATATCATGATCTGGTCTTGTTTTTTTAATTTGTCCAGCAAGTTTTGTTCCCATCCTCATTCTTGCCTTGTATACAGAAATCTCATCTATTTTTGAATCCGGTCTTGAAAAATAAACATATTCGAATATACATGGTCTTTTTTGTGGATTATCTGAGCACTGCTGAGAAAAGAAATTACCTTTTTTATCAATAAAAACTGCTTCGCCTGGATTTATATCTCTTACTTTTTCAAAACCAAGAGGTGTAAAGAGTGCATCTTCAGAAGATACAATATACTCATCTCTATTTTTTCCTTTTCTTATTCCAAGTGAGAGTGGTCTAATTCCATTATTATCTCTGAAAGCTAGCATCCCATAACCATTAATAAGAGCTATGACAGCATAAGCACCATCACATCTTATATGAGTCTTAGTTACTGCCTTAAAAATATGTTTTTCAGATGGATAAATTTCCCTTTGTTTACCAAGCTCATGTGCAAAAATATTTAATAACACTTCTGAATCGCTATCGGTTCTTAGATGCCTCATTTCTGCATGAAATAATTCACTACCTAACTGTTTTGAATTAGTAAGATTTCCGTTATGTGCAAGACTTATACCATATGGAGAATTTACATACATCGGTTGAGCAAACTCTTTTCCAGCACCACCAGCAGTTGGATATCTCACATGCCCAATGCCATAATTCCCAGAAAGTTTATCCATATGTCTTTGTTGAAAAACATCACGAACATATCCCATTGATTTTCTTGAATTTAATTGATCATCACTGTTGCAGACAGAAATACCTGCAGCATCTTGCCCTCTATGCTGAAGCATTATAAGAGAATCATAGATTTCAGCAGCTACATCTGTTTCAGCAGAAATCCCAACTATTCCACACATTAAGAGTCCCCATCTTTTGTGTCATCATTAATTGGTTCCGGAACCACCTCTTGTTTTAAAGGTTCGATTATTTCCAGAGCCTCCTCCACAACATTTCTATTATCTATCAATTCTCTAAAATATGCTTCTATTTCTGGGGCATATTGTTGAATAATTGGTGTAATTTTTGAATTACTAATTAAGTCTGTTGTTTTCAAACCAGATGGAAGTAATAAAAATATTACAAACAAAACTATCAAGCCCCTAATCAAACCAAAAACAACGCCGAGAAATCTATCAAACCCAGATGCACCTGACCATTTAATGAGTTTGCTTATAAATTTAATTACCATTCCGCCTATGAAGATGAAAATTATAAAGACAACAATATAAGAAATTATTTTTGAAATTTCTTCATTTCCAATAAATTCGTTAATCTTAGGTGTTGCGAGATATTCAAGACTGATTGCCGCTATAAATGCTGCCAACCATAAAAATAAAGACAAAAATTCTTTTGTAAATCCGCGAGCAAATGAAATTATTCCAGAAGCTATTAAGACTATTAAAATAAACCAATCAGCAAGATTGAGTCCTAAAGCTTCCATCTTGAAATTTCTCCATTATTTGATTCTGATATTATTTTAATTAAATCCATATTGTTAACAATATCATCTTCTGATAAAAATGGTCCAACGTATATTGCGTATGAATTTCCTTTGTCTCCAAAAGACTCTACAAAGGCAGGAAATCCTCCATTAACGATTTTTTCTTTCAATTTATTTGCATTTTCTTGTGAAGAAAGAACATGAGCTCTATATACAAAAAAATCAAAATCTGACTCATTGAATTCTTTAAAATTGATTTCTTTATTTTGATCGGAAGCATTTGATTTAATGATTGTTTCACTTGAACCAAAATTAGATGTTTGTGGATAATAATTAATTATAAAGAATGATAAGAGCGCTATTAAAAAAACTAGCCCTAATATTCTTTTTATAGTCATTAAACTTTATATTTTTTCTTTAGAGATTCGATCTCATTTGAAACTGGAACAATTTTATTTTTAAAAAATGTTTCATGATTTTCTTCAACCACTTTAAGATCATATAAATAATTTGCCATAACTCCATAAGATTGTGTCATTCCCTTTTCAGACATATCTGCTTTGAGGTTTATTCTTTCGAGACTTGCTCCATTTCCGATATGAAATCTACTAACCGGATCATTTGGCATACCATCAACTCTCTCAGAGTGAGTAAGATACTTAATTGCATTTTTAGTAAGCTCATCATCGCTACAGTTATTATCAGAACATCTTTCAAACGATATTGGTGAATATTCCTCCATCCATTTCATAAATCCTGGTAAAGGAGAAAGTGTCATAAATTGATTTAAATCTGGCAGTTCTCTCTTAAGGTTATTAGCAACTTTTTTAATTAAAAAATTCCCAAAAGAAATACCTAATAAGCCATTATGACAATTTGAGATAGAGTAAAAGATTGCTGTATTGGCGTTCTCTATTTCAATTTCTTGTCTATCAAGATTAATTATTTTTTGAATGGATTTTGGAATACCTGTTGTTAATGCAACTTCTACAAATATTAGAGGGTCATTTGGGATTAATGGATGAAAAAAAGCAAAACATTGTCTATCTATTGGGGCTAACCTAGCTCTTAAGTCATCCCAGGAGTTAATTTCATGAACTGCCTCATACTCAATTATTTTTTCAAGAATATTAGCAGGCGTCTCCCAATCAATTTTCTCCAAAACCAGAAAAGATGGATTAAACCAATATTTAAAAAGCTTCAATAATCCAGAATCAAATGCCCTTAAATCTTCGTCATTCAATGATCTAATTCTTTCTCTAAGCTTAACTAATCTATATGTTCCATTTGATGTTGAATTTAGTCTTCTAAATAGTTCAATCCAGCCTGGTTCAGATGAAACTCTAACTTTTTCAAAATTTTCTTCATTTTTATTTGATGAATAATTTTTAACATCTTTTAAAAGTGTCTTAGTATCTATGTCGTAGTTTTTTAAAAGATCATTCAGAAACTTCTTTAATCCATTATCATCTAAATTTTCTATTAGGTTTAAAAGATGCTCTGCATAAACCAACGAAGATACCTCACCGGAAGTAGACATTACAGAATCAACAGCTTTATTGATGTTATTATGAAGTTTTCCAAAGCTTTTAGAGCCAAAACGATTCAAACGACGCGTTCCCTTCATTACGGAAGTGAGTATGTTTTGAAAGAGACTCATGATATTGCCTTTTTAATATCAGTAATATATGTCCTTATTCTATCAAATTCTTTTGATTGAGAGCCTTCTTCAATCATTTGGACTATTGATGAACCAATTATCACACCATCTGAGTGTTGGGATAGTAATTTTGCGTCTTCAGGAGATTTTATTCCAAATCCAGCAAGAGTCGGAACCGAAGCATGTTTTTTTATTTCTTCAACGTTGTTGCTAATTTCATTTACATCCAAATTAGACGCTCCTGTGACTCCCCTTAAAGTTACATAATATACAAATCCAGAGCTATTTTTTGCAATTGATTTTATTCTATCCTTTTTTGTTGTTGGCGAAATCAGTGAAATAGTATTTATATTTGGATTATAAACTCCATAATCTCTCAGATTTAATTCGCCAGGAATATCAACCACAAGGACTGAGTCGATAACATTATTTTTGTTATCTTCAATTAAAGTTTTATTAAAGATAAATGTATTTAAATACCCCATGAGCACAAGAGGAGTCTTGTTATCATTCTCCCTATATTTTTGAGCCATTTCAAAAATTGACTTTAAAGTAACATTATTTTTTAGAGCACGATCATGAGCCTTTTGTATTATAGGGCCCTCTGCGATTGGATCTGTAAAAGGAACTCCAATTTCAATTATGTCTACACCAGAATCAACAAGCATCATCATTAATTCTAAGGTTGTTTCTATGTCTGGATCGCCAGCAACGAGATAAGCTACAAGAGCCTTTTCACTTTTATTTTTTAGATTTTCTAAGGTATTAGTGAGTCTGTTCAAATCTTTATTCCATCTATATTTGCAACAGTATTAATGTCCTTGTCACCCCTTCCTGATACGTTAACGATTATATTTGAATTTTTATCGAACTCTTTCATTAAAATATCCAAGTATGCAAAAGCATGCGCTGTTTCGAGCGCAGGGATTATTCCCTCCAGTTCAGAAACGTCATGAAATGCTTTTAATGCGGCATCATCACTAACAGCAACATATTCAGCTCTTCCTGAATCTTTCAGCCAAGAATGTTCTGGTCCTACTCCCGGATAGTCTAATCCAGCAGAAACAGATTTAGTGCCTTTAACTTGGCCACTATCATCTTGCATGAGATAGCTCAGAGCACCATGAAGAACTCCTGGTTTTCCATCATTTAAAGGAGCAGCATGTTCTCCAGTTTCTACACCTTCCCCACCAGCTTCAACACCGATAAGTCTTGTTTCATTAAATTTGATGAAAGGATAAAAGGCTCCCATTGCATTAGACCCACCTCCTACACATGCAACGATTGCATCTGGCATTGAATTAAATAATTCTTTTGACTGTGATATTAATTCTTCACCAACAACAGAATTAAAATCTCTTACAATCATTGGATATGGATGAGGTCCTGTAACACTTCCAATAATATAATATGTGTCGTCAACATTTGTTACCCAATCTCTTAATGCTTCATTAAGAGCATCTTTTAATGTAGCAGATCCAGAATCAACTGAATGAACCTGCGCTCCAAGGAGTTTAATTCTGTATACATTTAATGATTGTCTTTGAACGTCCTCAGAACCCATATAAATATGGCACTCAAGGCCAAGTCTAGCAGCAACTGTAGCAGTGGCAACACCGTGCTGTCCTGCACCAGTTTCAGCAATAATCCTTTTCTTGCCCATATATTTTGCTAACAATATTTGTCCAATAGTATTATTAATTTTATGTGCGCCAGTATGATTAAGATCTTCTCTTTTTAACCATATAGAGCCTGTACCATAATGCTTAGTTAGTCTTTCAGCAAAATATAAAGGAGATGGCCTTCCAACAAATTCTGAAAGATCTTTATAAAATTGTTTTTTGAATTCGTTATTGTTTTTTAATTTTTCGTAAGTGGTTTCAAGTTCCTCTAAGGCATACATAAGTGTTTCTGGAACAAACTTTCCACCATATTCTCCAAAAAAACCATTCTTATCTGGTAAATTAATATTGTCTGATTTCATATCCTAAATTTTGTTTAACAATTTTTTAATTAAATTTATGTTTTTTATTCCAGGTGAGGATTCAACTCCTGAATTTATATCAAGACACCAAGGATTAATATCTTTAGCATTATCAACATTTTCACAATTAATTCCACCAGATAGGATGAATTTTGTATCTAAATCTTTGATGTTGTTTATTAAATTCCAATCAAATGACTCGCCTGTTCCGCCTGGCGTATCTTTTTTATAATTTTCAAACAAAATTCCAGATGCATTTTTATATTTATAAACTTCATCTATATTAATTTTGTTCTTTATTCTTAACACTTTCCAAAATTCATTTTTAAAAGAATCACAAAACTCATTTGTTTCATTGCCATGAAACTGAAAGATAGGATTTTGAAAATATGACGAAGTTTTTTCAATAAAATTCCTTTCAGAATTTACATATACACATACAGGTCTTTTATCGTTAAATTGAAGTCCTTTAATTTTTTCAAGAAGTTCTAGAGAAACATTTCTGATGCTTTTCTCATAAAAAATAAAACCAAGGAAATCGATACCATCAAGATCAAGAAGTTCATTTAGAACATCGAAATCATTTATTCCACATATTTTAATTAAGGGTTTCATTTGTTTTATATCGATCAAAGATGTCCTTCTCACAAGTATTTATATTAAATTCATCTGGATATCTTGGACCAAGAAAGAATAGACCTGATGCTGGAGCAGTTTTACCAGCAAAACTCCTGTCTTTCTTTTCTAAAATATCTCGGATGCTCATATTGTTTTCTTTTTTTGCAATATCAACCAAAGTTCCAACCATAATTCTTACCATATTGTGTAAAAAGGCATTTGCAATAACAGTAATTATTATAAAATCATTGAAGGTTCTAAGTTCGATATCTTTTATTGTTTTTATAGGATTTTTTGAATTGCAACTTGAACTTCTAAATGAGCTAAAGTCATTCTTGCCCTCAAATGATTTCATTTCTCTTTTCATTAGCTGGATATCAAGATTATTTCTTATCCAAAAAGTATGTCTGTCTATGAATAATGGCTTATTTGGGGAGTTATATATCACATAAGAATATTTTCTTTCAATTGCAGAAAACCTTGAGTTAAAAGTATCAGGTACATTGAAAATATCTTTAACTGAAATTGTTGAAGGTAGGTTGGAATTTATGCCATTAATCCAATCTTTATTACTTCTTTCAATATTTGTTTCAAAATCACAAACTTGAGATAAAGCATGAACTCCAGCATCAGTCCTTCCAGAATAAGTTAGCCTATTATCCTCATTAGTAATTTTTCTTAATGCATCTTCTATATTATCTTGAATTGTTGGAGCATTTTTTTGACTTTGGAATCCTGAAAAGTCAGTGCCATCATATTCTATGCTAAATGCTAACCTCACAATAGATTTACTTTTTCAAGAAGTTCTTCAGAAACTTGTCTAATTTCATTATTTTTAGTTGTTTGAATTAAATTTTTTAAAAGTGCTTCTGCGTTTTCTTTGTCACTCATTTCATAATATGTTACTGCTAAATCAAACTGTTGCTGATCTATATCATTTTTAATGCTCAGATCAGAAGGTAAGGAAGATAGTGTTGATTTATAATCAGAAGCTTCTTCAAAATCATATTCAATTTCTTTTGATGCCCTCATATTTCTAATCTGAATAAAAATTAACGCAAGTAAGACTCCTGAAGCTAGTGATATAAGGGAGATAAAAATTAAATCTAATGTCTGAAATTTATTGTCTACTTCTGTGATTGTTTGTTTTAATTCTGAAAGTTCTTCAAGAATTTCGTTTTCAACTTCTAAACTTATTTGTTTTGTATTCTGTTCAATAAGACTCTCAGGGTCTAAGGTATTGTCAAAATCAATTTGATTTTGATCTTCATTTTTTAATTCAATTTCTCTGCTATCACTTATTTCTTCAACTACGATAGGTGCAGGTGCTGTAAGAACTAAAAGAGATTTTGTGGCAGATTGAAAACTGCTTGCAAATGATTTATTCATATCCAGAATTGATTCTTTGGCTATTTGGAATGAGGTATTTTCAATATCAACAAGTGTTGGAATTAATATATCAAGATCTGTTCTAATTAAATTTATATTATCGTCTATAAAAGCCTTTCTATTTCCAAGATAAATTGACCACATTACTTGATAAATAGAAATATTTTCATTTTGGCCTTTTAATTTTTCAGCCATACTCCAAACCGTTGTAATATCAGAAGCTTTGAAAATATCATTCTTTTGAATTTCAGGTTCAACCTTTATAGGTTCATTTAAAACTATATTTTCCTCTATAACTTCCTTTTTAATTTCAGGCTCAACCATTTCAGGTTCATTTGAAACTATATTTTCTTCTTTAGTGTCTGATAAGATTCTTTTTGGTTCGAGTGATTTCAAAGTAAATGTGTTTCTAATTTTTGAAGGCAAGTATATAAAAATATCTTTTGCAAAATCGTCTTTAATTAAAATCTTGAAACGGAAGTAATCCTCTAAATATTCGTCGTCTAAAACAATAGTAAATGTTTGGTAATCTCCAAAATCATTTATTAACGTATATGCAATAAATGTTTCGTTTAAAGGATTATCTGTTTTGTACTCATTTAATGTGATATCGCCGTCTCTGATAGTTTCGTTTTGTATTCGAAACTCTATTATCCTTTGATCTTGAGCATTAACTTTTACCTTAGGCGAAGAAAGAAATACGTCTGCAACAATATTAGAGGAATATAGAAAAGATAATAAAAAAATATATCTCAACATAATTTGTTTTTTTGAACTAATGTTTCAAGAATTTGGACAGTATTTAATGCTGCGCCCTTACCATAAACATTATCAGCAACTATCCACATTGAGGTCCAATTTTCATTATTAATAGTTTGACATCTTATCCTTCCAACAAACACTTCCTCGGTATCATTCGCATTTTCAAGAGGAGTTGGATATTCAAGAGACTTTGGATTATCTAGTACCTTAATTCCAGCAGAGTTATTCAATAATTCAATTATCTGCTCCCGTGAAGTATCTTTCTTTGTTCTAAAAAATACTGCCTCTGAGTGGCCATTTATTACTGGGACTCTAACGCACGTAGCTTGAACTTCAATATTATTATCAAGAATTTTTTTTGTTTCCCAAACAAGTTTCATTTCTTCTTTAGTAAAGTCATTCTCTAAAAAGACATCGCAATGAGGAATAACATTAAATGCAATCTTCTTGGGATAAACCTCTTGATTAGTGGAATCATCTTTTATTTGATTGCGAAGCTCTTGAACTGCATGCTTGCCTGTTCCAGATACTGCTTGGTATGTAGCAATGTTTAAAATATCTATCTCTAGTTCTTCATGAATTGGACTTATCGCCATTAGAAGTTGAGATGTGGAGCAGTTTGGATTGGCTATCAAAGATGGAGCATCTAAAGAATTGATCTTATCTCCATTTATTTCTGGAATTATCAGAGGTATATCTTCCTCATATCTAAACTTGGATGATAAATCTATTACAAAAGCTCCGGCTTTAACAAAATCTTTTGCATATTCTTCTGCAACTTTTGATCCTGCAGAAAAAATAGCCAAATTTACTTTAGAACAATCAAAATTAGCCATGTCCTCGATAAGATATGTATTATTATTTAAGACGATTTCATCTCCTACAGAAGATGATCCTAAAGGATAGAAGTTATTTATCTCAATATTTTTATTTTCTAATAAAGAAATAATTTTCTTTCCGACAACTCCTGATGCTCCAACTAATGCTAAATTTATTAAATTACTCATTTTCAAGAATCTCAATAATTTTTTCAGCAACCTCAGATGTATTAAGATAATTTTCGTCACTTGCTATATCTTTTGTTCTGAAGCCCTGATTTATAAATTTTTTAATAGCGATATCAATTTTATTTGCAACAGTTTCCTCTTCAAGTGAATATCGCAATGCCATTGATAAAGACCCTATCATTGCTAGTGGATTTGCTATGTTTTGGCCAGCAATATCAGGTGCGCTTCCATGACATGGCTCATACATGCCCTTAAATGAGCTATCAAGTGAAGCTGATGGAAGCATGCCAATTGATCCAGTTAATGTCGCAGCAATATCAGACAGAATATCTCCGAATAAATTGCTAGCTACAATTACATCAAATTGATTTGGATTTAGAACAAGTTGCATTGCAGCATTATCTGCAAGTTGATGTGAAAGCTCAACATCAGGATATTCAGCTGACATTTCTGTAACAATTGATCTCCAGAATTTCGAAACCTCCAAGACATTTGCTTTTTCTACTGAACACAACCTACCTTTTCTTTTTTGTGCTGATTCAAAAGCTACTTTTGCAATCCTGGTGATCTCGTCTTCATTATAAATCATTGTATTAAATGCATAACTAGGCGTCTGATCATCAATAACTCCTCTTGGCTCACCGAAATATATCCCGCCAGTTAGCTCTCTAACAATCAATATATCCAGGCCCTCAATAATTTCTTCTTTCAATGGTGATGCATTCGATAATTCATTAAATAAAAAGGCGGGTCTTAGATTTGCAAACAGGTTTAGTTCCTTTCTCAATGTTAGCAATGCATTCTCGGGTCTATCCTCCCAGTTCAAGTCATCCCATTGTGGAGCTCCAACAGCTCCAAACAGAATAGCATCTGCTTCCATAGCAGCTGCTAATACATTACCTGGAATTGGTGAACCGAATTTCTCGTATGCGGTTCCGCCAACATCAAGAGTATTTATTGAAAAATTTAAATTAAATTTTTTGACAATAAAATCAAGGATTTGCATTGCAGATTTGGTAACCTCTTGTCCAATCCCATCACCAGGCAGAACTAGTATTTTCTTGCTCATTTGAATATCCAAGGCCTTTCTTGAATTCTGATTTTTTCAAAATCAAAGATTTTATCTTTTTCTTGCAAAGTTATGTCAACATCATCTAATCCATAAATAATTCTATCTATTAGATGCTTTTCAACATGAAAGGGAATATTTTTATCTCCATAACTTATAACTTTGTTTTGTAAATTTATTGTAAGTTCAAGAACTTTTTTCTGAGTTTGATTAAAAAGGAATTCTATTTCGCTTTTAGCTAACTTGATTGGCAGAACACCATTTTTAAAAGAATTGTTATAAAAGATATCACCAAAAGAAGATGCTATTACTGCTTTAATACCAAAATCTCTAAGTGCCCACACAGCATGCTCTCTTGATGAACCACAACCAAAATTATCCCTAGCTAAAAGTATTTTTGATTCATTAAATGGTTTTTTGTTGAGTATAAAGCTTTCATCAATATCTCTTTCTTCTTTTGTTATTCCAAGTTTCCCATCATCTTTATACCTCCAGCCATCAAAAAGGTAATCCTCAAATCCAAACTTTTTAATGGATTTTAAATATTCTGTAGGGATGATTTGATCAGTATCAATATTATCTCTATCAATAAATGCAGCTATACCATCTATTATTAATCCTTCACTATTGGATTTCATGATGGATCTCCTACAGTTCCGTTTATTGCCGTATATGCTGCCATGATGGGGCTCATTAAATGAGTTCTTCCAAGATAACCTTGTCTTCCTTCAAAGTTTCTGTTTGAGGTTGATGCACACCTCTCATATGGTTTTAGTTGATCTGGATTCATTCCAAGACACATTGAACATCCTGGATCTCTCCAAACAAATCCTGCATCAGTAAAAATTTTATCTAATCCTTCATTTTCTGCTTGTTCTTTTACAAGACCAGATCCAGGAACAACAATTGCCTCAGAAATATTTGATGCAACTGTTTTACCTTTAACTATTTCAGCTGCTTGTCTTAAATCTTCAATCCTAGAATTTGTACATGATCCTATAAAAACTTTATCAAAAGTTAAATCAGACAATTTTGATTCGTTTTCAATACCCATGTAATCTCTTGCAAGCTCAACATTCTTTTTGTTGTCATCATTAGTATCAAATACTGTTGGAATTGGTTCATCATAATTCATTACCATCTCAGGTGAAGTTCCCCATGTAACTTGAGGTTTAATTTTTGAAACATCTATAATTATTTCTTTATCAAATTTTGCATCATCATCTGACTTCAGAGTTTTCCAATACTCTTCAGCCTTATTAAAAATATCCTTATCAAGAAACGAATTACTTTTAACATAGTCAATAGTCTTTTCATCTGGAGCGATTAATCCAACCTTAGCACCTGCTTCAATAGCCATGTTGCAAATAGTCATTCTTCCCTCGACAGATATACTACTTATATAAGATCCTGAAAATTCAATAGCATAGCCAGTTCCACCTGCAGTACCTATTTGTCTAATCAAATATAAAACAATGTCTTTTGAAGAAACATGTTCGCCTACTTCTCCTTCAAACCTAACATTCATATTTTTTAGTTTAGAAACTTTTAAGCACTGAGTAGCAAGAACATGCTCAACCTCGGAAGTTCCTATGCCCATTGCTAGACAACCTAGCGCTCCATGCGTCGATGTATGAGAATCACCACATACTATTGTCATTCCTGGTAATGTATAACCAAGCTCAGGGCCAATAACATGAACAATGCCTTGATTAGTAGATTGAATATCAAATTGTTTAATTCCGAATTTATTGCAATTCTTATCAAGTTCTACAACTTGAATCTTTGATATTTCATCCTCGATTTGCTCTGATCTGAAGTCGCTACCCCTTGTAGTTGGAACATTATGATCAGGTGTAGCAATATTTGCATCAAGCCTCCAGGGCTTTAAATTTTTCTTTGTTAGTCCTTCAAATGCCTGAGGGGATGTAACCTCATGTAAATAATGTCTATCTATGTATAGCAGTGACTCGCCAGAATCGAGTCGGGTAACGTGATGCTCCTCCCAGAGTTTGTCGTATAAGGTCTTCATTATCTTTATTCACTAAAAGGTAATTCCTGTTTAATTTCTGCGCATTGTGCTCTATTAATTAACAAATGATCAACGAGTACTAGGCTAACCATTGCTTCTGCAATTGGTACGGCCCTTATTCCAACGCATGGATCATGTCTGCCACTAACTTCTATATTAACCTCTTCACCATCTTTATTAACAGTTTTTCCTTTCGTTTTGATGCTAGAGGTTGGTTTAATAATAAAACTTAGGCTTATATCATCTCCATTAGATATGCCACCCAATATTCCGCCTGAGTTATTTGAAGAGAAACCAGATGCTGTTATTTCATCTCTTGCCTCTGAACCTTTTAAGCTTAATAAATCTTCTGCATTACCTATAGAAACTGATTTTACTGCGTTAATAGTCATTATTGCTTTAGCTAAATTTGCATCTAACTTCTCAAAAACAGGATCACCTAATCCGACAGGACAGTTTTCAACAATAACTCCTAATTTTGCTCCAACAGAATTACCCTCTTCAATTAACTCTTTAAACATTAAATCTAAATCAGGTAGTTTTGATTCGTCACAGAAAAAATATTTGTTATTAATATCTTTATGATTTAATGATTCAGCCTTCACTTCTCCTATTTCAGAAACAAAACCATTTACTGAAATCCCCTCTTTTGCCAGAATCTTTTTCGCTATAGCTCCGGCAGCAACCCAATTCGCAGTCTCTCTTGCACTTGCTCTTCCCCCACCTCTGTAATCTCTGTGGCCATATTTTGCATAATAAGTAATATCCGCATGATTTGGTCTAAAAACATCTTTTATGTTTGAATAATCTTTAGATTGCTGATCTTTGTTGTAAATAATCATTCCTATTGGTGTCCCTAGGGTTTTTCCCTCAAAAACTCCAGATAAAATCTCAACAGCATCATCTTCTTTTCTTTGAGTTGTTACATCTGATTGACCAGGCTTTCTTCTATCTAAATCGTGCTGAATATCTTCTTTTGTTAGCTCAATTTGAGGTGGACATCCATCTAAAATGCAGCCCATAGCAGTGCCATGACTCTCTCCAAAAGTCGTAATTTTAAATAATTTTCCAAACGTATTGCCTGACATGGCGATAATTATAGTCCAAAAAGCTAAAAAAGCCTTATTTCATGCGATTTTTGATATTATTGAGAAATATTAATCTAAAGTATTATATTTTCTTGATTTAAATGAAACATTATTCAAAACCTTTGTCTTTATATGAAATTGACTTGCTTCACTATACATCTGTTGGAAGCGATAAAGAATATTTTGCAGATGCCCTTATTCTTAAAGCTGTAGACAAAAATGGAATCAATCTCTATAAAAAAGAGGATAAAGAGAATCTTCTCAAATATAGCAAATCTGATTTAGAGTTAATGTATTTTGAAATGTTTGAGAATGAACTATCATAAAAGAAATTTTTTAAAGGATTTTTAAAAATGTTAGAAAATACTCAAATACTTATCTCTGGTTTAATTTGTGGCGTAATTCTTTTTCAAACTGCCATCATAGCTCCATCAATATTCAAAATATTTAGTGCTGAAGATGCTGGGCCTTTTTTAAGAACTATTTTCCCCAAATTATTTATGTTAGTAGCTACACTATCGTTAATTGCGCTAATTCTTTCCTTTGTATCAGGCATAAAACTTAGTCTTTACGTATACTCATTTACTTTTATTTTTATGTTGATTTGCTATCACATTGTTCCAATAACTAATAAAGCAAGAGATGATGGAAATAATAAAAAGTTTAGTAGACTACACACAGTAAGTGTAGTTCTAACAATGTTAGTTCTTATATTAAATCTTGGTTGGTTATTTTTAATTTAATAAAAATTTATTTAGATAATAATGACTGGAAATCAATAACAGAAGTATTTTCAAGTTCTTTTTGGTTCATACATAGGTCGAAAATTTCACTAGAGACTTCTTCATCATATGTAATAGCTAAATTGTCTTTAAATTTCTTTTCTAAAACTGGAATTCCTTCCTCTCTTCTTCTTTTGTGTCCAATAGGGTATTCAACCTCAACTTCGTCTGTTGAAGTGCCATCATTGAAATGAATTTGAATTCTGTTTGCTATTGAGCGCTTATCTGCTTCAAGATATTCTTTTGAGTATCTTTTGTCCTCGTTAATTATCATTTTTTCTCTTAATGCATCAATTCTCGGGTCTTTTGCGACATCATCTTCATAATCCTCTGCAACTAAATTGCCTTTTAACAAACCAATAGCAACCATATATTGCAAACAATGATCTCTATCAGCAGGATTATTAAGCTCACCTACTTTTGAAATAATTCTAATTGCAGACTCATGCGTAGTAATTTCAACAGATTTTATATCATCAATTCTATCTTTGATTAAATCATGAAGCTTTACAGCTGCCTCAACTGCAGTTTGAGCATGAAATTCTGCAGGGAAGCTAATCTTAAAAAGAATATTTTCCATGACATAAGTTTCAAACGGCTGCGGTAGAGAGAGTTTTTCTCCATCAAATGAAACATCTTCAAACCCCCATACTGGTGCGGACAAAACACCAGGATATCCCATCTCACCAGACATGGTAATCATTGCTAATCGAACAGCTCTGCTAGTTGCATCACCTGCTGCCCAGCTTTTTCTTGAACCTGCATTTGGAGCATGCCTGTATGTTCTTAAACTTTGACCATCCACCCAAGCTTGACTTACAGCGTCTTTAATTTGATCTGCAGAACCTCCTAGTAATTTAGTAGCTACTGCTGTTGAAGCAACTTTTACTAATATTACATGATCGAGTCCAACTCTATTAAAACTATTTTCAAGAGCTAAAACGCCTTGAATTTCATGAGCCATAATCATGGATTCTAAAACAGTTCGCATGGTTAAAGGTTGTTTTCCATCAGCAATATTTCGTTGTGAAATAAAATCACATACCGACAATATTGCACCTAAATTATCTGAGGGATGACCCCATTCTGCAGCAAGCCAAGTATCGTTATAATCAAGCCATCTAACAATACAACCAATATCGAAAGCTCCTTTTACAGGGTCTAGCTCATAATCTGTTCCAGGTACTCTAACGCCAAAAGGCACCTTTGTATTTTTAACTATTGGTCCAAGCATTTTTGTACAAGCAGGGAATTGAAGTGCCAAAAGACCGCATCCAATGGTATCAATAAGACAATTTCTTGCAGTATCTAATGCTAAATCAGATTTAATTTCATAATTTGAAACGTAATTAGAAATTTCAGAAATAAGTCCATCAAACCCGGGTCTGACATTCAGATCTACATTTGATGACATGTTTTAAGACCTATCGGAGATATCGACCCACTCTGAAGATTCAACTCCAATATAGTCGGCGCTTGGTCTAATGATTCGATTGTTGGCCCTTTGTTCCATGCAATGCGCTGTCCAACCAGAAACTCTAGACATTACAAATATTGGTGTAAATAATTTTGTTGGTATGCCCATATAAAAATACGCTGGTGCATGAAAAAAGTCTGCATTAGCAAACATTTTCTTTTCGTCAGCCATAACCTTCTCTACCTCATCAGCAATTTGATATAAAGTATCGCTTTCTGCTAATTCAGATAGTTCTTTTGCATATTCTTTTATCACAGCATTTCTTGGGTCTCTTACTGAGTAAACTGCATGACCAAAGCCCATTATTTTTTCTTTGTTACTAAGCATCTCAATAATTTTTGTTCTAGCTTCCTCTTTCGAAGTCCAATTTTCGATTAACTCCATTGCTTTTTCATTTGCTCCTCCATGAAGAGGGCCTCTTAGAGATCCAATTGCGGCTACAACGCAAGAATGAATATCTGACATAGTTGATGCACAGACTCTTGCTGTAAAAGTAGATGCATTAAACTCATGCTCAGCGTATAAAATTAAAGAAACATCCATAACTTTTCTGTGTAAATCAGATGGCGTCTTTCCATGAAGTATATGTAAAAAATGACCAGCCATACTATCTTCATCATTTAAGAGGTCTATATCCAAACCCTCATGAGAATATTTATACCAGTAAGTAACAATAGAAGGCATTGTTGCTATCATCCTGTTAATTGAATTTAACTGATTAGAAAATTCTCCCTCTGGTTCTAAATTGCCTAACATTGAAGTACCCGTTCGCATTACATCCATTGGATGAGCCGAAGATGGAATTTTTTGAAGGACTTGTTTTAGTGAGTTAGGAAGATCTCTTTGACTCTTTAGTAATTGTTTATAATCTTCAAGTTCTGTTTGATTTGGAAGTTTATCGTAAAGTAGAAGGTAAGCCACCTCCTCAAAAGATGATTTCTCAGCAAGTAGTTCAATCTTATGACCTCTATACGCCAATCCCTCGATTTGACCAACAGTTGATAGTGATGTTTCTCCAGCAACTTGTCCTCTTAATCCTGCGCCCTCTAATTTTTTAGTCATGAACTTTCCTTTTCATTATTTTCAAATTGTTCATCAAGTTGTTTCTCAAAATTATAATAATCAAGAACTTCATACAACTCTTCTCGGGTTTGCATTATATCTAACAGAGGCTCTTGTGTCCCGTCTTTAAGAATTGAATTATAAATTTTCTCAGCTGATAGACTCATCGCTCTAAATGCAGTAAGAGGATACAAAACTATATCAACTCCAACATCACTAAGATCTTTTTGCGAATATAATGGAGTTTTTCCAAATTCAGTGATATTAGCCAGTAATGGTGCTGAAAAATTACTTTTAAATTCCTTATATTCATCTAAAGATACCGCTGCTTCAAAGAAAATTCCGTCAGCACCTGCTTTTAGATATTCTCCACATCTTTCGATTGCTTTGTCTATTCCTTCTGATGCAAGCGCATCAGTTCTTGCCATTATAAAAAATGATTCATCATTTTTTGCACTTACAGCGGCTTTTAATCTGTCTTGCATTTCTGAAATACTGACAATTTGTTTATTTGGTCTGTGTCCACATCTTTTATCAAAAACCTGATCCTCAATATGAACTGCAGCTACTCCAGCTTTTTCCATTTCTACAATAGTATTTGAGACTGCATCAAAATCTCCCCAACCAGTATCTATATCAACTAAAAGAGGCAATTCCGAAGCATCTGTAATTCTTTTTGCATCAATTAATACATCTTCTAAAGACGTAACACCTAGGTCAGGAAGACCATATGAGGCAGCAGCAACACCACTGCCAGATAGATAAATAGCATTATAACCAGATCTTTCTGCTAACTTTGCTGAATAAGCATTAATTGCTCCTGGAATAACTAAAGGATTGTTATTTTTTATGGCGTTTCTAAATTTTTTACCTGGTTTCATATTAGTAAAATTTAATACCTCTTATAATTCTGTCCTTATTATTTTTTCTTCGCCATCTGTTAGTATCTCTTAGACTATATACACAACCACAGTATTCTTGTTGGTAAAAATGCTCTCTTTTTGAAATTTCTATCATCCTCGATGAGCCGCCATTTTTTCTCCAATTAAAATCCCAGTAAGAAATATTTTCATATCTTGAAGCAGCTCTGTGTCCAGAATCATTGATTTGATCCATATCCTTCCATCTTGAGATACCGAGAGTAGTTGCAAAAACATTGAATTCATTTTCATATGCAAAAAGTGCAGATCTTTCAAAACGCATATCAAAACATTTTGTACACCTCTCTCCTCTCTCCGGTTCATTTTCTAATCCTTTTATCCTTTCAAACCAGTTATCTTTATCATAATCACCATCAATACACTCGAATCCAACTTTTTCACAAAATCTTCTATTTTCATCTTTTCTTATCTCGTATTCATCAATAGGATGAATATTAGGATTATAAAAATAGACCGTAGTATTTATTTCTGATGCTGCAAGCCCTTCAATGATTTCTCCAGAGCATGGAGCGCAACAGCTATGAAGAAGAAGTTTTTTTTCTCCATTGGGTATCTTTAATTCAGGTCTTTTATAGTTTTGTAGCTTTAAATCATTACTCATTTACGAATACCGAATTCTGTGTAATTGCTTTCTCAAGATCATTATAATTATGAAAAGATGCTATTTCAGGAAATTGTGAAGAAATTTTATCTGGAGCATTTATAAAGAAGCCTTTATCAGCCACCTCAAACATTTGAATATCATTATGAGAATCGCCAGCTGCAATACATCTGTATCCAATATCTTTAAATGCAGTTATTGCTTGTTTTTTTGCTTGTGGATCTCTAAGTTTATACGAAACAATCTCATCATTATTAATTTCAAGATTGTGGCATAGTAAAAAAGGAAATCCTAACTTTTCCATCAGCGGTTTAGCAATATCATGAAAAGTGTCGGACAAAATTACAACTTGAAAATTTTTTTTAAGATTGGAAACAAATTCAAATGCGCCTGGCAACAGATCTACAGAAGATGCAGCTTTTTGTATATCTGATAAACCAATTCCTTCTTTTGACATAACTTTTATTCGCATGTCTAAAAGATCCTCATAAGATGGAATGTCTCTTGTTGTTTTACCTAGATCTTCGACACCAGTTAATTGTGCAACTTTTTCCCATATTTCCTCAGTGAGAGTTCCTTCCATATCTAGACAAACAATTTCCATAATCTAATTATTTTTTATGCCGTACGGCACATGAGCTGAAGCAGTTGAATCCACCGCACTAATGATGTGTTTTTTTTGGTCATCGAAAAAGATGTCAGCATCAAAAGATGCTAAAAATTTAGTTTTATCTTTTCCACCTAGAAATAACGATTCATCTATTCGAACACCCCATTTTCTTAAAGTTTTAATAACTCTTTTGTCAGATGGTGCAGATCTGGCAGTAACTAAAGCAGTTCTAATTGGACATTCATTTATTTCAAAATCATTTTGAATTTTATTAAGCTCCACTAAAAAAGATTTAAATGGACCCTCTTTAAGGAATGACTTAGCATTCACTTCATTTTTGATAAAAGCATCTAGTCCTTTTTCATGGAAAACTTTTTCAGATTCGTCAGAGAAGATGACAGAATCTCCATCAAAAGCAATTTTAAGAATTCCTGAATCTGATTTTTTATTTTTATCTAATGAGCGTGACATTATTGTTGCAGCAGCTACATTACTTTTTATAGCCAATTTAACATCATCTGAGCTACTTGATAAAAATAAATGAACGCCAAAGTCTTTAACATACCTATGAGGACTTTCACCTCCGCAAAATGCTGCTCTTGATATATTTAAATTATGATCTTCAATTGAATTTCTAATTCTGAGACCTGTATCTGATGTATTTCTAGACAACAAAATAACTTCTACTCTTTCCAGGCCATCATAAAGATCATTTATATTGAGAATCTTTTTAACTAAGTTGAAAGCCTGGCCAGGTTTTAAAGTTTTATCTTCATTCTCAATTTGATAATCTTCATATGATTTAAGACCCTGTTTTTTATATATTTCATGACTTTCATCAAGATCAAATAGAGCTCTTGAGGAAATTCCAATAATTAACTTCGAATCCTGCATATTAATTAAATTTGTAAAAACTCATTATTTTATATTATACTGTACATATATTCAGTATTTTTATTATTATGAAAGAAATAACATCACAACAACAACGTGTATTAGATTGTATTCAAATTTACATAAAGAAAACAGGCTTTCCTCCAACAAGAGCAGATATTTGCAGAGAATTAGGGTTTAAATCTCCGAATTCGGCTGAAACTCATCTCAGAGCTCTTGAAAAAAAAGGGTTTATTTCAATTGAAAGCGGAACCTCAAGAGGCATCTCAGTAAATAATCAAAACTCGTTAAGTGAAAATGAATATCCAGTA
This sequence comes from uncultured SAR86 cluster bacterium, assembly GCA_902631785.1. Taxonomy (GTDB): domain Bacteria; phylum Pseudomonadota; class Gammaproteobacteria; order Magnimaribacterales; family D2472; genus SAR86A. The sequence continues at coordinate 68,405 of CACOZT010000004.1, forward strand.
ATTGGCTTAGTGGCTGCGGGTTCACCTACTCTTGCTGAGGAAAATATAGAAAAAACAATTAATTGTCCAAAGTCCTTTTTTGAGTCAGATTTTGATTATTTTCTTAAGGTTAGAGGCTTAAGTATGAAAGATGTAGGTATCATGGAAGATGATCTCATTGCAGTCAAAAAAACTACAGATGTAAAAAATGGTGACATCGTTATTGCAAGGCTTGAAGACGAGGTTACAGTTAAATTCTTTAATAGAAAATCATCAAATATTGTTGAGCTAGTGCCAGCAAATCAAGATTTCGAGAATATTGTTGTTAATCTAGAAAGTGAACAACTGTACATTGAGGGAAAGAGCGTAGGACTTTTAAGAAGGAATTAATGAACAATATTTTGTTTTTTTGAAAACCTTTCTCTTTGCTTTTCAAAAAACTCATCAAGGTCGCTTACATTACCGCTAACACTTTCAATTCCTGCTCTGATCATCTCTTTTGCAACAGATAGTTCTTGACCTCTTAAAAAATCTTTGGACTCTTTTGAGAATTCAATTTTTACGATAGGATTTTCGTGATCGTCTGATCGTCTAAGTACAATACTTCCATCAGGTAATTGAGCTAGCTCTAAATAATTTGCCATGTTTTTCCTTAAAGTTTTAGCTTAACATTCATCAAGTATTTTGCGAAGTAACTCATTGAATGTTTTATATTTATTTAATATCAAAGAAAACTTTTTCAAGTCATTTGATCTATTACTTGAAATTATATTTTGATCAGGAACAGTAATTACTCTCATTTTTGAATCTTGAAGTAATGACATAAGTCCATCTTCATCAAACTCACTATAAACTATATTTTCTATTGTTCTTATCCCCATTAATCTTTTCCATTTGGATTTAAAATTTAGCTCCTCGATAGACTCAAGATCATTTTTAAATATCTCATAGATATGATTTGCGTCGCAATCAAGGCTATTTTCAATACACGAAATAAAAAGGAGTTGGTTTTGATTGTCTTTTGATGAGCTGTCAAAATTAATATCTTTTAAAATTTCTTCAGATAAATCTATGTAGAGATTTGATAATTCCTTATATTCCACTAACTTTTATGATTTTCAACCCATTCACCATTTGAATATGTTGCTGTCCATTTTGTTTTTTTCCCATCTTTTTCAGAAGCCACATAGTGCGTATCTTCTGTTCGGTTATATCTAATGACATAGGGATTACCATCTTTATCTGCTTCAGGTGCGCTTAATAAATATAAGTGTTTTTCTTTATCAGGTAAAAATCTGCAAGCTTCAATAATTTCATCATTAAGCTTGTTAATCTCAGTGACTTTTGGAGCTCTAGTCTCTCTGTTTTTTGGATATTGACTAGCTGCTAAAAATAACCCCTTCATGCTATCTCTTAATAAATAATGATCTTCACATTTGATACATTTTAGATCACTAAGCTCAATTGGTTCCATTGTGATGGGTTTGGGTTCACCGTTTCTTTGCAGTGCTCTTGTTGTTCCACAGTTATCATTTAAGCAAGCAAAATATTTTCCAAATCTACCTGTTTTTAATTGCATTTCAGAGCCACATTTATGACACTCAATTACTGGACCATCATAACCTCTGATTTTAAAATTACCCTCCTCTATTTCATTGCCGTTACAATCGGGATTCTTGCCGCAAACATGTAACTTTCTATTTTCATCAATAAGATAGTTATCCATGGAGGTAGAGCAAATTTTACATCTCCTTTTTATTAATAAATTTTCAGCTTCTTCAACATCATCAACACTTACAGCTTCATCACCAGAAACTAAATTTAATGTGTTTTTACATTTTTCATCACCCAAGTTTTCATATCCAGAACATCCTAAAAAAACACCATTTGATGAGTTTCTTATGACAAGGTTATTTTCATTGCAGTTTGGGCATGTGAGATCAGTTTTTGTTGGTCTATTGCCCCGCATGCCATTAGTTTCGTCTGAAGCATTATTTAAATCATTTTTAAATGCATCGTAGAATTCATCAAGTACATTCCTCCAATCAAGATCTCCGTTAGCAACTTTATCAAGATTATTCTCAAGGTTGGCAGTAAAGTCATAATTCATTATGTCATCAAAGCTTTCAACTAGCCTCTCAGTAACAATGTGGCCTATCTTTTTAACAAAAAATCTTTTATTTTCAATTTCTACATACCCTCTGTCCTGAATAGTGGAAATAATATTTGCATAAGTTGATGGTCGGCCAATACCTTTTTTCTCTAATTCTCTTACAAGAGCTGCCTCAGAATATCTTGAAGGTGGTTTTGTAAATTTTTGTTCTAAGTCGATGCTTTTTTTCTCAATTGTATCGCCTTCATTGAGGGTCGGAAGAATATCCTCTTCTTTTACTGGGTTTTTTAATACTTTTGTAAATCCATCAAATACTAACTCTCTCCCTTTTGCGACAAATGTATTTTGATCAACGTAAATTTTTGCAGAAGTCGATAAATATTCTGCATCTGGCAATTGAGAGGCAATAAATCTTTCCCATATAAGTTTATACAGTTTTGATTCTTCTTCAGATAATTGCATAACATCCTGAGGCTTCAAGAATGAATTAGTTGGTCTTACTGCTTCATGAGCTTCTTGAGCATTTTCAGTACTTGAATATATTCTTGGAGCATTTGTTAAATAATTTTCTCCAATATTTTCATTAATAAAACTCCTAGCGTCATTGATGGACTCTTTACTTAAGCTTGGAGCGTCTGTTCTCATATAGGTAATTAAGCCACCCTCATAAAGTTTTTGTGCAACTCTCATAGTTCTTTTCACATTAAATCCTAATCTAGTGCTCGCAGATTGTTGAAGAGTTGAAGTTATGAAAGGCGCTTTTGGTTTAACTTTTACAGGTTTCTTTATAATTTCATTGATAAATAAATTATTTGAATCGATTTGCTGTTTTATTTCCTCAGCTTTTTCCTTTGTAAGTAAAGGATCGCTTTTTTTTGTTGCAAGGCTAAACTTAACAAGGTCCTCGTCACTGGAAATACCTGTAAATGAAATCTCCCAGAACTCTTCAGGAACAAACTCTTGAATTGATCTTTCCCTTTCATCTAATAACCTCAGAGCAACAGATTGAACTCTGCCCGCGGATAAACCTCTTGCAATTTTTTTCCAAAGCAATGGAGACAATTCAAATCCTATGACTTTATCAAGAAATCTTCTTGCTCTATATGCTTTAACAAGATTTAAATCTATTTCTTTTGGATCTGAAAAAGATTCTATGATCGCGTCTTTAGTTATTTGATTAAATCTTACTCTAGAATAGTTATATTTCTCAGGACCAAGCGCTTCTTTAAGGTGCCATGCAATTGCTTCACCTTCTCTATCTAAATCTGTTGCTAAATATACATTTTCGACTTTCTTAGCTGCTTTTTTAAGTGCTTTTAGAACTTTTTCTTTCTCAGGTATTATTTGCCAGTCTGCATTCCAGCCATTATCTGGATCAACACCCATCCTTCTGATTAATCTTTTTCTATCATTGATTTCTTTAAGTTTAGATTTTTCTTCTGGGCTAAGATCTTTTGGTATTGTAGATCTTGTTACTGAGCCCGCTCCTTTCTTTGGAAGATCTCTTATATGTCCTACGCTAGACTCAACAACATACTCAGGCCCTAAGTATTTCGAAATGGTCTTTGCTTTTGCAGGAGACTCTACTATTACTAAAGATTTTGTCATGTTTTTAAATTTCCTTTTTTATGAATATCATCAAAAGGTTCATGTTGGCAAGTTAATTTTAAAAATTTTTTAAATTTCTTAATTCCTCGATAATGTTATTAAGTTCTTTTAATCCGTCTAACTCTTTCCATAAAAAAAATACAAAAGAGTCAGTAAAAATTATCTCATCAATGCTCTCAGATAAATCATTTAAACGCTTTTTTATACCTTCAAAGTTATCTGTATATTTAAGTTTGACAGGAGAATACAAGATTAAATCAGTTTTGTCTCTAATAAAATGTCCCTCTTTAAGTGATGTCTCATTCTTAATTTGATAGCTTACTGCGTTTGATTTATTGTTTTTAAATTTATTTTTGCCGTAAATTGTTGAGGAAATTTTAATCCCCATCATCTGCGCCTCCATTCTTATTTTTGAAATTTCTCTAGAGGATTTTGATGGCATAGCAATTGAAATAGAGCCTACTAAAAGTAATATAGCTAGAATTAAAACAAAATATTCCAAATCTTAATCTCTAATTATTTGATTAATTAAATCTGGTCCTTTTATGATAAAACCTGTATAGATCTGAACTAAGTCTGCCCCAGCATTAATTTTTAAAAGATAGTCATCTTTACTCATCACGCCACCTACACCAATAATTGGAATGTCAGGGCATTTTGATCTAATCATTGAAATTTTATTCGTTGACTTATCCATAAGTGGTTGTCCAGACAAGCCACCATCTTCATTTTTTAATTTTTCATTGGAGATATTCTCTTTGCAAATTGTTGTATTGGTTGCTATTAAGCCAGTAATGGATGAGTTATTAATTAAATCAACTATCATTTCAATTGTTTCATCAGTTTCATCAGGAGAAATTTTCAAAAAGATGGGTTTCTTAAAATCGACCTCTTTGATCTTATGCTCGACTGATATGATTAAACTTTCTAAATTATCTTTAATATGAAAATTTCTTAAATCTGGAGTATTTGGAGATGATATATTAATAGTAATGTAATCAACTAAACTATGAACCTTTTCTATACATGTTAAATAATCATTTATTCTTTTATCTCCTGTTGAAGACTTATTAGCACCAATGTTTACTCCAACAACGCCCTTATATTGTCTTTTTTGAAGATTTTTGACCAAATATTCAACTCCCTTATTATTAAATCCAAGTCTATTAATAATTGAATTTTCTCTATAATTTCTGAAAACACGTGGCTTTGGATTACCGAACTGCGGTAAAGGAGTAACAGTTCCAACCTCTAAAAAACCAAATCCTAATGATCCTAATGCATCAATATAGTCGCCATTTTTATCAAGTCCAGCAGCCGTACCAAGTTTATTTTTAAACTTCATACCAAATAAAGTAAATTCATTATGATTATCGATTTTCTTATTAAATATTCCTATTAAATTGGTTCTAAATAGAAAGTTTAATGAATTTAATGAAATGGAATGGGCAAATTCGGGAGGGAAAACTTTAAGTATTTTAAGAAAAAAATTCAAACAAGATCCTTAATTATTTTTTTTATATTTTCGCTAATGGATTCGTCTCTCAAAGCGAGGGCAATGGTAGCATGAACAAAACCATCTTTGCTACCACAATCAAATTTTTCTCCATCATAAATTTTTGCAAATGCTTTTTCTTCCTTTAAAAGCGATCTTATTGCATCCGTAAGCTGAATTTCTCCTGATTTGTCGAATTCAGTAGACTTAAGATGTTTGAAAATAGAATAATTTAAAATATATCGTCCGCAAACCGCCAAATTTGAAGGAGCCTCTTCGGATGAAGGTTTTTCGATAATATCATCTATCTCAATTGATCCTGAAATATTATTCCCGGGACTGATAACTCCATATTTATGGATATTTTCATCATCAATTTCGTTAACTGCTATTACAGAAGATTTTTCTTTGGAGTAAACCTCTATCAACTGTTCAAGGCATGATTTCGTAGATATAAATAAATCATCTGGCAATAAAATGGCAAATGGATTTTTGCCAATAATTCTTTCTGCATGCAGAATTGCATGACCCAATCCATTTTGTTGCTCTTGATTAATGTAATAAAATTTTACTTTATTAAACTTTTCTGGATTAAGTTTGCCTGCCAAACCCATCTTTCCAGATTTATTAAGTTTTAACTCAAGCTCCTTATTTTTTTTAAAATGTTTTTTTATAGAATATTTTTCTGGGCTAGTGATAAAAATAATTTCATTTATTCCGTTATTAATTGCTTCCTCGACAGCATATTGAACTAGCGGTTTATCAATAATGGGAAGCATTTCTTTAGGAATTGCTTTTGATGCTGGCAAAAACCTTGTACCAAATCCTGCTACTGGTAAAACTGCTTTTTTGATCAACTCACACTCTCTTGGAAATATTTTTGTATATCATAGCAAAAATTATTCCTGAAATAAGGCCACCTAAATGAGCAAAATTTGCAACTGACCCAAATCCAAAAAGATCTAAAATTCCTACAAATCCTAAAATTAACCAAACTATCATGAACATGTATAAACCAGGAGGAAGCTGATATCTGTCATATTCTGTATCAAGCTCAAGAATCATACAGAAGCCTAATAAACCATATATAACACCTGACAATCCTCCAAATAAGCTTGAGTCTGTATAAAAGTATTGAAGACAATTACTAAAGATTGCTGAGAAAATCACAAGCATTGCAAAAGTAAATGATCTATCAATATTTTCAATTTTTTCTCCTAAAATATATATCCACAAACAATTAAATGCTAAATGAGCAAACGAAAAATGAATAAATATAGGTGTTATTGCTCTCCACCACTGGTTATCAACTAAATAAGTTTGATCAAAATTCATTACAGATGCATATCCCTGATTTGAAATAATTATTTGTGTAAATGTTAAGGGTTCTATAACTGCAATTAGGGAGCCAAAGTTCGAAAGTAATGCAATTACAATTGCCACTAAAATGATAGGAATATGAAGGTTTTTTAAAATATTCAATTTAATTTTTAGAAATATTTAAGCTCCACCCTAATTTTTCTCTACATGCCTCAAAAAAATCATTATCATTAGGATGAACTAGTTTTAAAGTTTTCTCCATTTTAGAAATTAAAATTTTCTCACCATATGGGATATCTATATCATCTTGTCCATCAACACAAATCTTTGCGTTATCATTGGGTCCATCAAACAAATCCAATTCAACCTTTTCATTTGAAGAAATTACAAAAGGCCTTGAAGATAAGCTTTGAGGAAGCATAGGAAGAATTGTCCATACATCCAAACTCGGATGAATAATTGGGCCTCCTGCTGATAAAGCGTATGCTGTTGATCCTGTTGGAGTAGCAATAATCAATCCGTCAGACCTTTGCTCATAAACAACTTTATCATTTACATTTAATCGATATCTCATTAGTTGAGCATACGCGCCAGAATGAATAACAACCTCATTTAAGCCATACAAATGGTTATTACCAAATTTAGCAGAAACTAAATTTCTTTCTTCTATTTTATAGCTTCCTTCTAATACTGCTTTAATAGTCTTCTCAAAGTTTTCAGTGCTAATATCGGTTAAAAATCCAACATTACCCATATTTATTCCTAAAATAGGAATTTCATAATTTAAATACTTTCTTGCAGCATTTAATAAAGTACCATCACCACCAAAAACTATAACTATATCGACTTTTTTTACATATTCTTCATGATTAAGAACAGTAAAATTTTTATTTTTATTGTTTGATGACTCGTCTAAATACAAACCAATATCTAAATTTGATAACGAATTTATCATTAAGTTAAGTGCTTCGTTATCAATACTATTTGACAAGTCTTCTTTAATAAAAATGCCTATTTCTTTAAACATAGCGCGCATTATACAACTTATAAAAAAATGTATTAATAAGTTTTATATTTTCAATACTCGAAAAATTTAAATAAGCGCCTATAATATTGGTGATCCTAATAAAACCAAATATAAATAATATGAGTAATTTAGATAAATTTAGACAAGAAACCAGGGAATGGCTTGATAAAAACTGCCCTCCTTCTATGAGAACTGGTGCTGATCCTAAGATACCTGTTGATGAGGTATGGGGTGGCAGAAATGCAGAGTATAAGAATCCAGAATCCAAGATATGGCTAGACAGAATGGGTGAGAAAGGATGGACAATGCCAACTGTTCCAAAAGAATACGGAGGCGGTGGCCTGACAAAAGAAGAAGTAAAAGTTCTTAATGAGGAACTATTTGGAATAGGTGCAAAACAACCTTTGCTAAGTTTTGGAATATGGATGCTTGCTCCAGTGTTACTTGAATATGGCTCTGAAGAACAAAAAAAGGAGCACATACCAAAAATTATTAAAGGTGAAATTAGATGGTGCCAAGGATATTCAGAACCTGGATCAGGATCTGATTTAGCTAGTCTTGCAACAAAAGCAGAAGACATTGGTGAAAAATTTCTAGTAAATGGTCAAAAAGTTTGGACTTCATATGCAGATAAAGCAGATTGGATATTTGCTTTAGTAAGAACTGGTCCAAAAGAACCAAAACATGATGGTATAAGTTTTTTACTGATTGATATGGCAACTAAAGGTGTTAGCACAAAGCCGATAACATTAATATCAGGGAAGTCTCCTTTTTGTGAAACTTTTTTTGACAACGTTGAGGTACCCAAAGAAAATCTGATAGGCGAGCTAAATGCTGGTTGGACTATTGCAAAGAAGCTTTTACAACACGAGAGAGCTTTTATTTCTAATTTTGGTCTTGCTGCTGGCATGGGAAGCAAAAGAGATGTTGTATCAATTGCTAAAAAACATTTAGGTGAAGAAAATGGCAAAATTAAAAATAATTTTTATAGATCTGAGATTTCATCTCATAAAATAAAAGAGCATGCTTTTGGTCTTACTTTAAAAAGAGCAGGTGATGAAGGTGGTAAGGCAAGTGCAACAGCTTCAATGTTCAAGTTATATGGAACAGAGCATAACAAAAAAAGGCACGAGCTAATGGTTGCAGCTTCTGGAATTAATGGCGTTGCATGGGATGGAGACGAATTTGATGATGACGATAAAAATCTAACAAGGGCTTGGCTCAGAACAAAAGGCAACTCCATTGAAGGTGGAACCTCAGAAGTCCAACTTAATGTTATTTCTAAAAGAGTACTTGGACTACCAAGTCAATAGTTACTTATGAAGTTAGTATTATCTGAGGAAGAACAATTTCTAAAAGATACAGCAAAGAACTTTGCTGACGAGAGATCTCCAATATCTCATTTCAGATCTTTGAGAGATAATAATGATCCTAAATTATGGGATAAAGATATTTGGTCAGAAATGGTTAAACTTGGATGGCCCGGAATATTAATTCCAGAAGAATTTGGGGGATCTAATTTTGGAGTAACAGGTATTGGTGTCATATTGCAAGAATGCGCAAAGACACTAACCCCCTCTCCACTTTTTGCAACAGGTGTTTTAGGTGCTTATGCTATTACACAATTCGGCAACGATGATCAAAAAAGTAATTATTTGCCAAAGATAGTTAGTGGCGAAATTACAACTGCTCTGGCTATTGATGAAACAAGCCATCATGAACCATCGAAGACTGAAATGACTGCAAAAAAAAATGATTCTAACTTTATTTTAAATGGCAAAAAAATATTTGTCATTGATGGAGCTAGTGCAGATATTTTAATCGTTTTGGCAAGAACTTCCGGCGTCAAAGGAGACTCAACAGGATTATCTTTGTTTATACTAAACTCTGACACGTCAGGTATTGAGACAAAAAAGCTTGATATGGCAGATTCTAGGAATTATGCAAACATAAGCTTTAATGAAGTCATTATAGATGAGTCTTCATTACTGGGAGATCTTGAAACTGCAGGAGAAACTGTTGAGAGCATCCTAGATATTGGGAGAATTGCAATGTCTGCTGAAATGCTTGGAAATGCGGAGTCTGCATTTGAAATAACTCTTGATTATCTTAAACAAAGAAAGCAGTTCGGTGCATTAATTGGTTCTTTTCAGGCACTTCAACACAGGGCTGCAGAAATGTTTTGTGAGATCGAATTGACAAAATCTTCAGTCATGGCGGCAATGCGTGCAGCTGATGAAAATTCAAATGAATTACAAAGACTATCAAGTCTCTCAAAAACAATGGCAGGAGAAACTCTTCACCTTGTATCTAATGAGGCAATTCAAATGCACGGAGGTATAGGTGTAACCGATGAATATGATATTGGTTTCTTTCTCAAGAGAGCTAGGGTGGCTGAACAGATTTTTGGTAGTGCCAAATATCATACTGAGAGGTATGCAAACTTAAGCGGTTTCTAGAGGTTGGTAATTAGAAATGAAGGCAATTAAATCACTTTTAGTTGGTTCAATTACATTCATTTTAATACTATCTGAATTAATATTAGGTTTTGGAACTCTGGCAATCATTAATTTACCAAGAGCAATAATTCCACTTAAATCATTTAAAATTTTTCTGAGCAAAGTGTCGAATTTTATAGGAGATCTTACTGTTTACGGCTTAAAAATTATCATGCTTTTAATGCACGGTGATAATATTAAGTTGATCAATAAAAATGACGAATTTAATAAAGATGAATGGTATATGGCAATGTCAAATCATCAGTCATGGGCTGATATTTTTGTTTTGCTTGTGTCCGCAAATTATAAAATTCCTCTTCTTAAATTCTTTATGAAAAAGGAGTTGTGGTGGATTCCTTTTGTATTTTTAGCGAACAAAACACTTAATATGCCATTTGTAAATAGGCATTCAAAAGCAGCCATCGATAAAGATCCCTCGCTAAGAACGAAGGACTATGAGAATACTCTTAAATCTTGTAAACGTTTTCTTAGATCTCCATCTACTATTTTCAGC
>CACOZT010000005.1 GCA_902631785.1 uncultured SAR86 cluster bacterium
AATTTTGAGGATATTTTAACTTTGTTTCAAGCTGAGAATGCTTGTGTTCAATTGGAATCTCATACTGAACTATCAAATGCATATAGAGAATTGCTAAATAATGATGAATTAAGAATTAATATGGTAGATAATGCTTCTGAGGTGGTGGCCAAAAATATTGGCTCATCAGATAAACAATACAAACATATACATAACTTAATTAATTATGAAATTAGTAACAGCAATAATTAAACCTTTTAAGGTTGAAGAGGTAAGAACTTCATTAGATGAAATTGGAGTTTCTGGTATGACGATGACAGAAGTTAAGGGCTTTGGCAGGCAAAAGGGTCATACAGAACTATACAGGGGAGCAGAATATACTATTGATTTCCTTCCAAAGATAAAAATTGAGATTGCAGTGACTGATGAAATGGTAGAACAAGTTAAGGCTGCTATTATAAAATCATCTGCTTCTGGAAAAATTGGAGATGGAAAGATATTCGTTTCACCAATCGATGAGGTTGTTAGAATTAGAACTGGTGAAACAAATGAGGACGCTCTCTAATAGACAAATCACATAAATCAATAGTATTTCTTTTTGGGCCAACAGCATCAGGAAAATCAGATTTAGCAATAAATTTAGCAAAAAAATATCCTATAGAGTTGATTAGTGTCGACTCGGTCATGGTTTATAAAGACTGCAACATAGGTTCTGCAAAACCTTGTAAAAATATACTTGAGAAACATCATCATCATTTGGTCGACATTGTTACTCCGGATAAAGTCTTTACGGTTGCAGATTTTTACAAACATTCAATAAAAATAATCGAAGAAATTCACAATAAGAACAAACTACCGGTATTTGTAGGGGGTTCTATGATGTATTTTAAATCTTTATACACAGGAATAAATGATTTACCAGAAAGAGATCAAAAATTTAGAGATAGTATGATTAAACTTAAGTTTGATAGCGAGGACTTTTTTTTGCATAAAAAGCTAAATCAAATAGATCCTGATTATGCTAATAAAATTAACAAAAATGATGAAGTGAGGATCATTAGAGCTCTAGAGGTATATAAAAAAACTGGAAAAAAAATGAGTGAAATTTTTTCTGATGACACAAAAAATAATCTATCAGATAAATTTAACGTTGTTCAATATTGCATTTCTGTTGATAGAGATATTCTCCATACTAGAATTGAAGCTAGATTAAAAAAGATAATTGAACAAGGTTTGGTGGATGAGGCAAAGAATATACTAAATAAATATAATATTGATCTTTATCATCCTCTAAGAAAATCAATTAACTACAAACAAGCATTTGATTACATTGAAAAAAAGTATGATCACGATACTTTTTTTAAAAAAGCACTTTACGCAACTAGACAGCTAGCAAAAAGACAAACTACATGGATAAGAAGTTGGGATAAATTTAAAGAAATTGAATTAAACAAGTTTTCAATGCTCGAAAATGACATTAAAAAATTAATTACGGCACTTTAAATGTAATAATAAGTCCCAACATACGTTTATAATATAAGTTTCAAATGAGGTAACACAAAAAGTGAATTGGGAAAATCAAAATAAAGACCCTTGGGGCAATAAAAATGACGCACCAGATTTTGATGAGTTAATGAAAAAATTTTCATCTATTCTAGGAGGTAAAAAATCATCTAACAATGGATCAGGCGATAGCGGAAATGGCGGGGGATTTAAGTTCCCTTCATCAAGAATGCTTATGTATGCTTTGTTTGGATTTTCGATTGTGTATGCATCTCAATGTATCTATCAATTAGATGCCTCTGAAAGAGCAGTAATATTAAGATTAGGTAAGTTTTATGAAGAACAGGAAGAAGGCCTTAACTTCAGATTAGCTGGAATAGATGAAAGATATATTGAGAATGTGTCTCTCACAAGAAGATATACGCAAACAAACAGCATGCTAACAAAAGATGAAAATATCGTTGATGTAACAGTTTCAGCTCAATATAGAATTGCAAATTTAAAAGATTTTGTTCTTAACGTTAAGGATCCTGAAGGCAGTCTACGAAATGCAATAGAAAGTGCATTAAGGCATGTGGTTGGAGACAACACATTAGATCAGACATTAACGGTTGGAAGAGAAAATATCGCTCAAGAGGTTCAAACAAGACTTCAATCGTACTTAGATATTTATCAAACTGGTTTGATCGTTCAACAAGTCAATATTGAAAAAACTGATCCACCAGCTGCTGTAAAGAATGCTTTTGATGACGTTGTTGCAGCTAGAGAGGATAAAGAAAGGTTACAAAACGAAGCTGAAAGATATGCGTTATCAATCGTTCCTGAGGCTAGAGGTCAAGCTCAAGCGAGGATTAGAGGCGCTGAAGCTTATAAAGAAGAAGTAGTTGCTAAAGCCGAAGGGGAAGTTGAAAGATTTAATCAGCTCCTTATGGAATATTCAAAGGCTCCTGAAGTTACAAGAGATAGATTATATCTAGATGCATTGCAATCAGTTTTATCTAATTCGACAAAAATCATGGTCGACGTTGAAGGCGGCAACAATCTCTTATACCTGCCTCTTGATAAAATAATGGAAGAAAATAAAAAGAAAGGTGATGATGATGAATAGAAGTACTTTTTACATAATTTTTGGCGCATTAACTTTTGGACTATTAATTAATAGTTTCTTTGTTGTGAATGAAAAAGAGAGAGCAATTGTATTTCAATTTGGTGAAGCAGTTAGGCCTGATATCCCTGTAGGATTTCATTTTAAATTACCCATTATTCAAGATGTAAAAAAATATGACTCAAGAATACAGACTCTCGATGAGGAACCAGATCGAATTTTAACAGTTGAAAGTAAGTATCTGCTTGTTGACTCATTCATCAAGTATAGAATCACTGATGTATTAACATTTTATAAAGCAAACAACGGAAGCTTTAATAGTTTAAATAGTTTATTGGGACAAAGATCTGAGTTTGTTTTAAAAAATAACTTTGGTAAAAGAACAGTTAAAGAAGTTGTTTCAGGTGAAAGAGACGAGTTAATGAGCATTATGCTCAGCTCTCTAAATGAATCTGTAAAAGACTTGGGTGTTGAAATAATCGATTTTAGAGTCAAAAGAATAGATCTACCTTCAAACTTAAGTAATTCTGTTTATGAAAGAATGAGAACAGAAAGACAAAGACTTGCAGAAGAGCTTCGATCAGAAGGTAAGGAAATTGCAAGAGAAATTAGAGCAGTAGCCGATAAAGATAAAGTTGTAATATTAGCTGAGGCATATAAACAAGCTGAACAATTAAGAGGTGAGGGTGATGCTGAGGCGGCAGGAATATATGCTGAATCTTTTTCTCAAGATCCTGAATTCTATGAATTTACAAGAAGCATGAAAGCTTATGTAGAGACATTTGAAAATAAATCAGATGTAATGCTAATTGATTCAGATTCAGAGTTTTTTAAGTATCTTAACGATAAAAAAGATCAAGATTAGGCTTTCGAGTGTCTAACAATACTTTAATCCTAGGTCTTCAATGGGGAGATGAAGGTAAGGGTAAGATTGTAGATAACCTAAGTGAGAACATAGATGCTGTTTGCCGTTTCCAAGGTGGTCATAACGCTGGCCATACTATTAAGGTCAATGGAGAAAAAACCGTATTACATTTAATTCCGTCGGGAATACTTCATGAAAAATCTCAATGTTTGATAGGTAACGGGGTAGTTTTAGCTCTCGATGCCCTTGATAAAGAAATTAATAATCTTATTGATAGAAATATAAATTTTACTGATAGATTTTTTGTAAGTTCATCTTGTACTTTAATTCTATCAAGTCACATATCGATCGACAAAGTAAGAGATAAGACAGAATCAATTGGAACTACAGGAAGAGGAATTGGTCCTGCATATGAAGATAAAATTGGAAGAAGAGCTATTAGGTTTGGAGATCTTGGGGATAAATCAAATCTAAACAAAAAAATTGAAAAGTTAGTGAAATATCATAATAGATTGCTAGATTTATATGATCATAAACCTCATGACATAAATGAAGTGTATGAAGAGGTAATTAAATATGAAGACTTGTATAAGAAGTATTGTGTAGATTCACAAAATTTAATGCAGGAATGGGTTGAAGAAAATAAATCTATTTTATTTGAGGGAGCTCAAGGAACTCTTTTAGATATCGATCATGGTACTTATCCATATGTTACATCATCAAGTACTACTGCAGGAGGTGTCTCTACCGGATTAGGTATTGGACCAAAATATATTGATAAAATTATTGGCATATCAAAAGCATATACGACCAGGGTCGGAGAGGGACCATTCATCACTGAACTATTTGATGATAACGGTAAAATGCTTGCTGAGAAAGGAAATGAGTTTGGAGCAACAACTGGACGACCAAGAAGATGTGGCTGGCTCGATCTAGTTGCATTAAAAAAATCTATTTTTATTAACTCCGTCACAGATCTATGCTTAACCAAACTAGATGTTTTAGATGAAATGAAAAATATCAAAGTATGTATTGATTACAAAAATGATGAACCCGTATATAAAGACTTTGAAGGATGGTTATCGTCTACTGAGGGGATTACTGAATATGAAAGATTGCCTGAAAATGCAAAAGTCTACATAGAATACATAGAACATTTCACAAATAGTAGCGCTTCGATTATTTCAACTGGACCATCAAGAGATCAAACTATATTAAGATAACTTTTAGATATTTTTTTTTACAATTTTATCCAAAGCAGCATTTAAAAACTTATAAGAATCTGGACTTGAAAATTTCTTTGCTAATCTTATCGATTCGTCAATGATAATTGGTTTGTCTATAGAGCCATACACCATTTCATTAATTGCAAAAATAAGAATTGACTTGTCAATTAACTCGATACTTGAGTCTGAGATATTTAAAGATTTAATTATTGATTCAATATTTTTTTTATTTTTTTCAATTGACTTTAGTGATGTTGAAAACATTTTAAAATCTACTTTTTTATTTTTATGTTCGTTCTTGAACTGAGTTATTATCTTTTCAATACCATCATTACTAAATAACATTTGATATATAGCTTGAATTAAATACTCTCTTGTTTTAATTATTATCTTGAAGTTAGATAGATTTTTCATTGATGAGATGTATTAAAGCATTTGAATTATTTTCAGTATTTTTTTCCAATCTCTCAATAAGTTGCTTTTCATTTTCAACACATAAAACATTATTAATTATTGCAACATCAAAATATTTTTCTGCAAGTGAACCAATAGATCTAAAGGTTTCCTGAGTGACTAAATCATAATGACTTGTTTCACCTCTTATTATGATGCCTAAAAAGAGTACACCAACATAGTTATTCTTATTTAATTTACTTTTTGCAAGAGCAGCAAGTTCAATCGCACCAGGGGCTTGTGATACAGAGCACTTAAATTCACCATCTAAGATATCTCTGGAAACTTTAAGCATATTAGAAATATAATTTTCGTACCAAGATGTATGAACTATTAATATATCATTCATTTACAAATCCCGTTATTTCAATATCAAAACCAGAAACTGCATTATATTTTGTCGGAGTACCAAGAACAGTTATTTGTTTAAGATTTAATGCCCTGAGAATTTGAGATCCAACTCCAATTACCCGCCTGTTACTTTTTGGTTCTATTTCCTTTTCTTCAAGCTTATTAAGCCAATAACTTTTTGCGTCTCTGTGATTAATAAGAACAAGCAATCCAGTACCTTCATCAGAAATTCTTTTTAATGAATTTCTAATTGACCAATTTTTACCTAGCTCGTCAATTCCAAGCAGATCTTGAAGTATGCTTTGAGTTTGAACTCTCACGAGGGGAGAATCCTTTTCATGTAAATTACCCATTGAAAGAGAGAAGTGATATTCATCATAAATTTTATCTCTCCAAACATTAAGTTTAAATTCACCAAATTCATTTTTTACATCTTTATCTAAGACAGATTCTATAGTTGCTTCCATCGAGAGTCTGTAATCAATTAAATCTGCAATCGTTCCAACTTTAATTTCGTTTTCTTTACCAAATTTAATTAAATCATCTCGTCTTGCCATGGTTCCATCTTCATTCATAATTTCACAAATTACCCCAGCAGGTTGAAGACCTGCTAGTTTTGCTAAATCACATGCAGCTTCAGTATGACCAGCTCTGCTCAAGACACCACCTTTCATAGCCTTTAATGGAAAAATATGACCTGGTTGAACAATATCTGATGGAATTGAATTTTTATTAACTGCTGTTTTTATTGTATGAGCTCTATCTGCAGCTGAAATGCCTGTCGTGATTCCTTCAGCAGCTTCAATTGATACTGTAAATGCTGTTTTATTAGCGGCTCTATTATTGTTAGTCATCATTTGTAAATTATATTTATCACAAAGTTTTTTGCTCATTGGAAGGCATATTAAACCTTTTCCCTTAGAAGCCATAAAATTAACAATTTCTGGTGTTACCAAATCAGCAGCACAAACTAAATCTCCTTCGTTTTCCCTTGATTCATCATCAACAATAATAACCATTTTTCCAGATTTAATATCATCAATAATTTCTAGAATGTTACTTTTATCCATTTTTTTTAAATATTTCTTTTAGATCGGTTTCAATTTTATAGGAGGATTCTAATTTAAAACCATAATTTTCAATAGCATTATTTTCCTTAAACCAACTTATTGCTTTATTACCAAGTTTTGCATTCGAAGTATATGCAATAATTTCATCAATGAGATCAAGATTTAAAAAAGAATTTGCTAGCTTAGGTCCTGCTTCGACTAAAATTGAACAAATCTCTTGATCTTTAAATGAATTTATTATCTTTGTTAGATCTTGATTTTTAAAAATTTGAACATTGTTTTCTTTAAAAAAATTTAGTTCCTTATCATACTCTTTACTTGTTAATAATATTTTTTTGGGTTGATTGGTTGGAAAACTTACTCTTGCGTTCATTCTAGGATTATCATTTATCAGCGTATTACCTCCAGTAAGAATCGCATCACATGAAGCTCTCAATATTTGAACATCCTCCCTTGAAGCTTTCGAAGTGATAATTGTTCTCTCATCACCTTGCATGTGAGATTTTCCATCCAACGAAGAGGCAATTTTTAGAATTATATAAGGTCTATTATTGGTATGTTTGAAGAAAAAATATTTATTCTGATTTTTGACAATATCTTCATGTATACCAACAACAACATCAACACCATTCTTTTTTAAAATTTCGATACCTTTACCAGCAACTTTTGGATTAGGATCGATTGAACCAATTACGACTTTTTTAATTCCAGTGCTTACAATTTTTTTTGCACATGATCCAGTTTTACCAACATGACTACATGGCTCAAGAGTGCATATTAATGTTAACTCAGAAAAGTTATCAAATTTCTTTCCCAGAAATTTCTTAGCATCAGAAATCGCATTTATTTCGGCATGATGACTACCATAAACCTCATGATAACCCTCTGAGATAATTTCATTACCATTCCATAAAATTGCACCTACAACAGGATTTGGCTTGGCAGTATATTTAAAAGACTCCGCATTAGTTAAAGCACGAAGCATAAGTTCTTCGAAATTCATTTTTTAGATTTTTTTCTCTTTGGTTTTTCTTTTGCTAAAGAGCTAATTTCTTCTGAGAAATCTTTAATGTCCTGAAAGTCTCTGTAAACAGATGCGAATCTCACGTAAGCTACTGTATCAACTTCTTTAAGGGCATTCATCATTATTTCACCAATCTCAATTGACTTAATTTCACGTACACCCCTAACTCTTATTTCTTTTAATATTTTTCCAAATACTATGTCAATTTCTTCAATAGAGAGTGGTCTCTTTTCTAAAGCCCTAAGCATGCCTTTTTTTAATTTAGACCCATTAAAAGGCTGTCTTTCACCATTACTTTTTATAACTCTTGGAAGAGCTAAGTCAGGTGTTTCAAATGTTGTAAATCTTGAATGACATACTTCGCATTCTCTTCTTCTTCTTATTTGAGAACCATCTGCGACCAACCTTGAATCAATTACCTTCGTATCTTCTGCTTGGCAAAAAGGACAGTACATCTATAAATTATATACTGGAAAATTACTCGTAAGTTTATGGACGTCTTCTTTGATAGTGTTGAGTAATTCCTCGTTATCAAAATTATTAATAATATCTGATATCCAATTAGCTACCTGAACAATTTCCTTTTCTTTAAATCCTCTTGTTGTGGCTGCAGGTGTCCCAATTCTTATTCCTGATGTGACAAATGGTGAAGCAGGATCATTTGGTACAGAGTTTTTGTTTACAGTTATATTTACTGATCCGAGGACTCTTTCAAGATCCTTTCCAGTAATCCCCTTACTTCTAAGATCTACTAATATTATGTGATTCTCAGTGCCATTGGAAACAATATCTATACCATTTGACATTATTGTTTCAGCCATAGTTTTTGCATTATCCATCACTTGTTGTATGTATATTTTAAATTCTGGATCTAAAGCTTCTTTAAAACATAGAGCTTTCGCTGCAACGACATGCATTAAAGGACCGCCTTGAGAACCAGGAAAGACAGCAGAGTTTAATTTTTTTTCTATCTCTTCATTAGCTCTTGCAAGAATAATCCCTGATCGAGGACCTCTTAACGTTTTATGAGTAGTAGATGTAACAACATCTGCGTATGGAACTGGAGAAGGATATAAGTCAGCAGCAACCAGGCCAGAAACATGAGCCATGTCTACAAGAAAATAAGCGCCAACTTCATCAGCTATTTCTCTAAATTTTTTCCAATCAATTATTCCAGTAAATGCAGAAAAACCTGCAATTATTAATTTAGGCTGATGTTCCTTGGCAAGAGACCTTACTTCATCATAATTGATATCATGAGTTTCGGGATGCAGCCCGTACTGGACACTTTTATAATTTCTTCCAGAAAAATTAACTTTTGAACCATGAGTTAAATGACCACCATGATCAAGACTCATACCAAGAATAGTATCATTCGGTTCTAAGAGTGCTAAATATGCTGCAGCGTTTGCTGATGATCCTGAATGAGGTTGGACATTTGCATAGTCTGCTTTAAAAAGCTCTTTTGCTCTATCTATAGCAAGATTTTCTGCAATATCCACATTTTCACAACCACCATAATATCGTTTAGAGGGATAGCCTTCAGCGTATTTATTGGTCAAAAGAGATCCTTGAGCCTCAAGAATTCTTTTTGATGCATAATTTTCTGAGGCTATTAATTCAATATGATCCTCTTGTCTTTCAGCCTCATATTCAAATGATGCCCATAATTCGGTGTCATAATCTTTGATAGTATTATTATTCGAAAAAATATTGTCACTTCTTGATGCTTTCATAATTGTTTTATATAAATTTTAAAAAAAGAATTTGTAGTAATTTTATATTATCTAAGGTCTTTTGTGCACAAAACGTTTCTTTCTTTTTGGGTAACATGATTTACAAATTTTACACTCAATTCCATAACAAGCTTTTGCCATACAATATTCTCTTCCCCAAAAAATTATTTGTAAATGTAGCTTATTCCAAGATTCTTTAGGAAATATTTTTTTTAGATCTTCTTCAGTTTTTTTTACATTTTTACCGTTAGTAAGACCCCACCTTTGTGCAAGCCTATGAATGTGAGTATCAACAGCGAATGCAGGAACCCCAAAACCTTGACTCATAACAACAGAGGCAGTTTTATGTCCAACTCCAGGTAATTTTTCTAAGTCAGTAAAATTATTTGGAACTTTTCCTTTATATTGTTTAACTAATATTTTAGATAATTTAGATATGGCTTTCGATTTTTGTGGACCCAATCCACAAGGTTTAATAATTTTATATATCTTGTCTATAGACAGCTTAGACATTTTTTGAGGATTTGATGCAAGCTTAAACAAAGCAGGAGTTATTTGATTAACTCTTTCATCAGTACATTGTGCAGATAATAAAACAGCAATAAGCAAAGTAAAATTATCTTTATGATTTAAAGGTACTGGCGTTTCAGGATATTCCTTATCCAAAATTTTTTTTATTATGATAGCCCTTTCAGATTTAATCATGTAAATAAATGTAGCATAATATTTTTGAATATATGAATACAGATCAAATTAAGAAAAATTTATTAAAACTCAAAGATTCTTTTTTAGAAGAAACTGAGGAAAACAAAAAGATGTTAGACATTTATATAAATTATATTGAAGGAAATGCCACAGATGATGATATCGATAACGCAAATAAACAGCTAAAACAAATTTTTAAAAGTCTAGGACTTGGTATTTTAGTTGTTTTGCCATTTAGTCCAATCTCGATTCCATATGTTCTAAAAAAAGCAAAAGAGCATGATATAGACCTCATTCCTGATTGGTATAAGACTTTAAGTAAAGATGAAGATAGAATAGAATAGTTAAGCTTAAATTGGAGAAATCATGAAAAATGTAGTTATTGTAGATAGTGTTAGAACAGGATTAGCAAAATCTCATAGAGGCGGCTTTAATATGACAAGGCCTGACGAAATGCTAGCGCATATTATAGATGCTATGTTGGATAGGAATCCTAACCTTCCACCTGAAGAGGTAGAAGATATTATTATGGGTTGTGGAAATCCTGAGGGAGCTCAGGGTCATAATGTTGGAAGAAACGCTGCAGTTCTATCTAAATTACCAATAACAACTGGCGGCACAACTATAAATAGATATTGCTCTTCTGGACTTCAGTCAATATCAATGGCAGCTGGCCAAATTATGGCAGGTTCATATGACACAGTTATTGCTGGCGGAGCAGAAACTATTTCTATGATGAATATGAATATGGATAACTTTGTTAATGAAAGACTGGCTGAGGAAGTTCCTGGAATTTATTTCCCAATGGGAATGACCGCAGAAGTAGTTGCAAAACGATATGAGGTTTCTAGAGAAGCACAAGATGAATATGCGTTTGAGAGTCAAATGAGAACTGCTGCAGCTCAACAATCTGGTGGCTATGATGACGAGATTATACCTATGGATACTAAAATGCTTCTTACTAACAAAGAAACAGGTGAATCAAAAGAAATTGAATATACAGTTGATAAAGATGAATGTAACAGGCCGGAAACAACTCTTGAAGGCTTAGCTTCTCTAAAACCAGTTTTCGATCCGGAAAACGGATCTGTAACTGCAGGTAACTCCTCGCAATTGTCAGATGGTGCATCAGTAACACTTGTAATGTCTGAAGATAAAGCCAAGGAACTAAATTTAAAACCTTTAGCATATTTTAGAGGTTTTACTACCATGGGTTGTGAGCCAGATGAGATGGGAATTGGACCAATTTACTCTGTTCCTAAGCTATTAAAAAATTATAATCTTTCAATTGACGATATTGATATATGGGAGCTTAACGAAGCATTTGCAGTTCAAGTAGTCTATTGCAGAGACAAGCTTGGCATATCAATGGATAAACTTAATCTTGATGGTGGTTCAATTTCAATAGGGCACCCATTTGGCATGACTGGTTCAAGACAAGTTGGGCACCTTGCAAGACAGCTTCAAAATTTAGATAAGCAGTTTGGCGTAGTAACAATGTGTGTTGGCGGTGGAATGGGAGCTAGCGGATTGTTTGAAAGATATCCTTCTTGATATCAGAATCAGCAATTTTAAATTGCTTTCAGCATTTAGTTGATCATAAGCAAGATGATACTGTATTGGTTGGATCTGGAGATGATGCAGCAGTAATAAAATCTCAAGATAAAGATCTTGTTCATTCGATTGATATATCAAAAGTTAATTCTCATTTTCCTGAAGATTCTTCACCACAGGATATTGCATACAGATCCATTGCAGTTGCTTTGAGTGATTTAGCAGCCATGGGAGCATATCCATCGTTTATATCAATTGGATTGACATCAAATAATACAGATTTAGATTGGTATAAAAAATTCACTAGCGGAGTTGAGAAAATATTAAATGAATATCAAATAAAATTAGTTGGAGGAGATATCACTAATGGAGAGATCAGCGTATGTGTTAACGTTTTTGGATACGCTTATGAAAATAATATTTTAAGATCAACTGCAAAAGTCGGAGATTTAATATTTATAACTGGCCCATTGGGAGAAGGTAGAAGGGGATTAGAAGATTGGAAAAATAATAAAAAAACTGAATTCGTAAAAAAGTTTTTTAATCCTAAAGTAGATTTTGACAAAAGTAAGTTCATTTCTAAATATGCCAATAGTTGCGTTGATATTTCAGACGGATTAATAAAAGATCTAACAAGCATATGTGAATCCTCAAAAGTTGGTGCTGAAATAATTTATGAAAATATACCTATGACCAATGATTTTGATGATCTATCTTATGGAGATGACTATAAATTGTGTTATACATGTTCACCAGAATTTAAAGATAGCGAACTTACTTTAGAAGACTTTTGTATTGGTGAAATCAAGTCAAATAAAGAAATAATTATTAAAAAAGATAATTCGGTAATCGACTTTAAAACGCATGGATGGGATTCCTTTGAGTAAAAAAATTGGAATAATTGGAGGTGGAATTACTGGTCTAATAGTAGGCATTTTTTTGGCAAGAGAAGGTCATAAAGTATCAATTTTTGAAAAAAATACTTTACTAAGTGAGACAAGTTCCAAAACTACAAAACTTTTACATGGAGGGCTAAGGTATCTAGAGAACTTTCAATTTAATGAAGTTAAAAATGGTCTAAATGATAGATCATGGTGGTTAGAAAATTTCCCAATTCATACAAGAAAATTACAGATATATATACCTTTCAAAAATATGTTTTCTTTAGTGCTAATGAAGTCTTTCTTTGGAATTAAGTTATATGAATTCTTAGCAGGTTCAAAAAATATTGGTACAAGCTCTATATCACAGCAAATTGATAATCATAATCTTGGTATAAAAGATAACTATAAAACCTACCTGTCATTTTTTGATGGGGGTATGGATGATGATTCTCTAGGAAGAGAGCTAATTAAAATTGCTAGAGAACTTGATATAGAAATATTAGAAAATAATGAAGTTAAAGAATTTGATCCTCAAGGTAATATTGATGAAAATCATTTTGACAAAATAATATTAGCAGTAGGTCCATGGTCGAAAATATTACTCGAACAAAATAATATTAAAAGTTTAAAAGATATCGATTATATAAAAGGAAGCCATTTAATCATCAATAGAACATTGGAGTCAGGATTGATGTTTTCAGATAAAAATAATTCAAGATACATTTTTGCTCTGCCATATAAAGATAAGGTTTTGTTGGGAACAACTGAAGAAAAAGTTTCCCATCCTGAGTTTCCTGAGATAACTAATGATGAAATTGAATACCTTATTGATAGTTTTAATCGACTATTAAATGAGCCTATTTCAAAATCAGAGATAATCAGTACATATTCTGGAGTTAGACCACTAATAAAATCAAAAGATAACTTTCACAAGTCCACTAGAGATTTTTTTATCCAAGAAAATGATTCGCTTTTAACTATTTTTGGTGGCAAGTGGACGACATCGCCTTCTATTGCAAGAAAAATTGTTACAATGATTTAACATGCAAAAGTTTCCATATTTAAAAAATCCATATCATTTTTTAGCAACTTTGGGTGGTCTTGGTCTATTTCCAATAGCACCGGGAACTGTCGGAACAATATTTGCTTGGCTTATGTTTATAGTCTTGTCACATTTTATTAATGCAATTACTTTAGTCATTGTTTCAGTATTTATGATTATATTTGCGGTTTATATATCAAGTGTTGCTACTAAAGATCTTATTGAGAAAGATCATAAGTCAATCGTAATTGATGAGTTGGCCGGTATTTGGTTCTCTATGATTCCTGTGCTTTTTATAGCGTCAACACAATATGAAAGATCTTTTTATGCTTTATTAGTATTAGTATTATTTAGAATATTTGATATTTTTAAGCCTTATCCAATTTCATACATAGACAAAAATATTAAAAGCGGATTCGGAGTTGTTCTTGATGACTTAGTTGCTGGAGTTTTTGCAGCAGTATTTGCATCAATTACAATAATTTACTTAATTTAGACCTGATACTTTCAATATCTAATCCAGCTTCAATCAACATTTCCTCTCTTGAGGCATGTTCGATAAATCTGTCAGGTATTCCAAAAAGAATTGATCTAACCTTTAAATTTTCATTAGATACAAATTCTTGAACTGCACTTCCAGCGCCTCCCATAATTGAACCGTCTTCTATAGAAATAAAAACCTCAGCCTTTTTAAGTAGTTTCTTCAATAACTTTTCATCTAAAGGTTTTACAAAACGCATATCAACTAAGGTTGCTTTAAGTTCCTTCGAAATTTTATTTGCTTCTTCTAAAAGAGTCCCAAAGTTCAAAATTACAATTTCAGAACTTTCCTCATTTATTATATTTGCTTCTCCAATACTTAAAGGTTTAAGATCTTTATCAACTTTACTATTAGGTCCAGTACCTCTTGGATACCTGACAGAGGCTGGTCCGTTATGTAAGTACGCTGTTGTTAACAATTTTCTTGTTTCATTTTCATCTGAGGGAGTACATATCACCATGTTTGGTATACACCTCAAATAAGCAATATCATAATTACCTGAATGAGTAGGACCATCTTCACCAACAAGACCAGCTCTATCCAATGCAAATGTGACATCAAGATTTTGAACAGCAACGTCATGTATTAATTGATCGTAACCTCTTTGTAAAAAAGTAGAATATATTGCTAAGACAGGTTTCTTTTTTTCTACGGATAAACCTGCGGCAAATGTTACAGAATGCTGCTCCGCAATTGCAACATCAAAATATCTATCAGGAAATTTTTTACTGAATTCAACGAGTCCTGATCCTTCTCTCATAGCAGGAGTAATTCCAATGAGATCCTCACTAACTTTGGCCATATCTATAATCCATTCACCAAATATATCTTGATATTTTTTTTGTTTAGATTGTTTATCTTTGATTGATTTAATCTTCCCAATTGCATGGAAACCAATTCTATCCGCTTCAGCTGAATCCAAACCTGCGCCTTTTTTTGTGATTACATGTAAAAATTGAGGGCCATCAAATTCTTTTAGGTTCGAAATAACATCATTTAATTCTTTAAGATTATGCCCATCAATTGGCCCAATATAATTTAAACCAAGTTCCTCAAAAATGGTTCCTGGTGCTACCATAGCTTTCATTTGTGTCTCTACTTTTCTAGCTAAATGATATGCTTGTGGTAAAGGTTTCAAGAAACTAGAACCACTCTTTTTAATTCCTTTATAAATTTTTGATGCCCATATTCTTGAAAAGTAATTAGATAAGCCACCAACATTTTCTGAAATAGACATATCATTATCATTTAAAATAATTAACAAGTTGGGTTTTAAATGTCCAATGTGACTTAGTGCCTCAAAAGCCATACCCGCTGTCATAGCTCCATCTCCAATTACAGCAACATGTTTCTTATCGGGACTAGATTCTTTTGTTGCAATTGCCATACCTACAAGAGCGCTCAAAGAAGTGCTTGAGTGACCGACACCAAAAGCATCATATTCACTTTCCGATATCGAAGGGAAGGGCGCCAAACCATTTTTCTTTCTAATTGTAGTAATTTTATCTTTTCTTCCTGTAAGGATTTTATGAGGGTATGCTTGATGACCAACATCCCATACTAAATTATCATATGGAGTGTTATACAGATGGTGAAGTATTATTGTTAGCTCAACAACACCAAGCCCACCACCCAAATGTCCACCACTTTGACCTACTGAATATAGTAAAAATTCCCTTAACTCATTTGCTAGAGTTTCTAGTTCATTTATTGAAAATGATCTTAAGTCAGAGGGAAAAGTCACTGAATCTAGCAAAGGAGTTTTTGGCAGTTCAGTAGGTATTTCTTTAAAGATTTTCAATTTATTTTTCTCTGTATGAAATATATTTTGCTAATTCTATCAATAAATCAATTTCACCTGATTCAATATTTCTTAAATCATTAATTGCAGATTCACACAAACTTTTAGATCTTTGAATGGATTCATCAAGACCAAAAATATTAACGTATGTAGCCTTACAATTTTTTATATCTGAATTAATATTTTTTCCTAAAGTTTTCTCATTTGAAGTGATTTCGAGAATATCATCTGTTATCTGAAATGCTAATCCAATTTTCCTTCCAAAGTTGGCCATATGATTTTTTTCTTCGGAAATTTCATTACCTATTTGCCCCAACATGACAGAGCATTCTATAAGTTTGCCTGTTTTTAGAATGTGAATATTTTCAATGAGTTGCTTATCTATTTTTTTTGTTTCTGAATTTATATCCAAATGTTGACCGTATACCATACCATTTTTGCCACATGCCTTACTTATCATTCTTATTGCTTCAACTTTATAGCTATCTTTTAAAGAACTTTCATCACAAATAATCTCATAAGCAAGAGTTTGAAGCGCATCCCCAGCAAGAATTGCATTTGCCTCACCAAATTTAATATGACTTGAATCCTGTCCTCTTCGTAAATCGTCATCGTCCATCGATGGAAGGTCATCATGGATTAACGAATAAGTATGAATGAGTTCTACTCCTGTAGCCATGGTTATAAGACCAACATCAGAGATTTTTTTATTGATCTTTCCAGATGCAATAATTAGAGCTGCTCTAATCATTTTACTCTCACCCAAAGCTGAGTAAGACATAGCCTTTTCAATTAGATTAGAATTACCAATTGATTTGTCAATATTTTGAGAAACTTGATGTCTCGTTTGAGATAGAAAATCTTCCAACACTTTATTTATGTGTTATCAATTTCAGAAGCAGAACCATCATCTAGAAGTTTTTTAATTTTTAATTCTGCTGATTGAAGTTGTTTTTGACATTCCTTTACAAGATTTACGCCTTTTTCAAATGACTTTACGGAGTCTTCTAAATTAATATTTTCATCTTCTAATTTTGAAACAATACTTTCAAGTTCTTTAAGAGATGACTCAAAATCTATTTTTTTATCTTCTTTAGCCATAATTTATTGTATGCCATCCACTTGTGTTTTAAAGAATTTTTTGTATTCATTTTTTAATGCGAAGGGTAATGATAAAACTGCCGGAGTAAGTATTAATGTCATAAAGGTACTAAATCCAAGACCCCATACAATTGATACTGCAAGATTTGACCACCAATCTACAACTCTACTTCCAATGACGACGTCTCTAGAAATAATATCTACACTCACGCCCATTGCCAAAGGCAATAAACCAAAAATTGTTGTAAGTGATGTAAGGATAATTGGTCTTAATCTTTGCTTGCATGCATTTATGATATGAATTGATTGATCAATTTGAGGAGACTCCTCTTTTAATTTATTAAAAGTATCAATCAATACTATATTGTTATTCACAACAATTCCTGCAAGAGTAACTATCGATATGCCTGTCATAGTTGTACTGAAAGACTTACCAGTAATGAGAAGGCCTAATAAAACTCCTACAAATGATATTGTAACCGCGGACAAAATAATGAAAGATTGATAAAAACTATTAAATTGTGTGATAAGCATCAATAGCATCATAAATATTGCTGTAATACCAGCAACAAGTATAAATCTATTTACGTCTTCAGTTTCTTCAGCCATTCCACTAAATTTATAATTAATGTTTGGTCCTAAATCAGTAGTCTCTAGCCAATCACTTAATTGGTTAATTTTTTCAGAGACCTTTGATTCATCCTCAGTTCCAGCTCCAATTTCTTGAAAATATTTGCCATTCTTTCTGTTAACTGTTTGACGATTCTCTTTAGGTACAACTTGAACAAAAGAACTTACCGGCACAGTACCCTGTCTAGTAACAACGTTTAAGTCCCTTATTCCGGTAATAGTTCTATCAGAGTCTGGAAATCTAGCCCTTATTTCAACTTCGTCTTTAGCATCATCTGGTCTATATTCACCTACTTTAAATCCGGAAGTTAACATTTGAACCAAGGCACCAACATCGCTCACACTAACACCTAATTGAGCAGCTTTTTGTTTATCTACTTCAACGCTCCATTCAACAGACGGATATGCTTTGGATGAAAAAATATTATTTAAACCGCTCATATCATTACGCATATGATTTTCAATTTTGGTTACTGCCTCATTAACTTGTTCTTCTGTATCTCCGAAAACATCTAATTCAATAGGTGAATCAAATGATGGTCCTCCTTCGTCTGCTTCTACTTCGACAGCTATTCCTGGCATGTCATTAGTTGATTCTTTTAAAAGATCCATAATTTCAAAGCCTGAAATTTTTGTTTGAGAGGGTTCTAATGTCTCTATAAAACCACCTCCAACTCTATCAGAGCCTGACTCCCACCAATTCGAGCCAGATCTTAGGTATACATTTTTTATGCCTTCAACCTCAAGAAATCTTTCTTCAACTTGTTCAATAATTTCTTTTGCTTCTAGCGCAGAAAAGTTACCCCTCGCTTTTATAGTTACATTGGCCTGGATTGGGTCAACAATTGCAAAATAAATTGTACCCATACCAGATATGGAATAACTCATAATTATTATTAGCAGAACGGATACGACTGCTGTTACAGTTTCAATTGGATTTCTAACAAACCTTTTTATGTATTTTCCGTACCAGTCGGTTAATTTTACAAAAATTGAGGTATGACCATCATCATTATTTAGAGCAGATTCTTTTTGTCCGAAGTAAGCCCCAAGAACAGGTATTACAATTAGTGAATAAAATAGCGATGCTGACAAAACAAAGAAAATTGTTATGGGGAGATATTTCATAAACTGGCCAGTAAATCCTGGCCAAAACATCATTGGTATGAAAGCGGCCAATGTTGTTCCAGTTGACGCAATTATTGGATAAAACATTCTTTTTGAGGCTAATGTATAACCTTCAACACGGGAGAGACCTTCTGCAATTTTTTTATCCGCATATTCTGTTATGACAATTGAGCCATCAATAAGCATTCCCATGCCAAGAAGCAACCCCATCATTACAAGGAAATTTACTTCCATATTCAAACTGTACAAAATTAAATATGTCATTAAAAAACAAAAAGGAATTGAAAGGCCAACTAACATTGAAACCCTTGTTCCCATACTCGCTATTACAAGCACCATAATTAAAACTACTGCAGCGATTATGTTTCCGTTTAGTTCTTTAACCATCAAACTTGCATATATCGTATCGTCATTAGATACGACGATATCAAGGTTATTTGGAAGGGTTTTTTCAAAGCTTGATAGTATTTCCCTAATTGCATTTGATGCATCTATAGCATTGGCACTTTCCCTTAAAGAAATTTCCAATGTTACAGCATCCTCTCCATTTACTCTTGCATACGATGTGAAATCTTTGAATGTTCTCTTAATAACAGCTATATCACCAAGAGTTACAATTGCATCTTTTGTAACTTTGACAGGAATTGCATATACATCTTTTGCAGATTCAATAATACTCGGAACTTCAATATTAAAACTTCCTCTTCCAGTATCTTGCTTACCTCCCGGAATTATCACATTGTTATTTGAAACAGAATAATAAATATCAGATAGAGTCACGCCATACGACTCCATTTTTGCTTTATCTATAACTCCTTCAAGAACTTCTTCAGGAGCACCTGTCATTCTAACTTCAAGAATTTGCTCAATAGGTTCAATTAAGTCTTTCAGCTCTCTGGCATAAAAAACTTTTTGCCTAACCGAACTGCCACCAACAATACTAATGTTCATTACAGGAAAACTGGCTTCACTATATTCCTGGATCTGAGGATCTTCAGCCTCAAGCGGCAATTGATATTTAATTTCTTCTACTCCTTGTTTTACATCTACCAAGGCTTTATCAATATCAAAACCAACTTCAAATTCTAGGAATACCCTCGCATAACTTAGATAGCTTGTGGATCTTATACTTTCTACTCCAGTAATTGTTTTTAATCTATTTTCAAGTGGTCTTGCTATTAGTCTAGATGTATCACTTGGAGATGCGCCATCAAGAAAAACTGATACAGTTATAAACGGAAGTTGTACATTTGGCGATGCAGCAATTGGTATTTCTTGCCTTGCATACGATCCCGCAATAATCACCATAAATGCGATGAGAAGAGTTGTTTTTGCTTTTTTTATTGCAAAGTCAATTATTTTAATCATATACGATTAGTTATAACTTCCTGACCGTCTTCAACGAAACCCTGACCTTGAATAATTATTTCAACTTCTTCTGGAATGCCAGTAACCCAAAGTCCTTCCTCAGAATCCTCTAATATTTCGATTTCAATGAACTGTGCAAGGTTTCCAATATTTACTATCCTGATACCTAATTTTCCTTCATCATTTAACAGAAGAATTGAAGGAGATATTTTGTGTGCTTTCACTTTATCAATTTCAATACTTATTTCTGCTGTAAGACCATCTTTGATTAATCCATCAGGATTGTTTATTTGAGACTCTACGTTGAATGTTCTTGTATCTGGAGAAGCACTTTTAGATACAAATGTAAGTTTCCCCTCAATAGTCTGCCCAGTAACTAAATCTACATAAACACTTTGATCGATTCTAACTTTGTTAATATCGTATTCTGGGACTCCTGCTACTAGTGATATCGGATCTAATTGAATAATTGTTGCACATACCTGACCTCTCTCAAGAAAATTTCCAGGCTTTACAATTTGCTCAATGTATCCTGAGAAGGGCGCCTTAACTTCTGTTCTATTTAGCTCAACTACACCCAAACTACATAAAACAGTATCTTTTTGAACAAATCGTCCTTGTACAGCTCCAATTTGAACCACTTCACCAGATGTTTTTGCTTTTACATTAATTCTTTTTTCAGACTTAGTAGTGGCTTTAAGTTTTATATAAGGTTGATATTCTTTTGCAACGCTTAAAACTGTTTGAACATTGAATAGCTCGGATGATTGAATTGGTTCTTGAGGCGAATCATTTTTAAATAAACCAGAAATCATCCACAAAAGAATTGGAATAAGAATGTACAAGGATATTCTGATATTTTTTGTTAACTTCATATTATTAGAATAAAACTACTTTATTAAACTATTAATAGTTTTAAACCTTATGTTTTTTTCTTAACTTTTCAAACAAGTCTTTATTAAGAGGTTTTCTAGTTTTAAGTTGTGTATTATCTTTTATTTCAAAATTTTTTCCATTAATAACTTCATTTTTTAAATTATTAAATATTTTTTTAAATGCATTAAAGTTTTCTTTTGTATCTTTTTCATTAAGACTATTCCAACCAATTTTTTTTCCGGTGAAATAAACAATAGGATGTGACCAATTAAATTCAATTCTAGGCTGGTATGATTTTCTAGCCTCTATGTATGCTTCTTCTGGTGTTGGGAAGCCGTCCATTTTGTTTATTTCTTCACATGCCTTCATTAGATCAGTTAATGTTGGCAGATATGACTGAGATGTTATAACTTTCTCAACTGCAGCTAGAATAATTTCTGGAGACTCATTTTTTAATGACATAGCCCATAGTTTCTTTCCTTCTTTGAGCTTTTCATCAGTTCCAAAAACTTTATAAAATTGATAGTGATAGGCTAACTCAAGCTTTAGAAACATATCATCAATAGATTTTACAAAATGTTCTTTAGTCGAGATTGATTTCTTTTGCCCAAGTGTTGTCATTTTTTCTTGTTTTGAAGTCTTTTGTATATTTTCCTGGTTCAGAATATTTTTTATTTTCTTCATCACTTCCTATTTCATTACTCATTATGTGACGCCTTTTCACATGCTCAATGAATTTTGAATTCCATGTTGTAAATGCAGAGCCCTTATCTTTCCAATATAAGATAAACTCTCTTAGATATTTTAACGCAGAATCTTTATTTATTTCTGATAGATTAAGAATATCAAACACATCATCATCAGGATACCAGTTTTCATCAATAACATATGGAACAGCTTTCTTTGAATTAGTTTCTTTTGCCCATTCACGTCTTATAAAATCAATAAATGTTGAATTCCAGTTATTCTTTTTTTGACCTCTCTCTATCCAGTAAATCTTAAATTCTTTGAGCTTTAGATTGAAGAAATCATCTGTGATTTCAGTCATATTTAAGACCTCATTAACCTCAGGGGAAGGAGTCCATTCAATATCAAGCTGACATGAATCCATGCTTTTTTTTGGTTCTTTTAGTTTGTATGTTTTTCTACTGGTACTAATTAGTTGAAATTTAATTAGCGTATTAATAGATTCTTTAATTTTTTTTTCATCAAGAAATCTTAAATTCTTTTTCGTAGAGTCAATTAAACCAGTTATAGATGCGGTGTCCTCTAACAAGTTTTCATTATATTGACTGAGAATAAGTGCACACTCAATGCCAAGTGTTTCAGCTACTTCACTTGAAAAGGATAAGTTATCTTCATTACTCAATTATATTATTTACCTCTTTTTGAATTTATAGCATCATTCAGCTTATTTAAACATATCAAAGTATCTTCCCAGCCCATACATGCATCAGTAATGCTTTGCCCATAATTTAGTTTTTCAGTAATTTTCTGATTACCTTCATTTAAATGACTCTCAATCATTACACCTTTTATATTTTTATTGCCCACAGCAATTTGTTCTGATATCGAATCAATCACTGGAATTTGTTGTTTATATTTCTTTTGACTATTTCCATGACTCGCATCAATCATTATTGACTCATTAACCTCAGCTTCTTTTAAAGCAGTTAAAGTACTCTCCACTGATTCTTTATCAAAATTTGGCACTTTTCCACCTCTTAAAATTATATGAGCATCATTATTACCAGCTGTTTTGAGCATGGCTATGTCAGCTTCCTTTGTTGCACCTAGAAAGACATGAGAGTGATTTGCCGCCTGTATGCCATCAATTGCAGCTTTTAGACCACCGTCTGTGCCGTTTTTTATACCAATTGGACAAGAAAGACCAGAGGCGAGTTCTCTATGAATTTGGCTTTCCGCAGTTCTCGCTCCGATTGCACCCCAAGAAATAACATCAGTCACATATTGTGGAGAAATTGGATCTAAGAATTCTGTTCCTGCAGGCAATCCTAGCTCTGCAATTTCGATGAGCAATTTTCTAGCCATTTCAACTCCTTTAGCAATATTGTATGTTTCATTGATATCGGGATCATTTATTAGCCCTTTCCATCCAACAGTTGTTCTTGGCTTTTCAAAATAAACTCTCATTATTAATAAAAGATTTTCACTAAAATTTTTGTGTTCAATTGATAGTCTCTCTGCATATTCAAGTGCGCTTTTTGGATCATGAATTGAACAAGGTCCAACTACAACAAATATTCGATCATCTTTATCATGAAGAATTTGACTAATTTCATTTCTTGTACCATACACAAGCTTCGATATTTCATCATTTATAGGATATTTGTTGACCAGCTCGTAAGGTGCTGGGACCTTTTTCCTATCAATAATTCTTGTGTTATCAGTTGAATAATTCATATCTTTATATTTTATAACTCTATTTTGAGAAATGGCCTCATATTATTAAATTAATATTTGTTAATGAAAACCATTTTTGTTAAGTAATTGAATTTAAAAAAATTGCTACAAATATGCATTTTTTAAGGAAAAACACTACATATTGTATTAAAATAGCTAAAACTTACACTATATAGTGTTTAAATATGCAAAATTATAATCTTGCGCAGCTTGAAATTCCTGTTGTGATGGGAAATCACATGGAACAGCTGCCTGATGATCTTTTTATTCCTCCAAATGCCTTAGAGATTTTCCTTGAAACATTCTCTGGACCGTTAGACCTACTTTTATATTTAATAAGAAAGGATGATATTGATATTCTTGATCTAGATATATCAAAGATAACTGATCAATATTTAGAGTATATCGAGCTGATGGATTCTTTAAAATTT
Organism: uncultured SAR86 cluster bacterium; assembly: GCA_902631785.1. Classification (GTDB taxonomy): domain Bacteria; phylum Pseudomonadota; class Gammaproteobacteria; order Magnimaribacterales; family D2472; genus SAR86A. The sequence goes on from CACOZT010000005.1 coordinate 23,798, forward strand.
GAATTAGCAGCTGATTATCTAGTTATGGCTGCAACTCTTGCTGAAATAAAATCAAGATTAATGTTACCAAAAGAATCATTTGAAGATGAGGAAGAAGATCCTAGAGCGGCGCTTATCAAAAGGCTGCAAGAGTACAAAAGATTTAAGACGGTATCTGAAAAAATTGCTGTTTTGCCAAGAGTTGATAGAGATTTTTTTATAGCAAGTGCAAAAATTCCTAGACTACAAGAATCTATAAAAGAAGAATCTGAGATAAATATTGAGGACCTATATAGCTCCTTAGTAGCTGTATTAAATAGACCAAATTACAAAAACAGCCATTTAATCGATTTTGAGGAGTTATCAACTAAAGAGAGAATTCAAATACTTTTAGATATATTAAATAAAACAAACATTATAAGTTTCTCAAAAACACTTAAAAGGCTCGAAGGTAAAAAGGGAGTAGTAGTAACTCTTCTAGCATCACTGGAACTTGCAAAAGATGGCTATATTGAATTAATTCAAAATAAAAGCGAAGAATTATTCATAAAATCTGTGAGGAGCATCTAAATTGGAACAAAAGGTCATTAATCATGTTGAAGCTCTTCTCTTTGGTTCTGGAAGACCTATGAGACTTTCTGAAATAAAAAGCATACTTGAAAATACCGGATTAATTGTTGAGCTTAGTGAAGTTAAACGATCAATTAATGATCTAGAATTGAGATACGAGGGCACATCCCTTGAAGTTAACGAGGTTGCATCAGGCTATAGACTTCAAATAAAAGAGGATCATAGTCAGAGCTTAAGCTCACTTTGGAATGAGAAAGCTCCTAGAGTTTCAAAAGCATTAATGGAAACAATTTCAATAATTGCATACAAACAACCAGTAACAAGAGGAGATATTGAAGACATAAGAGGGATTACAGTTAGCACAAGAATTATTAGGTCTTTGTTGGAAAGAAATTGGATAAAAGTATCTGGCTATAGAGATGTTCCTGGAAGACCAGCTTTATATGTGACAACAAAAGATTTCCTAAATGATTTAAATCTGAAAAGTATTTCTGAATTACCTGAATTACCTGAAATCGAAGAAAACCAAGAGAAAGATCTACTGCCTCAAGCCATATAATTAATTAATGGCAGAGAGACTTCAAAAATTTCTTGCAAAATCTGGAATTGGATCAAGAAGGTACTGCGAGGAATTAATACAATCAAAAAAAATTAAAGTAAATGGTCACATTGCGCTCATAGGTGCCACAGTAGATCAAAATGATGTGGTTGAATATGATGGCAATGTTGTTTCTTTTATAGAGTCAGAGACCAAATTACTAATGTTAAATAAACCTGAGGGTGTCCTATCTTCAAATAAAAAAGAAAAAAATTTACCAATAGTTTTTGACTTTCTACCTGAAGATAAATCAAAAACAAGATGGATTTCAATTGGAAGATTGGATATTAATTCGTCGGGTTTAATGCTTTTTACAAATGATGGTACATTTGCTAATTACTGTATGCATCCCTCATCGATGATTGATAGAGAATATTTGGTTAGGGCAAGAGGGGATTTCACAAAAGAAAAGAAAGAAAAAATGTTATCAGGAATAAAAATTGATGGCGATATTTATAGATTTACAGATATTGTCGAAGGAGAAAAACAATCTTCAAATCAATGGTTTTCTGTTTGTCTTATGTCGGGAAAAAACAGAGAAGTAAGAAAAATATTTGATGCCGTTGGACTTGAAATTAGTAGGCTGAAAAGAACAAGATTTGGACCTATTTTTTTACCTTCATCACTAAAAAAAGGGGGGGCACATAGAATTATCCACAAAAGAAATTGATTCAATCAAAAACTATGGAATATAAACTCGCACACAAATTTTTATATGATAAAGCTGTTGAAAAAGGCTTTACAGAACTTGCAAAACATATCGAGAAGGTTGGTCCTTTAAAAATCACAGTATCTAAAATGGATTTTGTAAGTCATCTTTCAAAAATAATTATTGGTCAACAACTTTCTGTTCAATCAGCTGCCGCAATATGGAAAAGGACAGAAAAGATACTTAAAGAAAATAAATATAAAATGGAGAATATTAAACTTAATAAAAAGTTTAAAGATGCAGGTCTTTCAAGACAAAAGATTGAATATCTTAATGGAATTATTTTTAATAAAGACCTCTTAAATATCTCCAAAAATGAACTCAAAAGAATGAATCCTTCTGAGTATTTTGATTTTTTGATCCAAATCAAAGGCATTGGACCATGGTCAATCGAAATGTCTAGAATATTTTATATTGGTGATCCGGATGTTTTTTCTATTTTAGATTTAGGTTTAAAAAATGCTCATTTAAAGATGTTTAAAATTGATAGTTACAATGAGTCCTTTTATGAGAATTTTAGACCTTTTAGGAGTTATATGTGTCTTTTTTTATGGAGAATACTGGAAGATGATAATGTTACTATTTGAATTCATCAATGCCATATTCAATATAGAATTTGTCTGAAGAAGAACTCTGATCGGAAAGCATCCATAGATAGTAATCCATAAGCTCTTGCGCATCCTTTAAAATGCTTGGATTCTCAGCAGGGTATGCAATTGATCTCATTTTAGTTCTAGTAGCTTTTGGATCAAAGTTAAAAACTTTAATATCTGAGACTGATTCAACTTCATCAGCAATTATCTCAGATAGAGCATTCAGACCTGCTTTAGATACAGAATAAGCACCCCAAAACGCTTGGCCTTTCTTACCAACGCTAGAAGAAGTGAATATTATTCTTGGATTACATGCTTTTTTTAACAATGGTATTAAGTTTTTGGATAAGAGAAAAATACTTGTTAAATTTATCTTTAAAACTCTTTCCCAAGTTGTTAAATCATAACTTTCTATGTGCGACATCTTTTCAAGAATTGCAGCATTAAATATTACTGCGTCAATGCCTGAGTAATTTTCATTAATAATTTTATTTATCTCTGCAGCAGTATCCTCGTTAAGCTTCTCTAAGTCACATTTAAGTATGCATGGATCAGTATTATATTTTTTAATAATCTCATCATAAAGATCATCTAGCTTTGACTCGTCTTTAGACAACATGAGGATATTTGCTCCACATTCACTTAGATATTTTGTAAGTGACTTGCCTATACCGCTTGTCGCACCAGTAATCAGTATATTTTTGTTAACTAAAAAATCTTTTTTCATATTCAATTATTAAATATTTAAATGCGAATAAATTTCTGAAATATCTTTTATAAATGGATAATTAAGCTTGTTGAGGGTATCTTCATCAAGAGAATATCCATATACGCAGCCTAAAATTTTTACTCCTGCACTCAAGCCAGCCTCTAAATCATTAAGATGATCGCCTAAATAAATTGTATTTAATGGGTTGGTATTAAGTTTTTTACAAGCTAACAAGATGCCTTCAGGATCTGGTTTAGATATTTTTACATGATCAGGACAAATTAATACTTTAATATTTTTTAATTCTGAGAATGAATTGATTATAGGATTGGCAAATTTAAAAAACTTGTTAGTAACGACTCCATATTTGATATTATTTTCGTCTAAAAAATCTACAAATGTTGTCATGCCATCAAAAAGCTTACAGTCTTTTGTCATATTCAAATTATATTCATCTAGAAACTCAGACTTTAAGAGCTCAAATTCAGAATCATCTTCATTTATGTTAAAAAAATTTTTAATTAGTTTTGATGTCCCTTCAGAAATATGAGGTCGAATATCAGATAAACTGACTTTGTTCATATTGTATTTTTCCAGCATAACATTTAGCGAAGATTGAAAATCAGGGGCTGTATCAATTAAAGTCCCATCTAAATCGAACAAAATAAGCTCTGTTTTATGGTTTTCTTGCATACATTAAGTAATTAACACCTAAGTCGTTATTAAGATTTGCCTTATGTGTTAGAGGATTGTAAAACATTCCTCTTGTTTCAATTAATTCAGCTTTTGCATCTCTAACATATTTAGCCAATGATGATGGTTTTATAAATTTGTCAAATTCGTGAGTTCCCTTTGGTAGCAGCTTAAATATATATTCAGCACCAACTATTGCAGTAATCCATGATCTTGGATTTTTATTTATTGTTGAAAGAAATAACAAACCGCCAGGTTTAAGCAATTGAACACATGTATTTACAAGTGACTTGGGATCCGGGACATGTTCAAGAACTTCTAAGCATGCAACGACATCATAATATTGGCTATATTCTGTATTTAATTCCTCAGCAGTTTTTTCAAAGTATTTTATATCTTTATTATTTTCTTGAGCATGGATTTTTGCCACTTCGATTCCAGGACCAGCAGCATCAATACCTGTAACCTCTGCACCAAAGTCATACAAAGACTCACATAATAATCCTCCACCACATCCAACATCTAAAACTCTTTTATCTTTAAGTTCGATTTTTTCTTTAATGTAATCAGCTCTTAAAGGATTTATTACATGCAAAGGTTTGAAATCTCCATCTTTATTCCACCACTCTTCTGCAATATCAGAGAACTTTTTAATTTCTTGTTGATCTATATTAGCCATTTACACATTTTAACTGTTTAAAATTTATTTAAGAACAAAAAAAATTTCAAATGTAGCATCACTACAAGAAAATACATCTATCAAATGCATAAAAATAAGATATTTGATTCAATTGACTTATTAATACTGATAAGATTAACTTCACTACAAAACTATTAATATACTTATTTTGATAATCACTGCACTAAAGTCTTCCGTTGATTCTGATTCCAGATCTCCCATTCATATTGATACTATTGGTAATTTATTAAATCTTGGAGTAGAAGTATTTTTTGAAGAAAATATTGGTGATGGCATAAATGTTAGCGATAAAATTTTTGAACAAAGTGGATTAAAGAAATGCTCACGAGAAGAATGCCTTAAAAATGGCGATCTGATAATAACAAATCAACCATTAGGCGATGAAGAACTAAAATTAATCAAAAAAAATTCTACGCTGCTTGGAATGATTAATCCGTTCAGTAATCAAAAGTTAATAGAAACATGTTCTAACTTAAAAATTAATTTAGTAAGCATGGAATTTATTCCAAGAATTACAAGAGCTCAAAAGATGGATGTTTTAAGTTCACAAGCTAATCTCGCTGGATACGTTGCAGTTATAGAATCCGCAAAACATTTATCCACAGCATTACCAATGATGATGACAGCAGCTGGCACACTCAAACCGGCCAAAGTATTTGTTATAGGTGTCGGAGTTGCAGGCCTTCAAGCCATTGCAACAGCTAAGAGACTGGGAGCTAGAGTTGAGGCGTTTGATACTAGAGACGTTGTCGAGGAGCAAGTAAATTCACTCGGAGCTAAATTCGTTAAAATTGATTTAGGCGAAACTGGAGAAACTGATCAAGGATATGCTAAAGAGCTTTCTGAAGATCAAATAAAGAAACAAAAAGAGCTTCAGTCAAAAGTATGTGAAAGATCTGACATTGTAATAACTACAGCTCAGTTATTTGGCAGGCCAGCACCACTTTTAATTGATAACAATACAATAGATAGAATGATGCCTGGTAGTGTTATTTTTGATATGGCAGTTGAGTCAGGTGGCAATGTAGAGGGATCAGAAGTAGACAAGGTAGTTGAACGAAATGGAGTTAAGATTATTGGTATATCAAACTTAGCTTCTAAAGTATCTAATCACGCCTCTCTAGCATTATCCAATAATTACAATAATTGGATTTTAGATTTTTTTGATAAAGAAAATCTAAAAGTTAATTTTGACTTTGAAGATGAGATTATTTCAAATAGTGTTTTGGTTCATAATGGCGAAATTAAAAATGAGAGGTTTAAGAAATAATGGAAATTTATATTCTCTTAGGATTTGTTCTTATACTATCAATTTATTTGGGATTGGAGCTAATCTCTAAAGTTCCAAGTACTCTTCATACACCTCTAATGTCAGGTGCTAATGCAATATCAGGAATTGCCTTAGTCGGCGCTTTAGTTCTTGGATCTGATACTCAGCTTCAACAAGCTTTAGCGTTCCTTGCAGTTATGTTTGCATCTATTAATGTCTTTGGCGGTTATCTTGTCACAAACAGAATGTTAAAAATGTTTAAGAAGAAATAATTATGAGTTTTTTTGAAAATATATCTTCAATTCAAAATATTATTTATATATTTTCCTCAATACTATTTATTTCAGGAATCAAGATGCTCGGAAAAGAGGATACTGCCGTAAGGGGTAACTTCTTATCTGCATTGGCAATGTTTATAGCTGTTTCTGTTACGTTTGTTAATGTAATAAATCCACTTTTAGTTTTAATTGGAATTGCCATAGGCGCAGTTATAGGTTCACTTATCGCACTTAAGGTAAAAATGACCTCAATCCCCGAGATGGTAGCACTATTCAATGGATTTGGAGGTTTAGCGACATTCTTCATCGCATGGTCTGAATTTAACTCTATACCATCAAATAATTTTCAATATTTGTTAGTAATGATTACAACTTATATCGGAGGCGTTACATTTTCTGGTAGTGTTATTGCCTACGGCAAATTATCAGAGACACTTAAGGTTGAAAAGTCTTCAATAGTTACTAAATTGTTTACAACTTTATTTTATATTTCAATTATTTATTTATTATATTCAATTGTTATAACAAAGATTTTCACACCAGGTTTTGACTTCTATACAATTTTATTGATTTTGACTTTACTTGGCGGTGTTGGATTTGTAATTCCAATTGGAGGTGGTGACATGCCAGTTGTCATTTCACTTTTAAACTCATTTTCTGGTATTGCCGCAGCTTTTGCAGGATTGTTGCTATTAAACAATGTTCTGATTGTTGCTGGATCCTTGGTTGGAGCAAGTGGTTTAATTTTAACTATCATTATGGCTAAGGCCATGAATCGTTCAATTGGTAATATTTTGTTCGTTGGTTATGCTTCGTCATCTTCTGTTTCAAAATCTGAAGAAACTGGTGAGGTCAAACCAATAAACGTGTCTGATGCATATTTAATATTAGAGAATGCAAGTTCTGTTCTCGTAATTCCAGGATATGGTATGGCGGTTGCACAAGCTCAACATGTGGTTAGAGAGTTGGGAGAGCTCCTTGAAGCAAATGGAACTGAAGTAAGGTATGGTATTCATCCAGTTGCAGGAAGAATGCCAGGTCACATGAATGTTTTGCTCGCAGAAGCAAATGTTCCTTATGATGTCTTGGTTGAACCAGAGGATGTAAATCCATCTATGGATACTGTTGATGTTGCCGTAGTAATTGGAGCAAATGATGTAGTAAATCCATCAGCAACAGAAGAACCAGGAAGTCCAATATATGGAATGCCTATAATCGAAGTCCATAATGCAAGAACAGTTTTTGTTCTAAAAAGATCAATGTCATCTGGTTTTGCAGGCGTACAAAACCCTTTGTTTTTTAAAGAAAATACAAGAATGTTATTTGGTGATGCAAAGGAGTCAATTGGCGGCCTAGTTACTGAATTTAAAGAGTAATTTATCCTATAAATATGTTAAAATATAACCCTATTTAGGTTATAAAATTTGTGCATAAAATAGGGGTTTTTCAAGCTATAAAATGAATGATTTCGCCAAAGAAATTATATCTGTAAATATTGAGGATGAACTTAAACAATCCTACTTAAGTTATGCACTAAGCGTTATCCATGGAAGAGCACTTCCTGATATCAGAGACGGTCTAAAACCAGTTCATAGAAGAATTTTATATGCGATGTATGATCTGAAAAATTTCTATAATAGACCTTACAAAAAATCTGCAAGAGTCGTCGGAGATGTTATTGGAAAATATCATCCACATGGTGACTCTGCTGTATATGATGCAATGGTTAGAATGGCTCAAGATTTTTCAATGAGATATCCAATAGTTGAAGGCCAAGGAAACTTTGGATCTATTGATGGCGATCCACCTGCCGCAATGCGATATACAGAAGTAAGAATGTCCAAGATTACTGATCAAATGCTTGGCGATATTGAAAAAGAGACTGTTTCCTTTTCTCCAAATTATGATGGAAGTGAGGATATACCAGATGTGTTACCCACAAAAATTCCAAATTTACTTGTAAATGGATCTTCAGGAATAGCAGTTGGTATGGCGACAAATATTCCACCGCATAATTTAAATGAAGTCTTAAATGGATGTATCAATTTAATAAAGAACCCAAAAATATCTATTGACGACTTAATTAAAGATATTTCTGGTCCTGACTTTCCAACGGGTGGAACAATAGATGGAAAAGCTGGTATATATGAAGCATATAAAACTGGAAGGGGAATAATACATATTAGATCTAATACGTCTGTTGAGGAAGATAAGTCTGGTAAACAAAGTCTAATTATTAATGAAATACCTTTTATGGTTAATAAAGCAAAGATGTTAGAGAAGATTGCTGAGCTAGTTAAAGAAAAGAAAATAGAGGGAATAACTGAAATAAGAGATGAATCTGATAAAGATGGTCTAAGAGTAGTGATTGAAGTAAGAAAAGGTGATTCGGTTGATGTTCTTGAAAATAATCTTTTCGCTCAAACTCAACTAGAACAATCTTTTGGAATTAACTTCACTGTATTGTCAGAAGGCCAACCAAAAGAAGTAAATTTGAAAGAGATGCTTCAAGCATTTGTGAAGCATAGAAAAGATATTATTACAAAAAGGACCAAATATGATTTAAGAAAAGCTAAGGACAGAGGTCACGTAGTTGAGGGCTTGATGGTAGCGATTGCAAATATTGATCAAATAATTGCAATAATTAAAAAATCAAAAGATCCAAAGATAGCTGCCAAAGAACTTTGTAAAAAAGTATGGAAATCTGGTCCAGTTGAAGCAATTCTAAAAAAAGTAGGAAGTGATGCATGTAAACCAAAAGGATTAAGTAAAGATCTGGGGTTGAAAGGTAAAAAATATAAACTTTCAGAGGATCAAGCAAAAGCAATACTTGAACTAAGACTTGGAAGACTTACTGGACTTGAACAGGATAATTTAGGTAAAGAGTTTTCAGAAATTGTTGAAAAGATTATTGGCCTTCAAAAAATTCTTGATGATAAGCAAACACTAACCGACTTAATGATAGGAGAGCTTGAAGAAATTATAGAAAATTTTGGTGATGAAAGAAGAACTCTTATTAATGATACGAGAAGAGGCATCACAAATGAGGATCTTATTCCTGAAGAGACAAGGGTTCTTACGGTCTCTAGAAGTGGCTATGCAAAAACTCAACCTCTTGATGAATATAGAGAACAAAGAAGAGGAGGACAAGGCAAGGCGGCTGCTTCGGTAAAGGAAGAAGATTTAATTCAAAATTTATATGTTTTAAGCAGTCATGTTCAAATATTATGCTTTACAACAAAAGGAAAGGTATTTTGGCTAAAAGTATATGAAATACCCGTAGCGTCCAGAACATCAAAGGGTAGGCCATTAGTAAATATGCTTAATTTAGACGATGATGAAAGAGTTAGTGATATTTTGCCAGTTGAGGAATTTTCAGAAGATAAATTTATTTTTATGGCAACAAGAAAAGGTATTACAAAGAAAACAAACTTAAGCCTTTTTGCTAGAAAGTGGAAATCAGGAATCAAGGCTATAAATCTTGATGAAGATGACAGATTAATTGGCACTGCTATAACTGATGGCAAAAAAGAAATATTATTGGCATCATCTGCAGGAAAATTAATTAGATTTAATGAATCTAAAGTAAGACCTATGGGAAGAGCCGCAAGAGGTGTCAAAGGCATGAAACTTAAAAAAGATCAAAAATTGATCTCCTTAAATGTTGCTGATCCATCAAAAACTATTTTATGTGTATCAGAGAATGGTTACGGTAAGAAGACCGAACTTGAAGATTTTCCAACTCACAATAGAGGTGGACAAGGTGTTATTTCTATTAAAACAAGCGAGAGAAACGGAATGATGGTGGCAGCAGCATTAGTTGAGGAAGAAGATGGAATAATGTTGATAAGTGATAAAGGTACTATGATAAGAACAAATGTTTCTCAAGTTCCAACTTTAAGCAGAAATACTCAAGGAGTAAAAATTATTACTCCAAAAGAAGAAGAAAAACTTATTGAGTGTGTAACAATACCTCAAGAAGAAGAACAAGATTAGTATTAATGAGAAAATGGAATTTCTGTGCTGGTCCTGGAGCAATATCTGAAGAAGTTTTAGAGGAAGTTCAATCCGAATTACTTGAGTATAAAAATGCTGGAGCTTCAATAATGGAGGTTAGCCATAGGTCAAAGTTATACTCCGCCGTTGCTGATGAGGCAAAACAAGATTTAATTGAAATTTTAAATATACCTAAAAATTATGATGTTTTATTTCTTCAAGGTGGAGCAACACATCAATTTTCAATGGTTCCTTACAATTTTTGTCACAGCTCTGGTGAGGCTGATTATATTTTATCAGGCACATGGTCTAAAAAAGCAATTTCTGAAGCATCAAAAATAATAAAAGTAAATACCATTGCTTCATCCGAAGCTAAAAATTACTCATATGCACCTGATCCAAAAACTTGGAATTTGTCTGAAAGTGCTGCATATGTTCATTACTGTCCGAATGAAACTATTCAGGGAGTAGCAATTCATGACATTCCTAGCGTAGATAAACCTATTATTTCAGACGCATCTTCAGTAATTCTAAGTGAGCCTTTAGACGTAAATAAATTCTCACTGATATATGCTGGAGCTCAAAAGAATATTGGACCTGCTGGTTTAACGATAGTCATAATTGAAAGAGATTTTATGGAATTAGGTAATCAAAAAATTCCTAATATTTTGAAATATTCTGAGCATTCAATTGCTGACTCAATGTTGAATACTCCGCCAACATTTGCATGGTATATGGCTGGAAAAGTATTTAAATGGATAAAAAAGAAAGGAGGACTTGAGTTTTTTAAACAACAAAATCATATTAAAGCATCTAAATTATATGAATATATTGATAGTTCAGATTTTTATTCAAATAAAATAGATATTGAGAATAGATCAATTATGAATGTTACATTTTTTCTAGAAAATGATGAATTAGATACCTCCTTCTTGCATCAAGCTGAGGAAAATGGCCTTTTAAACCTAAAAGGGCACAGATCAGTTGGAGGAATGAGAGCCAGCATATATAATGCTATGCCTTTAGAGGGAGTAGAAGAGCTTATTAATTATATGCAATATTTTGAGTCAAAAAATGGCTAGCGATATTATGAAAAATAAAAGTTTAAAAAATCTTAGAGCTAAAATTGATAAGCTTGATAAAGAAATTTATAAACTTATCCAACAAAGAGCTTCACACGCAGTGGCTATTGGAAAAATTAAGTCTAAAGTAAGTCCAAAAGAGTCTTTTTATAAACCTGATAGAGAAACAAAGATATTAAGAAATATATTAAATGCTAATAATAAAGGACTATTACCTGACTCCAAGATTAGAGCTATTTATAAAGAATTAATTTCTGGTTGTTTATCACTTGAGGAGACTTTAAAAATTGCCTATTTAGGTCCTGAAGGAACTCATTCAGAAGCTGCTGTTCATAATCAATTTGGTTCTCAGGCTATAAGAATACCAACTGCAACAATTGATGATGTCTTCTATCAAGTAATAAATGATGATGTGAATTTAGGTGTAGTACCAGTAGAAAATTCATCTGAGGGAGTTATAAACACTACCTTAAATTGCTTGGCAGACAGCGAAGATGTAAAAATTATAGGCGAAATATATTTAAATATTGATCATCAACTAGCTGCAGGAAACAAATTTAAGCTTGATGAAGCATTTGCAATCGCATCTCACCCTCAAGCATTAGGACAATGTTCTAAATGGATTGAAAGAAATATAGGAAATATTAAAAGACTTGAGATGCCCAGTTCAGCTGTTGCAGCTAAATATGCAAAAGATAATAAAAATATCTTGTGTATTGTGAACTCAATGGCAGTAAATAACTATAAACTCAAGTTAATAAAGAAAAATATACAAGACTACTCAGAAAATAAAACTAGATTCCTTGTAATAGGAAAAAATAAAGTTGAAAAAACCGGTAAGGATAAGAGCTCCTTTTTAATTCAAACACCAAATAAACCTGGTTCACTGATGTCTGTTCTAACGCCTTTTGATAGAAGAAAAATTAATTTGAGCAAAATAGAGACACGACCATCAAGAGGAAACATCAATTCGCATGATTTCTTTATTGACTGTGAGGGACATATTAAAGATCAAAAACTTCGTTTAGCAATCAATGAAGTTATAGACACTGGAGCTATAGTAAGAAATTTTGGCTCATATCCAGAATATATATGAATCTTAATGTAGAAAAAATTTTAATCATTGGCTTAGGAATGATTGGCTCTTCAATAGCATTAGCCTCAAAATCGAAAGGTATTAAAGTTTTTGGGTTTGATAAATCTAATAATTCAATAAAAGAGGCCTTGGAAAAAAATATAATTGATTCAAGCGTAGATTCCATTGA
>CACOZT010000006.1 GCA_902631785.1 uncultured SAR86 cluster bacterium
TATTATTTTAAGAATTATTTTTTTTTAACAATAGTATTGTTATAATCCAACATGGATAAAGTAAAACAAAAAGCTCTCACTTTTGATGATGTACTTCTTTTGCCGAGGTACAGCGATTTTTTACCCAGTGAAGCATCAACACAAACAAAACTTACAAAAAATATAAACATCAAAGTTCCTTTGATATCTGCTGCAATGGATACTGTAACTGAATCAAGAATGGCCATAGCTTTAGCTGAAGTTGGCGGTATTGGCATTATTCATAAAAATAACTCAATTGAAGAGCAAGTATCTCATGTAAAAACTGTCAAAAAGTATGAAAGTGGGGTTGTAAGAGATCCAATTACGATTGAGTCAAGTAAATCTATCGGGGAATTAATTGAGCTTACTACTAAATTAAATATTTCTGGAATGCCGGTTGTTGATAATGGCAAATTAAAAGGTATTGTTACAAGTCGTGACTTTAGGTATGCAGACAATATGAATGCATTAGTATCATCAATCATGACTCCATCTGAACAATTAATAACTGTTGAAGATGGCACTCAACAAGAATATGTTAAAAAACTGATGCATGAAAATAGAATTGAAAAAGTTTTAGTAATTGATAAGTCTGGATTATTAAATGGATTAGTTACTATGAAAGATATCGAAAAATCAGCAGAACATCCTGATGCTACTAAAGATGATTCTGGAAGCCTTATGGTTGGTGCTGCACTGGGAACAGAATCAGATACTCTTAAAAGAGCGCAAGCTTTGCATGAAGCAGGAGTTGACGTGTTTGTAATAGATAGCGCTCATGGGCATTCAAAAAATGTTATAGACACAATTCAGATGATCAAAAAAGAATTTCCAAATATTGATCTAATTGCAGGTAACGTAGCAACTTCTGATGGTGCTGTAGAGCTTGAAAAAGCTGGTGCTGATGCAATTAAGGTCGGAATGGGTCCTGGTTCTATATGTACAACAAGAATTATTGCTGGAATTGGTGTTCCACAGATAACCGCTATATTAGAAATAAAAGAAGCACTAAAAGGTAAAGATGTAGGAATTATTGCAGATGGAGGAATCAGATTTTCTGGAGATATAGCTAAAGCAATTGGCGCTGGAGCAGATTCAGTTATGCTTGGAGGCTTATTTGCTGGCACTGAAGAGGCGCCAGGAAAAGTTGAGCTTTTTCAAGGAAGAAGTTTTAAAACGTATCGAGGTATGGGCTCTATCGGCGCAATAACAGAAAGACAAGATGCTAATAGATATATGCAAGAAGATTCGGATACCGAAAAGTTAGTACCTGAGGGCATTGAGGGCAGAGTTCCATACAAAGGCCTTGTGATAAATGTTATAAATCAACTAATAGGAGGATTGAGACAATCAATGGGCTATATTGGTTGCAAAACTATTCAAGATATTCATAACAAAAGTGAGTTTATTGAAATTACAAATGCAGGTATGACTGAGAGTCATGTTCATGATGTAATGATTACCAAGGAAGCACCAAATTACCAAAGAAGTTGATAATTAAACATGTCTGCAAATTTATCATCTACATCTAAAATAATTGATACTATTTTAGTTCTTGATTTTGGTTCTCAATATACCCAATTAATTGCAAGACGAGTAAGAGAGAGTAGCGTTTACTCTGAAATACTCCCATGGGATATTGATGAAAAAAAAATTAAATCAATTAATCCTAAAGGTATCATTTTATCTGGTGGTCCTGACTCTGTTACTGAAAGCTATACACCTCGGATTCCTCAAATAATCTTCGACTTGAATGTTCCAATTCTTGGAATATGTTATGGAATGCAAACGTTAGCTGAGCAATTTGGTGGTCAGGTAATATCTTCTGAATTTAAGGAGTTTGGATATTCTGAGCTAAAAGTTAAGACTGATTCTATTTTATTTTCTAATTTAAATAAGACTTTAAATGTTTGGATGAGTCACGGAGATCAAGTTCAAGATCTTCCCGATAACTTTGATTTATTAGCTTCTTCTACCTCAGCTCCAATAGCTGCAATGCAGCATTTAACAAAACCAATTTATGCTCTTCAATTTCATCCTGAAGTTACTCATACTGATGATGGTAAAACTATTTTAGATAATTTTATATTTAAAATTTGTAAAGTTAATTCGGATTGGAAGATGGATGATTTAATAGATCAAAGAATCCAAGAAATAAAGGACAAAGTACAAAATAGCAAAGTTTTGTTAGGCCTTTCGGGAGGTGTCGATTCATCTGTTACTGCAGCTCTTTTAAATAAAGCTATTGGAAATAAGCTAATTTGTGTATTTGTTGACAACGGGCTGTTAAGAAAAGGCGAACCAATTGAGGTTATGAATACATTTAAAGAAAATATGAACTTAAATGTTATTAAATCAGATAGCGAAGATATTTTTTTAAGACATCTAGAGGGCATCGAAAATCCTGAACAAAAAAGAAAGATTATTGGAAGAACTTTTATAGACGTCTTTGATGCTGAAGCAAATAAACTTAAAGAAATCAATTTTTTAGCACAAGGGACAATCTATCCAGATGTAATTGAGTCCTCTGGCTCAGAATCTAAGGAGGCGAGAGTTATTAAATCACATCATAATGTTGGAGGACTTCCAGATGAAATGAATATGGAATTAGTTGAACCCCTGAGAGATTTGTTTAAAGATGAAGTTCGAAAATTAGGAGTTGAGCTTGGCTTACCAAAAGAAATGCTAAACAGACATCCATTTCCAGGCCCCGGACTTGGTGTAAGAATTTTAGGAGAAGTAACAAAAGAAAAAACGACCATCCTCAAAGAAGCAGATTATATTTTTATTGAAGAACTAATTAGAGCTGATTTATACAAAATGGTTAGTCAAGCTTTTGCTGTATTTCTTCCAATTAAATCAGTTGGTGTTGTTGGAGATGAAAGAAGATATGCAGAAGTTATTGGACTTAGAGCAGTTGAGACAGTAGATTTCATGACAGCGAGATGGGCTCATCTTCCTTATGATTTTCTTGAACATGTATCAAACAGAATAGTCAATGAAATAGAACAAGTGAGCAGGGTTGTTTATGATATTTCTAGCAAACCTCCTGCAACTATAGAGTGGGAGTAAATAGTAAGTGAAGTTTTTTGGTTGGAGAATGGTGTTTACAGGTCTTGCCGTTGAATTCACTGTTATAGGATTCCTTTTTTATAGCTTTCCTGTTTTTTGGCCTTACTTAATATCAGAACTAGGTATGACTGAAAGTCAGCTTGGCATGATCACCGCATTTTATTTTGTACCTGTGGCAATTTTGGCAATTTTTATAGGTCGCGCCCTTGATAAGTATTCTGTAAAAAATTTTATGATGATAGGATCCATAATTTATGCTTTAGGTCTTTTTTCTTTAAGTTTCATAAATTCTTATTGGTCGCTTGTGATGATTTATCTCACTATTCTTGCATTGGGATCAATTATGATGGGAAATTTAGCCATAGCTAAATTAATCTCAAATTGGTTTGATAAAAAAGCTGGAAAAGCGCTTGGTATTGCAGCAGTAGGTATTTCTTTTTCAGGAGTTGTGCTTCCTTTGGTTGTAGATCCTCTACTTGATTTAGTGGGCTGGAGAAATGTTTATGTAATCTTTGCTTCAGTTGTTCTTTTTATTATTTTGCCTCTTATCTTTTTTGTTGTGATTGATGATCCAAAGACCGTTAATCAATTTAAAGATGGTATGAAAGGAGATATTGAAGAAGAATCCTTACCTCAGGAAATGACTTCAAAAGATCTTTTATCTAAAAAAGTTTTTTGGATAATTTCTTTCGCATTCGCTTTCCAATTTCTTTCCATGATGGGTGTAATTGCTTTCTTACCCATTCACGCAAGCAAAATGGGATTAGATGCAATTTGGAATATATTAGGTTTACCAGTCAAACAATACGTTTTTGCATATGCCTTAGCAGCTTTTGGAGGAGTCCTTGGAAAATTAATATTTGGATATCTTATGGATCTCATGAGGGCAGCATATCCCTCAATGATAGCGATGTCCTTTCAAGCAATTGGAATTTTTGGATTTACTTATTTCAGTGAACCAAGTATATTTTTATTAAGTGCATTGATGTTTGGTTTAGGTTATGGCGCTGCAACGCCTCTAATGACCGCATGTTACCTAAGAGCTTTTGGATCACATAATCTAGGTAAAACCAGAGGCATATCATCTCCAATTGTTGCTCCGCTTCAACCAATTGGAATTTTGATAACAAGCATCCTAATAGGTTTTCAAGATACTTACTTTGTAGCTTTCAATATTATGGGATGTTTTGCGCTAGTTGCTATTGTTTTGGCAAGTCAAATTCAAGAGCCAAAAAAATCTGATCTGTATTGAGTACTAAATTAATAAAACTCACCTATAATTGTTCTTTATGCACTCTTCAAGCAAAAAATATCGTAATTTTGTATTAATACTTCTTACGATAGTCTATGGATTTAATTTTATAGATAGACAAATAATGGGCATTCTTGCTCCATTTATTCAAGAGGACTTAGGATTAACTAATACAGAATTAGGCCTATTAATTGGACTTGCTTTCGCAGTTTTTTATACTTTTGTAGCCATCCCAATAGCATGGTTAGCTGATAGATATAATAGGGTAAATATCTTATCTATTGCTCTTGCAACATGGAGTGGTTTTACCGCTTTAACCGGATTAGCAAATAACTTTATACAAATAGGTCTTGCTCGAATGGGAGTGGGTATAGGAGAGGCGGGAGGAAGTCCTCCATCTCACTCAATTATTTCTGATCTATTTCCGAAAGAAGAAAGAGCAAGTGCCCTTGGAGTTTATTCAATGGGTATTCCTCTTGGGATAATGGCAGCATATTTTGTTACTGCATCTTTAATGGGATCTTCTGGAGATGTTGATTGGCGAAGAATTTTTATAGTTTTAGGTTTAACAGGCATTGGGCTAGCTATAGTAGTTAAGTTAGTTTTAAAAGAACCTATTAGAGGTGCCACGGATTTTGATACAGACACAGAAATAAAAAAACCTCCATTTAAGGAATCACTTAAAGTGTTAATGAGAATTCCTGCTTGGTGGGCAATGTGTTTTGGGATTGCATTTGGTTCATTTGTGTCTTATTCAAAATCAGCATTTCAAACAAAATATTTAGTTACTTTAGATCCAGCTTTTGATTTTCAAACTTTAGTTATAATTTTAGGTATTATGAATGGAACAACTTATGCTGCTGGAGCTTTTTTTGGTGCGCGTTTAGCTGATAAATGGGGAAAAAAAGATATTAGAGCTTACGGTTGGCTACCCGCAATATCTATTGGTTTGTGTCTACCTATTGGCATCGTAACATGGTGGGTGCCCTCAATAGAATTGCATTTAATTTTTGCAACCCTATATTTACTTTTGATTGGTATTTATTTGGGACCAAGTTTTGCAATCGCCCAAACCTTGGCACCAGTTCATATGAGAGCAATGTCAACGGCTTTATTTTTTTTCATATTAAATATGATAGCCCTAGGAGGAGGACCAACATTTGGAGGTTGGATTATGGACATTTTTAAACAAAGTTTTAATGATCTTGAGTCTATTAGATATGCAATGACTGTTACATCTTTTGTTTTTGTTCCATCAGTAATTAGCTTTTTATTGGTATCAAGATTTCTTCCAAGAGATTGGAAGGCTGCAGAAGAAAGAAATCTCAATCTTTCGAAAGGAAAGTCATGAAAATTTGTATAGTTTTTGGTCATTATAATACGAGGGATTCGTTTAATGCTTCTGTAAGAGATACCTTCATTGATGAGGCAAAAAAGATTGGACATGATATTGATTTGATCAATTTGTTTGATGAGGAAGAGCAATTACCATTTTACAGAAGTGATATAAATCCTCCTCCAAAGTTAGTACTTGATTATAGACGAAGACTTGAGGATGCAGATGTTATGTTCTTAATGAGCGCATGTCATAATTTAAGAATGAATGTGATTTTAGAGAATTGGATTGATTGGGTTCTTCATCCAACATGGTTCTTTTCATACAAATCATTATTACCTGATAGCAAATTTTTTGGGAACTATGGTTATCCTGTTGCTGGCGCAATGAAAAATAAAATTGGGATTGTCTCAATGACATATGGAGGACCAATGGTGAGTTATTTCAATTTTTCGCTTTTTGATAACATTCCATATAGAAGATTGAAAAAATCTGTATTTCAATTAGGGGGCTTAAAAACTAAATATCTAAGATTCTATTCAGTTCTTCCTAACATGGAGAAAAGTGACTTTGAAAAGCATATGCAAAGGGTAAGGAAATTTGCGAGAAGTTTAAAATGATAAAAGAAATCTCATTAATTATACCAAGTCAAAATGCAAAGACTAAGATACTTTATTTGTTAGGATGCATACCTAATTGGGAGGTTATTCCAAATGAGATTATTATTGTAGATTCGTCAGAGGAGAAGTTAACTTTACCTGAAGAATTTGAAATCTTTGTCAAAGAATTTGATATAAGGTTGCTGACTATCTTTAAAGAAAATTTATATCCTGGACATGCACGTAACATAGGAATTAGTAAATCATCAAACGAATTACTAGCCTTTCTTGATACTTCCACAATTCCATGTGACAAATGGCTTTCAAGTGGTTTGAATCTTATTAAAAAACAAAATACTGATGGCGTTTGGGGTCAAACATACTATGAAGCGGACAAATTTTTGCCAAAGATATTTAGAGCATGTACTTACGGAGCAAAACCAATTAAAACTTTGCCTGGAACTATATTAAAAAGTCATATTTTTAATAGATGCGGTTTATTTATTGAAAGCACTCGGGCTGGGGAAGATGGAGATTGGATGAGCAGAGCAGAACTTCAAGAAATTAATATGTCATTTCCAGACAAGTTTTTAGATTATGACGAGCTTAATCATACAAGTTTCAAAAGGTTACTTATGAAATGGTATAGAAATCACATTTTTGGTGCAAAACTTCCATTCTTTAGAGCCCACAAGGATTATTACTACTATGCAATATCATTTGTTGCAGTTGTGATAGCATTTAATTGGAACTGGATCTTAGCCTCATGGGATGAAGAGAGCATCTTTTTTATTCCAAATATTACTAAGATAAGCGTTTTATTAATTTTTACAATTTATGTGTTTTTAAGAGGAATATATTTACCTCGAAAGAAGGGCGTAAATTTAGGATTTATTTTTCCTATAAATTTTATATTTATAGCTTTTTTGTCCGGCTTTCTAGATTTAACAAAAGCTTTGGCGTTTGGATTTTCTAAGTTTGATACATTTAAGCAAATTAATAAATGAGTATTTTTTTTTAATCTAAGATTAGAAATTTTAGTAAAAATATTATAAACAAAAACCATGCTCCTAGACTAATATCTGACATTTTTCTGGCAGCCAGCTTTAGAAAAACATAAGAGATAAATCCTAATGCTATGCCATTAGCTATAGAAAAAGTTAATGGAATCATAATTATCATAATTAAGGCAGGTAATAATTCAGTATTATCAGACCAGTCAAGTTTCTCCATCCCACTAAGCATTAAAATAGCTACATAAATTAGAGCACCTGCTGTGGCGTAGCTTGGAACCATAGAAGCAAGTGGAGAGAAGAAAATAGCCATTAAAAAAAATAATCCTACGGTAATTGCAGTTAATCCTGTCCTTCCTCCAGCCTCAACTCCAGCAGAACTCTCTACATAACTTGTTACAGGCGAGCATCCAAATAATGATCCTGCTACACTTGCACTACTATCTGCTTTTAATGCTCTATCTAGATATTTAATTTTTCCAGAATCTTCAATAAGATTTGCTCTAGATGCAACGCCCAATAATGTTCCTGCAGTATCAAAAAGATTAACAAATAAAAATGAAATAATAATACTTATCATTGCTAAATCTAATGCACCTAAAATATCTAATTTAATAAAAATAGGGCTTAAGTTAGGAGGAGAAGAAACAATCCCATTAAATTCAATCAAACCAAGCAAAAATGCAATAATAGTAATTCCCAAAACTCCAATAATAATTGCCCCAGTCATTTTTCTAATTGCTAGTATCAAAATTAAAAGAAAACCAATGGCAGCAAGTAAAGTTTCAATATTCTTAAGATTACCTAGGCTTAAAAAAGTTGCATCATTTTGGATAATAAGCCCACCTGTTTTTAAGCCAATAAAACCGACAAACAGACCAACTCCTGCTCCCATAGCAATTCTTAAATTCATTGGAATGCTGTTAAGCATCCATTGCCTTAATGGAGTAACACTTATTATTACGAATAATATTCCTGCAAGAAAAACTGCCCCCAAAGCAATCTCCCATGAATAACCCATTTCACCAACAACTGTGTATGTAAAGAAAGCATTTAATCCCATGCCCGGAGCCAAACCAACCGGCCAATTTGAGTAAAATCCCATTGCAAAACAAGCTATTGAGGCAGCAATACATGTTCCAACAAAACTTGCCCCAAGATCCATCCCACTTGCAGCCATCATTTGTGGGTTGACAAAAATAATATAGGCCATTGTTACAAAAGTAGTAAAACCTGCTAAAAATTCTTTCGCAATAGTGGTATTATTATCTCGAAGTTTGAAAATCTGCTCTAAAGTTTTTTTCATAAATTTTTAAATTTTAAGTTTTACTAAGAATTTTAAAGTATACAATTAATTAATCATTATAGAATTACTAATTGTTATTATATTTTTAAATTTAAGACAGATTATTTGGCATACATATTGCATTTAAAGAGTTACTAACCTTCTACGGGGATTAAATATGAAATTAAGACTAAATATTGTAAATTTATCGTTATTATCTTTTCTATTTTCATTAAGTGAAGATGCATTATCTCAAGATAATCAAATGGTTTTTGAAGAAGTAATTGTTACCGCTGAAAAAAGAGATGAGAGTTTACAAACAATTTCTCAGGCTGTTACAGCTATAACAGAGTCCGAAATAGAGAACAAAAATATTACATCTTTTGTAGATCTTACTGCTGTTGTTCCAGGTGTCACCGTCGCCAAAAATGAAGGATATAAAACTGTTATATCTATAAGGGGTGTGGGTAATGAAACTAATCAAAATGCTATAGCGGCTCCATCTGTTGCATATCATATGGATGGTGTATTTATTGCTTCTCCATTTTCATTGCAAACGGATTTTGTCGACATAGAACGTATCGAGATATTAAGAGGTCCTCAAGGAACACTATTTGGACAAAATTCAACTGGTGGAGCAATAAACGTTATTAGCAAAAAGCCATCGACATCTTCATTTTCATCAAACGCCTCGATAGTAATTGGTGACTACAGTTTAAGAAAAGTTAGCTCATCAACAAATTTTCCTATCTCGGATAGAGTTGCTACAAAATTTACCTTTACATCAACTGAAAGAGATGGCTTTTCAGAAAATGTTGTTACTGGACAAGATTTGGATGATGCTTCAAATATTAGCCTAAGAAGTGATTGGATATTTGAATTAAGTGATACTTCATCATTAAGAATTTTTGGACAATATTTTGACTCTGATAGAAATGGTGCTGCAATGAGGGGTATTGATGATGTAAATGATAGTATGCGAAAACTATCTCAAGATTCATTGTCTAAACAAGAACTAACATCTAAAGTTATAGCTTTAATTTATGAATCAGATTTGGGATATGCAACTCTTAAGATCCTAGGAAGTATTCAAGAGGATGATATATTGGTTGTTAGAGATAATGATAGACACAATTATGGAGACCTTGTTAAAGCTATACCTGGGCTAGGCATTGGTTCGACATATCAGATGGCTGAATTTAATCCTGAAACCTCACTTGTAGATACGACAACTTTTGAAATCAATCTAGTATCAAATGAACCAGCAATTAATGGAAAATTAGATTGGACCATTGGTGCTTTTTATATGGAACACGAAATTGAAAATCACATAAGAGGATACAGAGATAACGATCTTGATGGGAACATTAGATATGTATGCGGTGAGCCATTTGCTAATCCTAGTTACTGTTATACTCATGATTTTGGTATACCAGGTAGGTTCGACGTTTTTGCTGCTGAATTTGATTTTGTGACTGATGCTTACCCATCTAGAGAATCATATTCCATATACGCTCAAACTTCATATAGTGTCAGTGACGCTTTTAGATTAATATCTGGAGTAAGGTATTCTGAAGATACTTTTGAAACAGATGTAACTAACTTTTTTAATGTTGATCCTTTTCAAGCTGAGGGAACTGGAGATGAAGTTACTGGACGTTTAACAGGTGAGTTTGATGTCGCAGATGCAACTATGGCTTATTTATCTTTTTCTACTGGGTTTAAACCTGGAGGTACAAACTTAACATATGGCTTTACTGATGATAATGCCCCTCCAATGGTATTTCAAACCTTTGAAGCTGAGACTGTAGATTCAATAGAATTAGGCCTTAAAACCGATTTAAATGATGGAAATGCTAGGGCTAACATCGCTGTTTTTTCTTATAATTATGAAAACCTGCAATTTCAAGCAACCGATCCTGATCCATACAGAGGCGGTGTTGCAAATATTCCAGAATCTGAGATGTCCGGAGTTGAAATAGAGTTTACTGCTTTGATTTCAGACTCATTAACATTTGATATGAATCTTGGATTTTTAGATACAGAAGTTTCATCTAATTATGATGTTCTTGACAACGTAGATGCATATCAATATTTTTTTGGTGAGGAAGATTTAAGATATGGGCTAAGAGAGAATGTTAAGGGCAATGATCTTGCTAAAACACCAGATGTTACTGCAGATGCATCATTAACATACGAAACAGTGTTATCTTCAGGTAATGAAATTACAACAGTTTTTCAACTTATAAGAAGAGGAGAATTTATGCAAAGAGTATCGAATAACCCCCTTGTCGATAAAGTTCCTTATTATCAAATTTACAATCTTAAAGTTGGGATTGATTTTCAAAATAACATGGGCCTAGATTTTTTTCTTATGAATATGACTAATGAAGATGGTATTAATTCAAGTATGACAGATGTATTTGGAGTAGCAGCTACTGGGATTGAACTGGTACCACCAAGGCAAATTATGACTAGAATAAGTTATGATTTCTGATATGAATCATATATAAAGCTATAATCTAAAGATTAAAAAATATGATTTAATTATGGATAAGCTTTTTATTAATTCTGATGATCTTTTAAAAGATTCCTTTCAACTAGCTTGGAATGTCTATGAAAGTGGCTTCAATCCTAATTATATTGTTGGAGTATGGCGAGGTGGAGCTCCCATAGGAATTGCTGTTCAGGAATTTTTAAGTTACTTAGGAATTAAATCCGATCATGTTGCAATAAGAACGTCATATTACTCAGGAATTGATAAAAAAAGAGATAAAGTTCAAGTTTATGGATTAAATTATGTAATTAGGCAGCTTGAATCTGAAGATAAGCTTCTAATTGTGGATGATGTTCATGATACTGGACATTCGATTCAACAAATAATCAGTGATTTAAAAGCAGCATGCAAAAAAAATACTCCAGAGATTAGAGTTGCAACTCCATACTTTAAACCATCTAAAAATTTAACTAAAAGCGAGCCTGATTATTTTTTACATGAGACTGATAAGTGGCTTGTTTTCCCACATGAGCTTGATGGATTAACGATTGAAGAAATTAGAGAAAATAAACCAGAATTAAAAAACTTAATTGATAAAATAAAAAAATAGTTCTAATTCGTTTGCCTAATTTTTGCTATTAAAAAGACTCTTGACTGGGTAATTTATTCTTTGTTTTTCAAGCACACGTGGCCTTTTAAGCACCTCAGAATGAATCGAGCCGATATATTCTCCAATAATACCTAAGAAAAAAATAATAACAGACAACCCAAAAGATATAAGAATAATAAGTGGTGCTAGACCTATCTCAAATGAATCCCAAAAAAGAATTTTTAATACAAAATATAAAATTCCTGAAGCAAATGTGAACATCGAAAAAATAAAACCAAACAAAGTAGCAACTCTTATCGGTGTTTTAGAATTACTAATCATTCCAACTAAAGCATAATCAAACAATGTAAAAAAGTTATTCTTTGTTGAGCCAAACTCTCTTTCTTTTTGTCTATATTTCACAACCTCGACTTTAAATCCTAAATCAGAAATTAATCCTCTGCTATATGGATATAAGTCATTAATTTTTCGAAACTCTTCAATCACAGTTCTATCGAACAAACCAAATCCAGTGAATTGAGATATTAAATCGTGCTCTGTAATTGTCGACAGTAATTTATAGTAGATACCTCTTAAAAAAAACAAAAAACGATTTTCTTCTGAGGATTCTTTTACACCGCCAACAACTAACGCTCCATTTTCCCATTTCCTTAAAAAATCATGAATTAGTTCTGGAGGTTCTTGTAAATCAGAGCAAAGTTGAATGGTTGCATCAGACTCTACTAATGTTAAGGCATGAAAAGGAGAACGAAGCTGTCCAAAGTTTCTGTTGTTAACAATTAAACCAACATGTGGATAATGACTTATCAAATCTTTAACTTTACCAACCGTATTATCAGTTGAAGCATTATCTATAATAATGTGCTCAAAAGTATATTTTTTTTCTTTTTCAGCAACTTTTGAAATCGCATCTATCAATAACGCAACATTTTCTTCTTCATTAAAAGTTGGCGTTATTATTGATATTTTTTTCATCTTGGAAGATTAATTTTTTTTGTAATAAATAAGTAAGCCCTATTATAAATGGAGCACCAATAATGAATGAAATTATATCATTCATACCGAACTGATTAATTAAAATATACATTAAAAGCATATTTACTAAATACATCAAAAAATATATTGAGAAATATAAAATAATCTTATAGTTTGAGCTTTTAGCACGAAAAACATACTTCACAGACATAAAATAGTTAAAACAAACTCCTAAAAACGTTGATATAAAGACTGTTAATGTATAGTGAAAGGGGAGAGTTAATAACAATAATATCCCTAATCCAAAACCTACGAATGTGTTTATAATGCCTGCTAAAAGATATCTAAATATTGTTAGATCTTTATATTTGTTGATGAGTTTTATAAGCACTTTTGGAGTTATATATCTATTAGAAACCATTAAGCATTAATTCAATCTTTATATGTCGGTTTATTTTTACCAAATTTTCTTTTATTTTGACCGGCTTCCTCAATTTGAAAATGCGGCCATGCAAGAACTCTTACATTTCCATAAACTGGGTAGTAGTTATTTTGTTGAATACAATTTCCAAAATAATTATTTTGCTCGATACAATTTCCATTTTCGTCAGTTTCATATGGGAACCTGTAGTGCTCCTCAAGTGAATAATACCATTTACCAGAGAAATCAATTTCTTGAAAATTATTAATATTTTGGAACATTTCATAATTGTTATTTGTTCTAATTTCATCAATTGCTAATTGAAGATTATTAATATCTGTAGGTGAAATCGATGAATCTTTTAATAAATGTTTTTGATTTGATTTATTAACATTCTCAATCATTTCTGGAACCATTGCTAAATGAATGCCAGTAATCAAAACAAGAACACTTAAAAATTTTAGTGAACTAAGCTTAATACTTGCAGAAAGAAGAATAACTATTGCAAGACTCAGCATTAATGGATATGAGTATGTTTGATAAACTATAGGAGTTGAGGGCAAAACAATAAGAAGTAATAAAGTTGCTAATACCCAAAAAATTAAAGCAGTGTAATGGGGGTAAGATTGAAAGTTAATCAAATATTTCCACAAGTTTTCAGTAGTAAATAATAATTTTATGTTCTTGAATTTGAATATAGTGAAAATCAGCAATGCAAACAAAAACAAAAATCCAACAATTTGTAATATAAAAGCTCTCTCGAAAGAGAATCCAAGAACTATAATTTCTATTGTCCATGCTACTTTAATTAATTTATTTAGAAGATTTTCTGGATCAAGCAACCACAATGTCCCCCTTGCAGCATATTTAGCAAATTGGAGAGGCGATGTGTCGAATATCAAAAATATAATTAGAAAAAAAGTAAATAACAAAGCTGAGCAGAGCAATCCACTATATATAACATTTTTAATTAATAATTTTAGATTAATATTTTTAGTCTTTAATTTAGACAAGCATAATTGAAGGATATAAAAAAAACATATCATAAGACCTAAAAGTAAGCTAATTTCATCTGTAAAAAATGCCAAAAAAAGCATTAAAGATTTCAAAAATGGATTTTTAAAAACAAAGAAATATAAAATAAAAGTTAGACATATATATTTACTGTAAAGAGCGAAATACATAGCAGGACTTAATGAGATGGAGTTGATGCCTATAATTAAAAAACTTAATGCATATATAAAAAATTTATAATCTATTGCGCTTCTTGAAATTAATAAGGATGCTCCATGACTATTAATTATAATCACTGCAACAATTAAAAAATTTGTCGGAAGTGAATTAAAAATTAGTAAAAGACTATTATCTATACCATAAATTATGTAAGTAATTATTCTACCTCTGCCCAAGTCATAAAAATTAGAAGCATGAAATGCATCATAAATATTTAATAAAAATATTTTTAATTTAAAGGTATCATCGTCAATACTTGAGTGATAAGAGGAGAATGAATTTTGCCAAAAATGTAAAAATCTAATTGAGTCTGGTGAGTATGTTTGAAATTCAAACGACGGCATTATTAAGAAAATTATGGACGTAATAAAAGTAACTAAAATAATATATCCAATTATTTGAAAGTAATTTTTTTTCATTTCAACTACATCTAATATTTTTAAATGATGCTAAAAACATTATAGTCGAAAAATGATAGAATTGATTTTGTCATTTAAGTCTAATTGAAGGTAAATGAAACAATTTTTATTATATATATATCGATTCATCAAAAAATTTTTACCTGCAAAATTTAATACTTTTTCGTTATCTAAAACAAAAGGACTGTTAAATGATAGTGGTTATATGCTTCAATTGATCTCAGGTGGCTCCATTGGATATATTAAGAAATGAACCTTGAGCCCAGACTGTTTTGTTTTTGGACTGGATCCAATCCTATGAGCAGCAATCGTTCTAATGCATTATCTTCATTGCCAAATACAAATCTAAAAGTCATATTTATTAATCAGGATAATTTGTCGTCATGGATTCTTAAAAATGCACCTCTTCATCCAGCATATGAATATCTGACACCTATTGATAGAGGAGATTATCTTAAGTGCTATTTTATGC
The DNA here is from genome assembly GCA_902631785.1 of uncultured SAR86 cluster bacterium. Taxonomy (GTDB): domain Bacteria; phylum Pseudomonadota; class Gammaproteobacteria; order Magnimaribacterales; family D2472; genus SAR86A. The sequence continues at coordinate 15,206 of CACOZT010000006.1, forward strand.
ATAATCATGGTGGTGCCTACACAGATGTAAAAGTAATAGAAGATTCATGGCTGACATCCTATGAGGAACTTTTTAATAGTGAATATTTAATTAATGGTTATAAGGAAATTAGCTTTATGGAAACAGCAAGAGGAAGGGGATTACTTAAAGATATTTGGTTATCCCTAAACTATTATAGATTGATTGGATGTGGTGCATTTATTTGTAAACCAAATACAGATTTTACAAATGAGTGGATGGATACTATTCATAAGATCCTTGATCAAAAATATGAACTTCTTGTCAATAATCCTCCTAAAGATTTAAGGGATTTCTACCATAAGAAACATGATGATGGTTCTATTAGTAATTATCCATTAAGATGGACCGAGATATGTGGAGAGGTATTCCATCCCCTTTGTCTTAAATATACAAAAAAAATTCTTAAAACGTTGCCAACTCCAGATTTTAATAAGCCTTATCTTTAATGATTATTTCAGTAATTAAAAAATCGCCAGTTGTAATTCATCAATTCTTTTTTTTATTTGCCCAATTGTTGATTCTAAAAATGAATGGAATTGGTTACTCAGGAACATTGGCATATGTCGGCATAGTATCAACTTTTTTAGCAGTACTGATTAATCTTAGATGGGATATTGAGATTATGGTTAATAATCAACTTGCATTACATGAGAGTTTATTTGATTCTAGCGTAACTATAATTCTTATGACAATTATTGTTTTATCTTTAAATATAATTGTTGGTAGTCCTCTTTCAATCTATATAATTTTGTCTGCTATTATTATATCTATTCATGAGTTATTAGTTTCAATTCTATTTGTTCAAAAAAAAATCTACAGATATTCTTTATTTAGAACTATTCCAGCAATAGCTTTAATATTTTTTGCATCGTCTGGTCTAGAAGCAGAACTAATATGGCCTGCATCGTTTTTTATTTCAGTTTTATTTTTATCAATCTATTTTGTATCTTTATTTAAAAAAGCTATCACGGGTATTAGCATAAAAAGATTAAAAAAAATAAAATTTCAACACAAATTTTATGCTGCCATAACAGCAACAACCTTTTCTTTTTTTTCAGCTTTATTTGTAATAATCATCAATTATTATTATGGAAGTGATTATGTCGGTTTATGGTCAAATACGATACGTATTTTTAATTCATTATTAATTTTTTTGTTAGGTGCAAGCTTACCTTTCGTTTTGAATATTATTAGAGACAAAAAGACTGATTCGGAAAAAGCGAAGATATTTTTTTATTGTTGGCTATCATTCTGCCCTTTATTAATTTTGTCACTTTTTCTAGCTTCAAATTTGGGCGAATACATCCTCTCATTTTTTATGACCTATGATTTTGAAGTTTCAAATGTTTATTTAAGCTATATAGTTTTAATTTCTATAGCTATTTCTTTTGTTGGTTCGGCACAAGCACTATATCAAGGTATAAATAAAAGTATTCTTCTTCTAGGCATGATTTTTATATCTGCGAGCACTGGACTAATATACTTTTTCAGTGATTCACATTCATTTAATTCACTTATTGAGGTATTTTTAATAAGTATGTCAGTTTTATCAGCAATGGTTATATTTCACTTATTATTTATTTCAATTTTTAAAAGAAACGATTCTCTTAAATGACATGCTTATCTTTAGTGTGATTTTATGGACATAGACTATTCTGATTTTTACATCAAAACGATCTTAAGTGAAGTTAAGACCATTGCTGTAGTAGGGGCTAGCTCAAAAAAAGACAGAGATAGCTTTAAAGTGATGCACCATCTCATTGAAAATGGTTATAAGGTTTTTCCAATAAATCCAAATGAGTATGGGAAAATAATTTTTGGTGAAAAATGTTTACCAAGTCTTGATGCAATTAAAGAAAATGTTGATATGGTTGATGTGTTTAGAGCTAAGAGTGCGGTACTGGGTATAACTAAAGAAGCAATAAAAATAGGTGTAAAAGTACTATGGTTGCAAGAGGGTATTATTAATAAAGAGGCAGCAGCTCTAGCAAGTAATGCTGGATTAAAAGTTGTTATGGATAGGTGTCCTAAAAAAGAGTTATCTAAGACCTATTGGACTAATAAAAAAAAATAGCATTTAATAGATATTTCATGAGTAAAAAAAATGAAATTCTTATAAATGAAAATTCTAAACCTGGAATCCTTCGTTTGGTTTTGAATAAACCGCAAAGTAAAAATGCCCTATCCAAAGAGATGATATTTGCAATGAAAGATGCCATCTCAAATGCATCATCAAATAAGAAAGTTAAAGTTATAATTATTGCAGCTAACGGTGATGTTTTTAGTGCTGGCCATGATCTTAAGGAGATTACAGAAGCTAGATCCCATAAAGGAGATGATGATTCTTATTTTATAGATTTATTTGAATCATGCTCATCTTTAATGCAATTAATTGTTGAATGCCCGAAACCTATAATCGCAGAAGTTAATGGTGTTGCTACTGCAGCAGGATGCCAGTTAGTTGCATCTTGTGATCTTGCAATATCATCAGAAAACTCTAGATTTGCTACACCAGGCGTGAATATCGGATTATTTTGTTCTACCCCAATGGTTGCCTTATCAAGGAATGTGAGCAAAAAAGAAGCTATGAAGATGCTTCTAACAGGTGACATGATTAGTGCTCAAGAAGCAAAAAGAATTTCATTAATTAATAATTATGTTCCTGAAAATGATTTAAAAAAATCTGTAATGGACTTGGCAGAGAATATTTCTAAAAAGTCATCTAAGATTTTAAAAATAGGAAAAGAAGCTTTTTATAATCAGTTAAATATGAATTTGTCAGATGCATATAAATATACCTCAAAAATAATGGCAGATAATGTTCTAGAAGATGATGCAATTGAGGGAATTAATGCATTTCTAGAAAAGAGAGACGCTAGTTGGGATGAGAATAATGAGTGATCCACTAGACCTGAAGAAATTTATAAGAACTGTTGATAACTTCCCAATAGACGGGATTGTTTTCAGAGATATTACAAGCCTTATTGAAACGCCAGAAGCTTTTGTAAAAACTTGCGATGAACTTACTAGAATAACAAAACAATTCAATGCAAGCATTGTTGCCAGTATTGAAAGTAGAGGTTTTATATTTGCTGGTACTATAGCAAGAGATTTATCTTTGCCATTTGTTCTTGCAAGAAAGCCAGGAAAGCTTCCAAATGAAACATATAAGAAGAGCTTTGATTTAGAATATGGAAGTACTTCAATTGAAATTCAAAAAAATACCGAAATTAAACCAAATCAAAAAGTTGTAATTGTTGATGATCTTGTTGCAACTGGTGGAACTGCGATTGCTTGTGCTGAGTTACTAACTCAAAATTTTAATGTCAAAAATGAGGACATATTAATTTTATGTATTATTGATTTGACTGATCTCGGTGGAAGTAATCTTATTAGAGAAAAGGGCTATTCAATAAAGACAATTGTTGATTACTAAACCCATCTTAATTTTCTTTGATATGATTTATTTATGAAAAACTCTTATGGAAGATTGATGGCAGATGTCGATGGAGTGAGTCTATCTGATGAAGATAAATTTTTAATATCAAGTAAACATATTGGAGGGTTGATACTTTTTTCTAGAAATTACGATTCATTCGATCAACTCAATAATCTGATAAACGAAATTCATGCAATTAAAGAAAATATTATCATTGCTGTAGATCAGGAAGGTGGTAGGGTGCAACGATTTAAAAAAGAATTTACAAAAATACCTTCAATGCAAGAAGTATCTGTATATGCAAAAAAAAATGGCGATCGAGAGCTTATCAAAGATTTGGCTTGGTTAGTTTCAAGTGAATTAATTGCAGCAGGCATAGATATTAATTTTGCGCCTGTTTTAGATATAAATAGAAATATTTCTAGCATCATTGGTGATAGATCTTTTTCAGAAAAAATCTCAGAAGTAATTAGTAATGCTTCAGATTATATTGACGGAATGCATGAAGCAGGTATGAAATCTACTGGTAAGCATTTTCCAGGACATGGTAATGTAGCAGAAGATAGCCATTTAGAACTGCCAGAAGATAAAAGAGACCTCCAAGATTTGATTAATACAGATATTAAGCCTTATACAAAATTAAAAGATAAATTAGATGTAATAATGTGCGCTCATATATTATTTACAAGCATTGATAATAGGATTCCTAGCTTTTCAAAAACTTGGATTAATAATGTTTTAAGAAATAATCTTAACTACAAAGGTTTAATACTTAGTGATGACTTGTCAATGAAAGGGACAGGTAATCAAAGTCTTATTAATAAGGTAAAAATGTCATTTGATGCGGGATGCGATATGGCAATAATTTGTAATGATAGACCAGGAGTAAAAGAAGTAATTGATTATTTAGATAAAATTAAACTTGAAGAAACCTCAAAAATATCTGAAATAAAAAGCTCAAGGAAAATTTCATGGAATGACCTTTTAATTAATGAGAGAGCATTAACAATCAAGAATAAATTAAATAACATGAGGAAATAATATGAGAAGGATAATTACTGGACACAATGGAAAAGGTAAATCAATTGTTAGTATGGATGGACCACCAGCAAGATCAATCGGCGAAGATGTTGGCGGACTATTTGAATTGTGGAATACCAATGGTGATGATGTTATATCAACTGATAGTATTGATAGAGCTGATGAAGAAATTATATTAGCCCCTCCCAGTGGAGGAACAAAATTTAGGTATTTTCAAATCAATCCTCTTCCAGAGGGAGTTCCTGAGGATATATTACAAGAAATAGCTGCAGATGCCTTTGAGAAAGTTGGTGCAGCGCATCATAGAATTGATACCTCAAAGCACCCTGCAATGCATAAAACTGAAACAGTGGATTACATTATTCTTCTCAAAGGCGATGTAACATTGATTCTTGACGAAGAAGAAATTGATTTGAAACCATTTGATGTTGTTGTGCAAAGAGGAACAAATCATGCATGGGTTAATAATGGGACAGAGCCAGCACTTTTAATAGCTGTTTTAATAGATAGCAATATTAAATAGGATTAAAATCCTGCTTCGCCAGATTCAATAACTTGATAGTAATCTTTATCAAGCGGAACATATGAATTTTGTCCCGGTTTTTTTATAAAAATTTGATTACCGTTAACTTTGTCTAAATGATAGGCTTCTTCTCTTAAATCATTCTTTTTTAATTTAAATGTTCCCGTAGTCTCAAGTTCTTCAATTATTCTCACAAATATTGGCTGAGCATAACTGGGTAATTTTTGAGATACAAAAGACGAAAATTCTTCCCAATTAAAATCATCAAGAGCACAGTTGAATGCAACCATACCAGCACGACCCTCACTTTTTGGAACTTTGACACCATATACGTTTGCCATATTTACGTGTTCAAAGGTATTTAGAATTTCTGCAACTTCATTGGTTGAAACATTTTCAGATTTCCATCTGAAAGTATCACCCACTCTATCAACAAACTGATAATGTTTCCTTCCTAATGAGAAACCTACATCCATAGTTTTCACAAGATCTCCAGTATTAAACCAGCGATCACCTTCAACTAAAACGTTTGATATAACTTTCTCTTCACTCGCTTTCTTATCTGTATAACCGTTATAAATGGCATTTGGACCAATTTCAACAAGTAAGAGGCCAGGTTGATATTCATCAACTTCAATATATTTATTATTTTGATCTTTAACTAATTTGTCTTCGGCAACATCATATTCAAAGATTCCAACACGAGCATTTGTCATGCCAATTGTTTCATCTTTATTTAATAAATTCATGAACAAAGCGTTACCTTCGCTAGCACCATATATTTCAATTATCCTTTCAACACCAAATCTGTTTCTGAAACAATCCCAAAGATCAGGCCTTAGACCATTTCCAACCATTTTAGACACTGGATTATTAACTTCTTCATCAGAGGGCTCTTGAAAACTTAGATACCTGCATAGCTCTCCAACGTAGACAAATGCAGTAGTATTAAATTTTTTTGCTTCTTTCCAAAATGCTGAAGCTGAGAACTTTCTTCTTATAAATGTAGCAGCACCAACTTGGACACATGCACAAAGTCCAAGCATTAAACCTGTAGAATGATAAAGAGGCAGACAGTTATACATACAATCAGAGCTATCGATCCTATAACCTCCTTTTGAAATATTGACTGAGGCTGCAATAATTTTCGCATTTGGAAAAAGTGCTGCCTTTGGAACTCCAGTTGTCCCCGAAGTAAAGATATAGAAGGCTGTATCTTTTGCAGTAACATTATTAGTAATACTTAAGTTACTAGATTGAGAAGTATCTAGTAGTTGTTTTAAATTTGATGCCCATTCAGGACATTCATAATCATCTCCGTCCTTGACCCAATATATGTCTGATTTATCCTTTATGCTAATTTCACCAAGCACTTCTTCAAGTGGTGAAGCTAGTTCTGCACCCACAATACACTTTTTTGAATCAGATGAATTAATACAATGAACAAGAGGATTTCCAGTCAGGCTTGTATTAATCAGAACCCCAATGGCTCCAATTTTATTAAGAGCCAAAATACTAATAATATAATCTGGTCTATTCTCCATAAATAGAACAACTCTGTCACCATGTGCGACGCCGTCATTAATTAGTTTATTTGCTAAGATGTTAGCTGCTTCATTTGTTTGACTGTAAGTCCAGATCTCATCTTCAAAGAAGATAAAATTGTTAGAACCAAATTTTACCGAAGTTTCTTCAAAAGAATGTGCTAGTGATGCATTATCGTCTGGACCTGGAAACTGATATCTCATAAGAGGTATGAGATATCTTAGTTCTCCTAAAACCCTAAAAAATTCAAATATTTTACTAAGCATCTTTTAAGTCAATATATTAATTAATATATTATAATCCTCGAACACATTTTAATATAGGAAGAAAGCATGAATGATCAAAAAAAGTATGATTTTGTTATATACGGCGCATCAGGATTTACAGGAAAATTAGTTGTTGAATACTCATTAGAAAAATATTTGGATCATGACAATATAACCTGGGCCATTGCTGGTAGAAATCTTGAAAAACTAGAAAATCTCAAAAATAAATTAAATATTCCTGATCATATTGACATCATTCATGTTGACAGCGATGAACAAGAATCAATTGATAATCTTGTAACAAAAACCAAATGTGTTTTAACTACTGTTGGCCCATATCAACTTTATGGTGAAAAAATCATAAGAACATGTGTTTCATCAGGTACTGATTATGTTGACTTATGTGGTGAACCGGGTTGGATGCATAAAATTATTGATGAATGTTCTGATGAAGCCAAGAAAACTGGTGCAAGAATAGTATTTTCATGTGGTTTTGATAGTATTCCTTTTGACTTAGGTGTTCTATTTGTTCAAATGGAAACAAAATCGAAAATCAATAAATATGCTCCATATATTAGAGGTCGTGTTAGAGCAATGAATGGTGAGTTTTCAGGTGGCACTGCAGCTTCGATGAAAGCTACCATGTCAACACTTAGGTCTAATCCTGAATTGTTAAATGTGCTGATTAATCCTCATGCATTATGTGAAGGACATCAAGGAGCGCAACAAGATGATGATACAAAACCAAAATTTGATGAAGAATTAAATGTATGGGTTGCACCATTTTTTATGGCTCCAATAAATACAAAAAATATTCATAGATCTAATAAACTTTTAAATCACATTTACGGTGAAGATTTTCGTTATAACGAGATGTGGATAATGGGACCTGGTGAAGAGGGTAAGAAAGCAGCAGAAACCGTTGCAATGGCAAATCCAATAGGTGGAGAAGATGCCCCAAAGCCAGGCGAGGGTCCTTCAAGAGAAAAGAGAGAAAATGGTAACTATGATATTTTATTTTGTGCAGATGTTGATGGAGAGGTCTTTAAAGCATCAGTTTCTGGTGATATGGATCCTGGATATGGTTCAACATCGAAAATGATTACTGAAAGTGCTATATGTCTGGTAAAAGAGTGTCAGCATTTGGATGGAGGAATATATACACCTGCTTCATCAATGGGTGAAAAATTAATTAAAAGACTTGAGGATAATGCTGGATTGAGTTTTAAGATTGAGTAAATTTATAACTTACCTTTATCTCTTAATTTCGCCCTTATTTTTGTTGCACTAATGGATGAGATTTCTTCATCAAATATCTCTTCTTCAAAAACATAGCCGACACCTCTGCCATATGTGATATTAGTTATATTAGGAACAAGCATAATTTCATAATGCATGCCTTTTTTGAATCCGTCTTTTTTTAAGCTTTCTTCAATATTGGTGCAAACCTCATTCCATGAAAAAGGATTATCATTTTGATTATCTCCTCCTGATGAACCTTCGACATCTCTGACCTGGATTATTACTTGACCTGTTTTTTTAATACATCTTTTGAAAAGTTCTTGATGACCTTCATGCCATGGTTGCCATCTTCCGAGCATTTGAACTGTAGGTTTTTTCCAATCAAACATTTTTTAAAATTTCTTTAGCAATTGTGTGATGATTGGTATCATTCATTTCTGTAACTTGAAAATCTACGTTTTTCGGTTTTTCAAACATTTTATTAGTATCTTCGTATCTACCAAATTTAATTGTGTCCATCCAGATTGTAATATCTGGATCAAAATTATTTTTTGTTTCAAATGTTGGACAAACAAAATCACATATTACTATTCTTCCATGTTTTTTTTCAAAGTCAGCTAAACTCTTCATTCTAAGGCTCTGTCTAATTCTTCCATCTGGAGAAAAATCCCAATCATTTGCCATTTCTCTGACCTTATCAGCGTTATACCATGCTGCTTTGAGAATTGGTTGCATTCTCTCAGCTAAATATGTTTTGCCACTTCCTGGAAGGCCCATAATTAATATTTTCATTATCTCTTTTTTGTAATACAAAATAATTCATTTTTGAATTGTATTTCACGAAAACTTTCTATAGTTTTTTTTATTTTATTTTGAAGTCTAGGATTTTTTTCTAATTCCATTATATCTCTCTCTGGTATTTGTCCAACATAAAGAATGTTTGCCCATTTTGCATCTGTATTATGGCCAAATAATTCTGTAACTGTTTGGTCTGGGGCCTTTTTAAATTTGAAAAAGTAACATGATGGTTTTGAAAAACTATAAATATTGTTTTCTCCAAAGTGATTATCTTTTAAGTACTCAGTTATATCTTTGGCATTATTTGGGAAAGCTTCTTTGTCTTTAAATGCTAATTTTAGAACTTTTTGAATTGAATCGCCTCCACTTGAGTGTGTAATCAAAAGCTTTCCAGATTTATTTAAAAGTCTCATCAATGGACCAATAACATTGTTAACTTTTGCTTTAACTGATGACGCAGCTCTATAAGCCTGAGAAGCAATAATTAGATCATAATTATTATTTTTGTAGTCATTTTTAAGAAACTGCTTAAGATGCCTTTCATTATCTTTTCTATAAATTCTAATAATGCATGGATTAGAGTATGAAGTCTTGCCTTTACTATCTATCTTAATACCCCAATTTTTTTTGATAAAATTGCCAAGAGAAATCCCTGAAATTTGATCATTAAAATCAAAAGAGTTATCACTCTTAAGAATAAGATTAAATTCCTTTATTTTTTTATTTTTAATTTTTTTTGAGCTTTCTATCAGACCTAATTCTGAGAATTTAACATTTGTCATAGTTATAAGTAAATTAGGATGTTCAACAAATCTGTCGGGCATTTTTTCTAATGTATTTTTAAGATCTTCGTAGCTTATCTCTTTTCCAGTTATTAAAAGAGATGTATATGGATGATATCTATGGAAGCTTTTGATTATGTTTGATTTTATTGTTCCATCACCGGTGCCAGCATCAAGAATTCTTAGATAAGATTTATTTTGTGTAAGATTGCGAATATAAGGATATATCTTTTCAGAAATTGCTTTTTTTTCTCCAGTATTTTGAATAAATGAGAGATATTTTAATCTATCATCAAAAAATCTTTTTTTACCCATGTTATGCCCCAAATTCGCTTTGTAAATAATAATCTAAATAAGACGATAATGCATTTACTCAGTTGATATTTTGAGATTAAAATAGCATTAATTTTAGGAGCACATATGTCTAAATCACCACCACTAATTGGCATTGGAACAAGAATTAGAAAGTCACCATATTTTGATTCGAATATTAAGTATGGCGTTACAGGATTTACTGTTTATAACAAAATGTATTTACCTACCGGATTTGCTGGTCCTGAAAAAGAATATGAAAGTCTAATTAATGATGTTACGTTTGGTGATTTTGCTGCTGAGAGACAAATTGAAATTAATGGGCCCGATGCATATAATTTTGTGCGTTATATTCAACCGCGTAATCTTGAAAAATGTGAAATCGGATTCTGTAAGTACATTCTTCTAACTGATAAGAACGGAGGCATAATTAACGATGCTTGTTTGCTAAGACTTGAAGAAAATAAATTTTGGATATCACCAGGCGATGGAGATGTAATTTTATGGTTACAAGGTTTAGCAATGAATTCTAATATGGATGTCACAATTCACGAACCTGATGCTTCTCCCTTACAAATCAGTGGACCAAAATCTGGAAAATTGATTCAAAAATTATTTAATGGTGAGCATGATGATCTTGGTTATTACAAAGCAAGACAAACTTCCTTAGATGATATACCAATGGTTATTGCAAGAACTGGTTGGAGTGGAGAACTTAGTTATGAGCTTTATCTTCAGAACAGAAAACTAGGTAATAAACTTTTTGATATGGTTTATGATGCTGCAGTTGAATTTAATGGTAGGGTAATTGCTCCTAATACTATAAGAACAATCGAAGGAGGTATTTTATCTTACGGAAGTGATTTTGGTAGGGAACATAATCCTTTTACAATTGGTTTGGGAAGATTGGTCGATGTTGATCAGGAAACAGATTTTATTGGAAAAGCAGCTTTAAAAAAGATTAAAGAAAATGGCTTAACTGAAAAATTAGTAGGTCTTGAACTTGATGGTGAAGCAATAAAGAAAGCACCTGAAAATTTTTGGAGAGTCACAAATGACGATAAAAAAATTGGAAGAGTTTCAAGAGCATTTTTTTCACCAAGACTCCATAAAAATATTGCATTAGCAATAGTAGATATCGATTTTTCTGAAGAGGGAACTGAAATTATTGTAGAAGGCCCAAATGTTAATTACTCCGCTAAAGTTGTAAAACTTCCTTGGTTTAATGCTGACAAAGAAACTCATTTAGATCAATTATGATTAAATTTAAGATATCATTATTATTAATTTTTACTTTGAATATATCTTCAATGGTTATTGATAATTTAGACGATACAAGAGCTCGCTGGTCTGCGATTTCTGATCAAGTTATGGGAGGAATATCTGAGGTAAATTTTTACGAATTAGAAGAAAATGGCACTAAGTTTTATAGGCTTGAAGGGGAAGTAAGTACTGCTAATAATGGTGGATTTATTCAGTCACGTGTTAATCTAAATTTAAATGTTAATGACTTTAATGGCATAAGAATAAAAATTAAAGGTAATAATAACCAATACTTCGTGCATCTAAGAGCACCCAGAATGATGCCATGGAATTATTATTATTCTGATTTTTATGCTGGAGATGATTGGCAAATTATTGATCTACCATTAAATAATTTTAAATATTCAAGAAATGGAAATATTGGTATCAATGCAAACGTAATTAGATCCATTGGTCTAGTCGCATATGGTAGAGACTTTTCAGCTCAACTAGACATAGCAAATATTGAACTCTACTGATTGTGGTTTTTTCAAACCAAGAGCAATTATTTATGAAATCAGCTTTAAATCTTGCTCAAGAATCTTTTGATCTTAATGAAGTTCCTGTTGGGGCAGTTGTAGTAAAAGATAATAAAATAATAGGAACTGGTCGAAATGAAGTAATTTCAGATATAGATGTTAGTTCTCATGCTGAAATAAATGCTATTCGATCCGCCTCAAAATATATTAATAATTATAGACTCAATGATTGTACTATTTTCGTGACTCTTGAACCTTGTCACATGTGTGCAAAAGCAATCATTGATGCAAGAATAAGTGAACTAATATTTTCATCAAAAGAACCTAAAACTGGATCAATAGTTTCTATTGATAAATTTTTAGAAAACAAATCGTTAAATCACTCTGTAAGTTATAAATTTGGTCTTTATGAAAAAGAGAGCTCAAACTTGCTCAGAAATTTTTTTAAAGCAAGACGCTAATTAAATATTTTTTTCATTGTTGTGTGAGGAATGCCTGTATCAGATCCATGATATTTTTTAAGAATTTTATAACCTGAATTCTCATAAAACTTAATGACATGATCTCTGGCGTTAAGAACAACACAAGTTACATTATTTTCCTTTGCTTTGTTTTCAAGAATTTCTAATATTTTTTTTCCTATACCTTGGCCTTGAAGATGTTCTTCAACTGCCATATATCTAATTTGTGCTTCTAGTTTAGAATTGAAATGCAATCTTCCACAGGCAATTATTTTGCCATCTTTAATTGCTATAAGATGAAAACCGTTATCCTCAAATGAATCTTTTAGTGAATCTATAGATTTGCCAAGTGGTTTTCGAAGAATCTTCCATCTAAATAGGTCATACTCTCTAAATTCATCCGAACTATTAGGACTTCTAAATTCTAGTTCACTCATTTAATTCTAACCACACTGGACAGTGATCAGATGGTTTTTCCATTGCGCGAGCATCATAATCAATTCCAACATCTTTGATTTGCTCTCTTAAGTTCTGAGATAGAAGAATATGATCTATTCTTAATCCTCTTTTAGGATTCTGATCAAACATTCTAGATCTATAATCAAACCAAGAATAAATGGATGCTTCATTAGGATAAATTTCTCTCCATGAATCAACAAAACCTAAACTCTTAATATTATTCCACATCTCTCTTTCTTCAGGCTGAAAAGAGGTTTTACCTTCTCTGAGCCATCTTTTTGCATTTTGTTCACCAATACCAATATCAATATCTTCAGGTGAAACATTAAAATCTCCCATTATTACTAAATTTTTTTCAGTATTTTTAAGATCAGAGATGTGTGAATGAAGATCACTATAAAACTTTACCTTTTTAGGAAATTTTGTTTCATGTTTGATATTTTCGCCCTGAGGGAAATAGCCATTCATAATAATAATTTTATTATCGCCATACTTAAAAGTTGATTGTATAAATCTTTTTTGGTCTTCATCAGAATCATCTATAAAACCTTTAACAGTGCTTACAGGCTTTTCTTTGCTAAGAATTGCAACACCGTAATGCCCCTTTTGACCCCAAAATTCTGCGTGATAGCCCAATTCATTTATTACTTCAATTGGAAATTCAGGATCATCGACTTTGGTTTCTTGAAGACCAATAACATCTGGATCAATAGTATTTCTTAAATGTTCTATTTGATGCGGCCTTGCTCTTATGCTATTGATGTTAAAAGATACTATTTTCATGTTATTTAAGTGAAGAGAGAACTATCTCTTTCTCAAATTCTAAAAAATCATTAATAATATTTGTAGATTCAATCAATTGATAATCATCTTTCAAATTAATGTTGTCTTCATAGCTGTTATTAGAATCATTATAGTCTTCCATTTCTTTGTATGAGGCAAACTCTGTCAATCCAACCCTCATTCTTCTTTCATTCTCTATTTGAAGCAGCCAGTCCTTCCTTAACTCTTTTTGAATTTTTCTGTCCTCTAAATTTAAGCTAAGCTTCTTTTTATTTTTATTTAAGTCATATCTATCTCTGACTTTTTTTAAATAATTTAAATTTGGCTCTTCAATAAGACGAAACTCATAATTTGATATTACTTTATCTAGTATATCTGAATTGACTTTAAATTTTTTATGCCTGTACGGCCTTATTACGTCCCATTCCATGGCAGTCGGATACGAGCTTTCACCCACTGATTCAATATCCCACGTTACTGGGAGTTCTATGTCAGGAATTACTCCTTTATTTTGAGTGCTCATTCCATTGATTCTGTAATACTTAGATTCCGTAATTTTGATTTGTCCTTCGGTTAAGTTTTCTAAACTTTGAACAGTACCTTTCCCAAATGTTCTCTGACCAACAATAAAACCTCTTTTATAGTCCTGAATAGCTCCTGCAACTATTTCGGAAGCAGATGCTGAATAGCGATTAACTAAAACTAATAAAGGCTTATCCCAAACCTGAATAGCCCTAGATGTACCGTATGGTTGAATGTAACCACGACTTTGCTTTACTTGAACGGTTGGACCTGAGGAGACAAATAGCCCAATAATTTTGTTTGCCTCTATTAAAGCACCTCCACCGTTATTTCTTAAATCTAAAATAACAGCATCTACATCCATATCATTGAAATCATTTAGTATTTCTTTGACGTCATTGCTGCTGCTTTTAAAATCTTTGACCCTGTTTTGATATTCATTAAAATCTATGTAAAAAGATGGCAAATCAATTATTCCAATCTTATTATCGTCGATATTTATAATCTCTGATTTAGCTGCTCTATCTTCAAGTTTTATTTCTTCTCTTTTAAGAGTAACTAATTTAGTTGAGTCAGTTTCTGCATCAAATGAAATAAATTCAATTTCTACTTCAGTACCAGCTTCA
>CACOZT010000007.1 GCA_902631785.1 uncultured SAR86 cluster bacterium
TTTGGCAAATGGAGTAAAAGTCTATATTTCAGCCAGAAAAGCTCCGGCCTTGATTGAAAAAGCACAGGAGTTATCTGAAAAGTATAATCAAGAGTGTATACCGGTGCCATGTGACTTGAGTTCAATGGAGGGCATTAATGATTTTGTAAAAGAAATTTCATATAAAGAAGACGGAATTGACTTTTTAATTAATAATGCAGGAGCAGCATGGGGTGAGCCATTAGAAAGTTTTTCAGAAAAAGGTTGGGATAAGGTGATGGACCTCAATGTAAAATCTATATTCTTTTTGACTCAAAAGCTAAGGCCATTACTTAATAAAAATGCTAGTGATGACGATCCATCTAGAGTTATAAATATTGGATCTATTGATGGATTAAATGTTCCATCAATGGAAACATATCCATATGGTGCTTCCAAAGCAGCTGTTCATCATTTAACAAGAGTTCTAGCCGCAAGACTAGTTAATGAAAATATTCTTGTAAATGCAATAGCTCCAGGGCCTTACCCTAGCAACATGCTTGGAGCTGCTGTAAATCATGACTATTCTGAAATTGCAAAAAGGAATCCAAGAAAAAGAGTAGGAACTCCAGAGGATATGGCAGGCCTAGCTATATTTTTATGCTCAAGGGCAGGGGCGTATACCGTTGGTGAGACTATAACCTCTGATGGCGGTATTGTTAAAACCGCAAGTCATAATTTAAGTTAGGTTCTTTTTTATCTTTGTGCGTCTTTAAAAGCTCTGACTATTAAATCTTTCATCCAGTTATGACCGCCATCGCCTTCATCACTTTTATGCCAAATTAGGAAATACTCCATTGATGGTATTTCAATTGGAATCTCAAAGAAAGGAAGATTATTTCTTTTTGCAAAACTTCTTGTTCCCATCAATACCAAGTCTGTTGATTGAATAATTGTAGGAGCAATTAAAAAATGCTGGCATCTAAGAGCTACCTTTCTTTTATGACCAATCTTATCAAGTTCAACATCGATTAGATGTAAACCCCTTTTTCTTCCTGACACATGTAAGTGCTTTTGACTAAGAATATCATCAACCGAAGGATTTTTAATTTTAGATAAATCATGACCCTCCCTATGCATTACAACAAAATCATCCTCAAAAACTTTTTCAGAATTAATTTCATCAGATCTTGGAATAACTGGATCAACTACAAAATCTAAATTATTTGTTGAAAGAGCATGAACTTGATCACTTCTTGGATAAGCATAACTTCCAACAGAAATATTTGGAGCTTCCTTATAGATTTCTCTCATGATAAATGGCAGAACTCTGCCTTCAGAAACGTCTCCAAGTGATAATTTAAAATTTCTTTTTGTTGAACTAGCATCAAAAGTATCTGGCTCATTTACACTCTGTTGAATTAGAGTGAGTGCACTTTGAACATCCTGAATCATATTTTCAGTTTTTTGAGTAGGCACCATACCAGAACCTGTTCTTACAAAAAGATCGTCATTAAACTTTTCTCTTAATCTTGAAAGAGCATTACTAACGGCTGGTTGAGTTATTCCAACTACTTCAGCAGCCTTAGTAAGACTTCCTTCTGTATAGATAGCATTTAAGATTACGAAAAGATTTAGATCAAAAGAACTTATTTTCATTTATGTGCCTCAAATTCGAATTTAAAGTAATTAATATTTATATTTAGTTCATATAGATTTGTCTGTAACATACGGCTATCATAGAAATTAGTTACTTTTATACTATTCATAGTATTTATAATGGTAACAAAATTTTTGATATAAAGGGAGATCTAAGCACATGATGCCACAATTAAAACCTGAAGCCATTGAACTGGTTGAGAAAGTTAAAGACTTTATTGATAGTGAAGTTAGACCAAAAGAACACCTGTTTCATGAACAAATTAATGAGGGTAAGGACAGGTGGAGCAGTTATCCAAAGGTTATTGATGAATTAAAAGATAAGGCTAGGGCAAATGGTCTTTGGAATTTATTTCTTCCAGAAAGTGAATTTGGTGCTGGCCTTTCAAATTATGAATATGCTCATCTTGCAGAGGAGATGGGTAAATCTCATATTGCTTCTGAAGCAATGAATTGTAGTGCGCCAGATACTGGAAATATGGAAGTTATTGCCAGATACGGAAACGAGCAGCATCAAGAAGAGTGGCTTAAGCCATTGCTTGACGGCGAGATAAGATCTGCTTTTAGTATGACTGAACCAGGAACAGCTTCATCAGATGCAACAAATATGCAAGCGACCGCCGTTTTGGATGGAGACGAATATGTCATTAATGGTGAGAAATGGTGGACATCAGGAGCTGGTGATCCTAGATGCAAAATTCTCATATTTATGTGTGTTACTAATCCTGATAATCCTAAGCATCAGAGACATTCAATGATTCTTGTACCAATGGAAACTGAAGGTGTTGAAATCATTCAAATGATGCATGTGTTTGGATATGATGATGCACCCCATGGACATGCTCATATGAAATTTACTAATGTAAGAGTTCCAAAAGAAAATCTTCTCCTCGGTGAAGGAAGAGGTTTTGAGATTGCACAAGGACGCTTAGGGCCAGGACGAATTCATCATTGTATGAGGGCAATTGGTGCAGGTGAGGTTGCAATAGAATTAATGTGTAAACGAGGCATCGATCCTAACAAGGTAGCATTTGGAAAAAATTTAGCTCAGCTTGGAGCTAATTTTGATTACATTGCCGAGTCAAGAATTGAGCTAAATGCTGCAAGATTTTTAACACTGGATGCTGCTGTCAAAATGGACACAGTTGGAAATAAGGTTGCAGCAAGTGAAATAGCTCAAATTAAAGTATATGCTCCAAATGTAGCATTGAAGATTATTGACAGAGCAATTCAAATTCATGGTGGTGAAGGTGTATCACAACTTACACCTCTTGCATCTATGTATGCTCATATGAGAACACTGAGACTCGCTGATGGTCCTGATGAAGTTCATAGAAGAGCTGTTGCAAGATATGAGCTTGGGAAATATATGAGTTAGAGAATTGTCGAGCAATTTAATCTTTTACGATACTGAAACGACTGGAATACACAAAGATTTTAGCCAAATAATTCAATGCGGCTCTGTTCTTACAGACAACTTATTTAATGTCATAGATCAGCAAAATATTGGTAGTAGACCATTACCTTGGATTATTCCCCAACCCAAAGCAATGCTGACAAATAAAAAAATAAATTCCTTTTCGTCAAATGTATCTCATTACGAAATGATGAAAGATATTCAACATCAATGGAAAGAGTGGTGTGTTGATTTGCCTTCTATATTTGTTACATATAACGGACATGCTTTTGATGAAGAGCTGATCAGAAGGCAGTTTTGGTGTAATCTTTTAGAGCCATACATTACTAATACAAATCAGAATGGAAGACTTGATTTGATGTTGATGATTCATAACGTAGCTTCTTTTTTTTCAGACGAGATATCAATTCCTTTATTTGAAGATGGGCCTGCTTTAAGTATTAAGTTGGAGCATCTAGCAAACGAACATGGTATTGATGTAAGTGATGCTCATGATGCAATTTCAGACTGCAAATTTATGATAGGGCTTTGTAAAGTTATTAAAGATAAAATACCTGAAGTTTTTGATTCATTTTTGAATATATCAACAAAGGAGGGTGTTAAAAATCTTTTATATTCTGATGAATTTCTTGCTCTTGGTGAGGTCTACAGGCGACATCCTTTTAAGTATCCTGTTGTAATTTGTGGCGCAGACAATTCCAGACCTAATGATATATGTTTCTTTGATTTAAGCTTTGATCCGGACGAAATAATTGATTTAGATTTCACTGAAATTAATAAAATGATTCAATCTGGAGGAAGAGACTTACCTCTAAAAAAATATAAAATTAATAAAACAATACCAATATGCTCAAGCAAATACCTTACAAAAAATAATCACTTCGATATAAGTCATGATGAGCTTCAAAGAAGAGCAGATTTAGTAAAGTCCAACAAAGATTTTTTTACGAAGGTATCACAAGCCATGGAAGACAGAATCATGAATTTCCCTGAACCCAATTATGTTGAAGGGACTATATATTCTGGTGGTTTTCCTTCCTATAGGGACCAAGATCTCATGAAAGAATTTCACCACACCGATAATATTGAACAACTTATTAAAATCTCAAGAAATTTCGAAGATGAAAGGTTCCGTCTTTTAGCCGAAAGAATTATATGTAACAAATATCAAGCAGGTATTCCTGATGACATTAAAACAAGATTTGGTGATTTGATTCATGAAAGAATTCAAACTGAGGGCAAATGGGGTTCTGCAGAGAAAGCACTAAATGAAATTGATAAGCTACTTGATGAAAAAGAATCTGAAGAAGATCAAAAGATTCTTCTAGCAACTAAAGACCATATCAACACATTAAAAAACTAACTGAAATGGTGGGCGAGGAGAGATTCGAACTCCCGACTTCCTGCGTGTCGAGCAGACACTCTAACCAACTGAGTTACTCGCCCAATAAAGAGGAGTAATTTTACACAAAAATTTTGTTAAATAATATTAATTAACTTTTGAAAGCTGTTCATCAAGTCTTGTTTGGTTCATAACGAATCTAGACTTAAATTGTCCTGCTACATTTTTTGCATTAGCTAAATTAGAATTATCGTTTCCTACCTGTATGACACCAACCATGGCCATCATTGCATGCGGTGTGCATTGGTAACCGTAAACTCCTGGAATATCAAAAGTAACTGTTACATCTCTACTTAGTTGACCATTCCAAGAATTTGCACCAGCAGGGATCATACCTGGTATTGATGCAGAATTATGAGCTGGATCAGTTGATTCAAAAGTTACGGTATCTCCAACGTTAATTTTGAGGAATGCTGGTTCAAAAACCATAACACCTGTAGCCCCTTGATTGAGCATCTTCACGGTATGATTATCTGAATATACATCAAAACTAAGAATGATAATCGGTAAAGCTAAGAATAATTTTTTAAATAAAATGTTCATGCGTATTATTATATTTATTTATAATAGAATATCAATATAATTTATATTATTAAGTATTTGCTTAATATAAAAAAATGATTATATTAGGTATACATTTTCATTAACTTTTTCAACATTTACTATGAATTTATACACAAACAAAAAGATTTTTTTATTACTAACTTTATTACTCCCTTTTGCTGCAATAGTAAATGCAAGTTATTTCCCAGATAAAGATGATTGGGATATCTCATCACCAGAAAATGAGGGTGTTAGCCCAGATAAAATTGATAGATTAATGGATTTATCATTTTCAGACGATGCAACACAAGCAGTTGTAGTAATTAAAAATGGAAAAATAATCTCAGAAAAATATGCTGATGGATATGATTTAAATTCTCACGGCACTTCCTGGTCAATGGCAAAAAGTTATTATGCTGCATTGATTGGCATTTCACTTGATCGAGGTGAGATCAACAGTCTTGATGATAAAGTTTCTAAATATCTTGAGTATTTTAGTGATGAGAGATCAGATATTACCTTAAGAGATTTACTTGATATGTCTAGCGGTTTAGATTTTCCATCTCATGAACATGAAAAAATGTTTTTTCAATCAGATCATCTTGGGTATGCTAAAAAAGTAGGCGTTGAAAAAAATGCTGGAGAAAAATTTGAGTATAACAATGTAAATTCTATGCTTTTGGGCGACATTTTGTTTCAGGCAACTGGTAAAAAAGCTGATGAACTTTTTAAAGAAAGAATTTTAGATCCGCTTGGTATAAATGATTACAAACTATGGAAAGATGAAAAGGGCAATGTAATGACATATTGCTGTGTAGACATGTCGGCTAGGGATTATTCAAAGTTAGGCCTATTATTTTCTCGAGACGGAATATGGAATGATGAGCAAATAATTTCTAAAGAATTTGTGGATGAAACCTTTCAAGTTGTTTGGGAGACACCAAGCAGATTTACTGACTATAAAAGATATTATTCACTTCATTGGTGGGTATCAAAGTATGATGAAGAATCAAAAATTTTTAATACAAGTGGTAAGTTTGGTCAATACACCTTTGTTGATAGAGAAAATGACGTAGTTGTAACAAGAATTTCTAAATATTCTGAACAAAATAATGGCTCAACCCAAAAATGGGGCATTATGAAATATTTAAGATGGGCAGGAATAGAAAATGCGATTGCCATTGGGAGAATGTTAATAGCTTCAGGCACTATAGAGTCAGGCTCAGATATCATTACTCCATTTACTGAAGAGGAAGGCGAGTCTTATGAATTTTATGTTAAATACCCAGAGATAATAGACTCTATTGCTGATTTAAGTCGTAATTAATATTTAATTCGTTAGCTTTATCCAAAAAACTTTTACTATCTTTTTTCCATTCCTCAAGATAGTAACCATCATTGCCTTGCTTTTCCAAATATCTTAGAAAAAATCTTCCGTTCTCATCCTTATAACCTGGATAAAAAGGCTTTCCAGTTTCTCTATTTAATCTTTTGTATCTGTCATCCATTCATTAAGTCCATACAAAAAGTATCATTGGTATGGATGCTAATATTATTAAAATATCCATTGGTAAACCCATTCGCCAGTAATCTGTAAACTTGTAGTTACCTGGACCCATTACAACAGTGTTGCATTGATGACCTATAGGAGTTAAAAATGCGCAGCTTGCTCCGACTGCAACAACCATTAAAAATGGCTCTATAGCATATCCTAGTTCCAAAGCAATTCCAGTCGATATTGGTGCCATAATTACCGCAGTAGCCGCATTATTAATAATATCTGTTGTTGCCATAGTAACAATCAAGATTATTAAAAGTAACCAAAATAGACTTAGGTCAGAAGCAAACTGAGATATTGAAGATGCTATAAGACCACTAACTCCAGTAGTTTGAAGAGCAGTACCTATTGGTATCATTGCAGCTAACATAACAATTATTGGCCAATCAATTCCTCTATAAAAATTACTATCGATAATTTTAATGCGTGCAAATCCAAGAACGCACAATAGAAATGCTGGCGCTGCACTCAAATAGTTAAAAGAGACCAAGAAAATCGATAGCATAAAGAATAAAATTCCTTTAATGAGTCTACTTCTACTCGGTATAGTTTGAAGCTCCCTTTGCCTTAAAGGCATTAATCCTAAATGTTTAATTTTGTTTGATACATCTTCCTCAGCAAGATCTCTGACTCCAAGAAGCAAAACATCTCCAGCCCTGAAGGTTTCTCTAGTCAATCTTGTTCTATATTTAGAGCCTTTTCTCCATAGGCCCAATAAATTGAGTTCTTCAAAAGCAAGCTTTAGAAAGAAATCATATTTTCTACCTATAAGCCTTGATCCAGGTGTGATCATAACTTCAATTTCCTCCAGATCATCTTCATCAAAAGAGTGAAGTTCCTTTGGGATCGAAAAATCAAAAACATCAAGAATGTTACCAATGTCATCAGGTGGAGTTTTAATTACAAGAATTTGACCAGCCTTTATTCTCATATTGTTCTGAACTTTTCTTACTGATCCACTTTCAGATACTATTCCAAGTATTTCAGTGTCTTCCCCAGCTTGAGTTTTAAATGCATATAAAGTCATTCCGATAGATGAACTATTTTCATTTACAAGCACCTCAAATAAGTAACCTTTAAGATTTATTAGATTCTCATTAGATGGAATTTCTTTTCTCAGAAAAATAAGTTTATTACCAATAAATACAATAAATAAAATACTTATAAAGGTTACTACAAGCCCAACATACGAAAAATCAAAAAAATTGAATCCCGATGATGAAATTGATGCTTTATATTCAGAAATAATAATATTTGGAGGGGTACCAATTGCTGTATTCATCCCACCCAAAATACATGCAAAGGCCAAAGGCATTAAAAATTTAGATGAATGCCAATTCATTTTTTGACATATATTTAATGTTATTGGTAGGAGTATGGCTAATGCACCAATATTGTTTATAAATGAGGACAGAATTGCAGCAATAAAGAGAAGAGCAATTAAAAATTGTATTTCAGTAAATTCTCTACCTCCGATAAGCTTTCCAACAAGACCTGCTATACCTGAATTACTCAATCCCTGGCTTATTATGAGGACAAGAGCAACTGTGATAACAGCAGGATGTGCAAATCCAGCGAATGCCTCATTTGCAGGTATTATTTCAAGGACTACTAAAACAAATAACGCGCCAACGGCCAAGGCATCGTATCTAATTTTTCCCCAAATAAATAAAAAAAGAAGAGCAATTAATGTTGAGGAAAGTACTATTTGATCGTTCATAAAACATCAATTTTATTTAGGCATAGATTCAACATATAGCGAAGTTGATGGATACGCAAATTCTGATTTATTGTTTTTTACAATTTTCATTATATTAAAGATTAAATTTTCTTTAACTTCGTTAAATGCTGCAAATCCCATAGGATCAGCATAAGCTACAATCATTAAATCAATAGAGCTGCCACCCAGTTCTACAACTCTAACGACAGGGTCTAAATCTCCGTCTGTAGTAAAGTCATTACTTTTGATTATGTAATCTTTAATTTCATTTCTTATTGATTCAAGTTGTTCAACGCTGGTTGAATATATAAGATTAATTTTCCAATTAATTCTTCTATTGATCATCTCACCATGATTGATTACTTTTACATCTGACAAATCTTTGTTTGGTATAACCATTGGAGCAGTATCAAAAGTTCTGATCACAGTCGATCTAAAACCAATACTTTCAACAATGCCATGCAATTGTCCACTAACCTCTATCCTATCTCCTGGCTGAAACCTATGCTCGCCAATTATTAATATTCCAGATATTAAATTTTTAAAGAAATCTTGTGCGCCTAATGCTACAGCCACAGAAAATAATCCTAAACCTGCTACCAGTGGACCAATTTGAATACCAAAAATATCTAATATTATCGCTGCTCCAATTACCCAAACAATGAACTTTGAGGCTCTCTCAAGCCACATTTGCATTGAGGCTGTAAGCCATGAGCTTGTAGATAAGGCGGCAAAAATAGGCTTAACACTGTTTGCGAGAGCACTAAAAATAGTAAAAATTACAAAAGCTTTAACTATGTTAGTTGCAATGTCACCAATCAAACCTGAAAGTGGCAATATTAAAGTACAAATATATAGAGCTATTGTTACTGGAACCAAGCCTATTGGTCTTCTCAATGCGTTGAGAATTTCATCGTCTATCTTAGATTTTGTTTTATCGGCTAGTCTTCCAAGAGCATTTAATATTATTGAGATAATAAAACCCCTGAAAAGAAAGGCTATTAGAATAACTAACAGAGATGAAATGATTGAACCCAGATCAATACCTAAAAATCCTGTATTCCAAACTTCAGATATAAGATTTATAAAATTTTCCATAATATGAGTATTTTATGTTTATTTTATAAATTTAAGCAAAATTATAATCTATCTTGCAGCTCTATCTTTTATAAAATAAGGTAAATATATTAAGTAAAAAACTGCTATTGCAAGAGGTGTTATGACTAATAAATGCAATGGCGGCTCAGGAAATACATCCATCAATGAAGCGCCATCAGGTTTAGCCATTAAATACCAAAAATTTGCTGGATCGCCTAAGATTAAATTAATTACATAAACTATTGGCAATAATATAAAAGCTGTTATAGCTGATACCTTTAAAATATCTTTTGCATAAGGCCTATTTCCTAAACTTACTGTTGCATACATTATTCCAACAATAATCATCCCATGGCCAATCATAAAAAATATATAATCTAGATCATGATGGCTTATATCTGGTGTAAGAATTGCCATTGATGCTCCACCTAAGCCCCAAAAAAAAGCACATAGGTAAAGAATTCTTGGCCCGCCCAATAAGAACCAAATTAAAAATATCTCTGAAAGGTCGCACATATGCAGAGGGATTGTTTCTCTCCAGTCATAAGGAGTTGCTAATAGATAAAGATCTTTATAAGGAGAAATAATTACATGTGCAGCTATTATTGATGCAATTATCTTATTCATAAGTGATTTTTGATTTTCAGATTTATCTTTATATAACTTAGGTAAAAATATTGAAACTACAATTACCGTAAATATGGTCAGAAGGTGAACTGTACCAAATAATTGAAAAGGCGTACCAAACATATTATTCCCTATTAAATTTGTAAGTTCGAATTATATTATTATTTATGAGTTGTTGAAACTATCGATCAAAATCTGCTCAGTTAAAATCGCAGGTAATATCTTAGACTTTTTCATTCCTGGTTTCCAAAAGATATATAAAGGCACTCCATTTCTATTATATGACTCAAGAGTTTTAAGAATTTCATCATTTTTATTAGTCCAGTCAGCAACAATATATTCAATATTATTTTTATTTATATATTCTTTTACATTTGGCCTTGATAGAGCAATTTTGTCGTTAGTCTGACATGTAATACACCATGCAGCAGTAAAGTTAATCAAATATGCTTGATTTTTATTTTGATACTCACTTTCTATATTTTTGTTCCATTCAACATAATCAAAACTTTCAAGGTTTAGAGCGTTTGGGCTCTCAATTTGATTTGATGTAATATTTTTAAATTGGTAGAAAATTACAAAAATCGCAAAAGTTAAAAGAGTCAGTTTGTAGATTGGCTTATTAACTTTCAAACCAATCCATAATAATAATGAGATTATCAAAATTGTTATCAATAAAAATATGACTTCATTAGTTGATGTCTGAAAGCTAAATACCCATATTAACCATATTGATGTTGCAAACATGGGAAATGCAAAAAATTCTTTTAAAGTAATCATCCAATCGCCTGGCTTTGGAAGATAATTTATTAAACTTGGTGAGGCTGACAAAACAAAATAAGGAAATGCAAACCCTAAACCAAGTGCAGAAAAGACTGGCAGTGTTACTCCTGAAGGTTGTATTAATGCATAACCAAGTGCAGCTCCCATAAATGGTGCTGTGCAAGGTGAAGCAACAATTACAGCTAAAACTCCTGTGGAAAAGGACCCAATCAAATTATTACTAGAACCAACACCACCAAGTCTAGTAAGTGATGAGCCTATATTTATATCACTTAAAAGAATTAAACCAATGATAAACATTAATAAACTAAGCAACCCAACTATAATGGGTGACTGCAATTGAAATCCCCAACCTAAATATAAACCAGCCTGCTTAAGAAGAATCATAGCGATTCCAATTAATATAAATGAGATCATTACTCCTGAACAAAATGATAGAGCATGAGCCCTAATTTTTGACGGAGATTGATTACTCATTGAAACAAAACTAAGTACTTTCAGAGAAATTATTGGAAAAACACAAGGCATCAGATTTAAGATTAAGCCACCTACAAAAGCAAATAATAATGCTTGTAATAACGAGAGATCTAATGAGTTTTGTGTAATACCATCAAGTTCAGAATTTATAATGAAACTCTCATTATTATTTATCGTCATTACTCCTGATAAAGAGTCAATGGGCACTGAATCCTTAATTTTTTTTACCTTCAGTAAGTAATTATTTTCTTCTTTTGAAAGAATCTGTTCTGAAGCATGCTCGACAATATTTTGATCATCGACAAAAAATATTGCTGAACTCACGTTAAATGGCGATGAAAATCGAATATTTATAAAATCTTTATCTAATGATGCTTTTACTGGAAGTGTTTGATATGGGACCTTCATAAACCAATCATTTAAAGATGAATCTGATTCGATTTCTTGAAGTGTCGTTTTAATAAATGCTTTTTCTGGAACGCATATATCGTCACAAATTAAAAAATCTATGTTCGCCTCAATGTATGAGTTTTTATTATTAGAATTTGTAATCTCAAACGGAAAAATTACAAAATTCTTATAACCATAAGTCATCAAAGGCTCATATGGAATTAAGCTTGGGGCTGGCCAATATAAGTTACTTATTGAAATATTATCTTCGTGTGACCAATTAACTTTTATAGGGCCACCTGAATCGCCAGGATTTTTCCAATAGGTGTGCCAATTCTCTTGCATATCCATTCGAATACCAAGAAGCGTTTTACTCTGGTCGCCTTGTACATTATCAAACTTTACTAAAGACACATTTGCATGACCAGTGTCTACAGTGACCGCATTAATAGTGATACAAAAAACAAATAAAAAAGATATTTTAAGAAATTTCATAAACTGTAATTTTAGCCTATTGAACATATGGGGTGCATTATGCACCCCATTTTACAATGTGTGTATTATTTATTAGAGATTCTTTTTGGTGATTTAATCTCTATCATTCTAGGTTTCTTTTCATCAGGAATGATTTTCTCAAGACTGATAGTTAATAAACCATTAACTAACTCTGCGCCTTGTACAACAACATCCTCAGAAAGGGTAAATTGTTGTTTAAACGCTCTTTGAGCAATTCCTTGATAAACAACCTTGTTTTCACCATTGATAACTTCAGTATTTGGTCCATCATAGCTAACTGAAAGAACTCCTTCAGCAAGCTCTATCTGAATGTCATCTTTTGATAATCCAGCTACAGCGATCTCAATAGCGAAGAAATTACCATCTTTACTAATGTTGTATGGTGGATAGCTTGATGAGCGATCATTAGACTCAGAAAGTCTTTGTAATCTATCAAACAAAGGTTCGAACCCTAGGACACGTGTTGTGAAAAATGGGTCTGTAAAGTTAAGTATCATAATAGTCCTCCTTAAAGCGACTTTAAAAATGTGTATCTAAAATTAGCATACACTTATTAATGCGAAGATCCGTTATGGCATCTTCATCAACCCTTATTTATAGACATTTTTATCTTTTTCAAGCTTTATTTTTTTTTAATTTTCAAATATCCTTACAGTAAGAACTTTTATTAAATACAATTGTCAAATTATTATGAAAACCAAATTTGTTTTGTTAACGTTTACTTTCTTATTTACAGTTATTTTTAATGCTGAAGAAACACCATTATCAATTGAGGAAGGGCAAACATGGTATCTTGAGGCAAGAAGCAACAAACTAACTCCTTCGAGCAGCAAAGTTTTATACTTTTTTTCAAATGATGCATACAACACCTACCAAGCAAGAATTTTTTCTGATTGGGACAGATTCTCTATTGTTGATTCAAGAAATCTAGTAAGGCTTAACAAGGGAGATAGAGTTCAAATAATTGAATCCAAACATTTTGAAAAAATATATAAGGTGATGCTTTTAGATGGATTCGAAAAGAATAGAGAATATTTTGTAATAAAAGATGATCTTTTAAAATACTTCAGATTAAATGAAAACAATGCATAAACTATTTGTTGGATTAATTTCAGTATTAGTAATAACTTCATGTGCTAGCACTTACAGTTCTTTGCAACCTGAAGTTGTTTCTAGAGCAGATGCTCAAAAACAACAATATGTTGTTTTTGGGGTCGTAAGAGACACTAATAGAGTAATAATTGAGGGCGATAGGGAAGTTGGAGCTGTCGCTGGTGCAGCCATTGGTGGAAAAATTGGTAAAGAGATTACCGATTCAGAACCAGAGCAAGATATTGCAACAGTTTTGGGTGCCGTGGTCGGTGCCTCAATTGGCTCAGAAATTTCTGCAAATAAACGAGAAGGAATAGAGCTACTAATTGAAACAGATACTGGAAGCTTTGTCTCAATTATACAAGAGATAGGCTCATATTCTTTTTTCAATGGCCAAAAAGTCCGCATTATAAAAAGAAACGGTAAGTCAAGAGTTATCCCATCTGAATAATGTCTGATGACATATTCAATGCTGTTTACAATAAAGCGTTAGATCTTCTTTCCAGAAGAGAGCATTCATCAAAAGAAATTAGGGAAAAGCTGATTTTGCGATTTGATGACATAGTTAATATAAATTCGGTCATCACAAAGCTTGAAGAAAATAATCTCATAAACGATACAAGATTTGCAGAAGCATATGTATCTAGTAGAAAAAGAAAAGGATTTGGACCAAAAAAGATCACCTTTGAATTATTATCAAAAGGTGTAAGTGAATCTGTTGCTAACCGCATGATAGATGAAGAGGGTGGTTGGAAAAGAGCTGCAAAATTAGCTTTTACTAAAAAGTTTAAAAATGGACTAAGTTCTGATGTAAAAAATTCTTTAAAACAAAAAAGTTTTCTTAAAAATAGAGGCTTTGGATTTAAAGAAATTGAATCAGTTTTTGGTGATGACATGTTATGATTCTTTGCTATGTCTTATGAGGTTTTAGCAAGAAAATATAGACCTGCTGACTTTGATGAAGTTATCGGTCAAGATCATATCGTCAAGGCATTAGTCAATAGCATTGAATCAGAAAAAATACATCAAGCTTTTATTTTCTCCGGTACTAGGGGTGTCGGAAAGACAACAATTGCAAGAATTTTAGCAAAATGTTTGAATTGTGAGAGTGATTCAAAACCTACTTCAAAACCATGCAATAAATGTTCCAATACTGTTGAAATAAGCTCTGGAAGAAGCGTTGATTTTCTTGAAATTGATGCTGCATCAAATACACAAGTTGATAAGATTAGAGACTTAATTGAAACAGTTGAATATAAGCCTGCAAAGGGAAGATTTAAGATTTTTTTGATAGATGAAGTTCATATGCTGTCTCCTGCAAGTTTTAATGCTTTATTAAAAACTTTAGAGGAACCACCAGCTCATGTTGTATTTATTTTTGCAACAACCAATCCTGAAAAAATTCCTAAAACAATCCAATCTAGATGTTTACAGTTAAATCTTAAAACTGTTAATGAAGAAATGCTTTTCAGTCATTTAAAGGGGATATTAAAAAAAGAAAAAATTGATCATGACGACGAAAGCATTCAATTAATTGCAAAATCTGCAAATGGTTCTGTTAGAGACGGGCTTACCATTCTTGACCAAGCAATTGCTCATGGCAATGGACTTCTAAATAAAGATGAAGTAAAAAAAATGTTGGGAACAATAGATAACTCGTTATTGTTTGAGCTTCTAGGCAGCATTATAGATGGTGATGGAAAAAAATCTTTTGATAAGCTTGCAGAAATTGAACAATTGTCACCAGAATATGATGTCATTCTTAGAGATATGATATCTATTCTTCATCAAATTTCACTTGAGCAAGTTTTAAATAACTCAGATAGTGAGGAAATTAAAGAATTGTCAGTCAAAATTGATCAAGAATTCTGTCAACTATTATATGAAATTGGTATGAATTCATATTCTAAATTTAAAGTACATCCCAGTCCAAAAGAGTGCCTCGAGATATGTTTATTGCGTATGTTAACATTTAATCCACTTCAAAAACTCTCAGATAATGATCAAACTGTGAATCATCAAAGTGCTGAAAAAAAAAGTCCTAAAAAAGCTGAAAAAATAACTCAAAAAGTTAACATCTCTGAATCAAATGACACAAATGAAGAAAAGTTACTCAAATCTAATGAAGATTGGATGAAATTATTCAATTCTATGGAATTAAGTCCTTTTGCAAGAAATTATTTTGGAAATATGTCGTTATCTTCTCATAATGATAAGACTATGACATTTATAGCAGATATAAATATAGGCAATGTTCCAGAGAATATTATGTCGGAGTTTAAAATCGCTATAGAGAGTAAATTTTTAAAAAAAATAGATATTAAAATTGAGAAAGGAGATGTAAGTAATTCTCCAATTCAAGTAAATGAAAGTAAAATGAAAGAAGAAGAAAACTTTGCAAAAGATCAAATAAATAATGATAAAGATATTCAAAAATTTATTAAAAAATTTAATGGAAAGATTAAGTCAGATACTATCAAACTCTCTAAGTAAAAATGAATAAAGATTTATTAAATGAACTTATAAATGCTTTGACTATTCTTCCTGGAGTTGGAAAAAAATCTGCTCAAAGAATGGCTTTATATCTACTTGATAGAAATAAAGATGGAGCAAGCATATTAGCGAATACTCTAAAAGAAGCTATTGATAGTATTCAAAGATGCTCAAATTGCAGAATGCTTACATCAAATAATCTATGTGGAGTTTGTTCTGATACAACACGAGATTCAAATAGTATTTGTGTTGTTGAGAGTCCATCAGATGTTTTAGCAATTGAATCTACTGGTGGCTTTAGAGGGAGGTATTTTGTTCTTTTGGGGAGGCTTTCACCAATTGATGGAATTGGGCCAGAAGATTTGGGTATAGATGAGCTTTTAAATATTACCAATGATGATGCGGTTAAAGAGGTTATCCTTGCAACAAGCAGTACTGTTGAGGGCGACGCAACAGCAATATATATAAAAGACCATATTAAAAATGCAAAGGTCTCAAGAATTTCTTATGGCATTCCTATTGGAGGAGAGTTAGAGTATGTTGATGGAACAACTATCGCACGTGCTATAGAAGGAAGGATAGAAATAAATGTCGATTAAATCTGATAAATGGATTCAAAAAATGTCGCAGGATCATCAAATGATTCATCCATTTTCAAAAAATCAAGTCAGGCTTGATGATGATGGTAAGAAACTAATTTCTTACGGAGTTTCTAGTTATGGATATGATGTAAGATGTTCCAATGAATTTAAAGTTTTTACAAATATTCATTCTGCAATAGTCGACCCTAAGTCATTTGATGAAAAAAGTTTTGTAGACATTAATTCTGATGTTTGTGTAATACCTCCAAACTCTTTTGCATTAGCGAGAACAGTTGAGTATTTCAAAATTCCAAGAAACATTCTCACTATTTGCTTAGGTAAATCAACATATGCTCGATGTGGAATTATTGTAAATGTTACTCCTCTTGAGCCTGAATGGGAGGGTCATGTTACTCTCGAATTTTCAAACACAACAAATCTTCCTGCAAAAATTTATGCTGGTGAAGGAGTTGCTCAAATGCTATTTTTTGAATCTGATGAGGAATGTGAGATAAGTTATAAAGACCGAGACGGAAAATATCAGGGACAAACTGGCGTTACTTTACCCAAGACTTAAAACCTCTAAAAGCTTTAATGTATTTGTCCTTTCAGGACTAACATCTACTATTTTAATGAACATGTGCTCTAGTTCTTCTGCAAGATAATAAGTTACTTTTCTTTTGCTGTTTAATCTTGATCTCTCAAGAATGATACATTGCAATTTTTCATTATTAAAAATGCAATCTTCATTTCCAATAATATTAAATTCATATAACCTATAATCTCCGTTTTCCATATCTATAATATTAATATTGAAATTTTCTAAGCCTTGCTTTACATATGTTCTAATCATGATTTGAACATTCAAAGGATCGTATATTAAATTTTCATTTATGGATGAGGCCCATTCATTAATACCTTTAGAGCGTATTTCCATATTCTCATAATCAAATCTTAGGCTTTGATCTCTATCAAGAAATTTTGGTCTAATTTTTATCTCGTATGAATCTGAAATGACATTGTCACTTTTTAATTTAAACCTTGATAAGAAAAATAAACTTGCAAACAAGTTTGATGCTTTGAATTTCATTTCGTAACCATCTTCAGTTTTATAAAACTCTCTTACTCCAGAAATTGATATTTCTTCTGATTCAAAATTATATTTTGCAGAGTAGGGAGGCACTTCAGCAGCAACTGCATTAGATGATAAAAGAATTATCAAATAGAAATTTATAACTTTAGATTTCATAACTTTTTTTGATTAGTTTTTGATTGTTAAGACTTATATTTAGAAATTTAACATCTTCATTATCTAAATAAATATTGTTATTGCAAATTTCTTTTATTATTTCTGGTAGCAGTATATGTTCTATCTTATGAATTCGTTTAATTAAATTATCCAATTTTTCATCTTTTCCAACTTTAATAATTCCTTGAGCTATTAGCGGGCCAGCATCCAATTCTGATGATACATAATGGATTGAAATACCATGATATGCATCTTTGTTTGAAAGAACTTTTTCGTGTGTATTCAATCCTGGATATGCAGGAAGAAGAGAGGGATGAAGGTTAATCATTTTACTTGAATATTTTGAAGTAATTTTAGGACCAAGTATTCTCATAAAGCCGGCCAAAACAATTAAGTCAGGGCTCAATGAATCTATGTATTCCTCAAGAGAATTTTCATAATCAATTCTTGATAAAAATTTCTTATGATCAATTATTTTTGTCGAAATATTATATTTTGAAGCCCTTTTAAGCCCATAAGCATTTGGATCATTAGAGATAACTTTAATAACTTTTCCATCAATCCTATTTGTATTACAAGCTTCTATTATTGCTTCTAAATTAGAACCACTCCCTGAGATCAAGACTACTATTTTTTTCATTTTAAATATTCAGACAAATATTACAGAGGACTTTTCCTTTTTATGTATGACTTCTCCAATAATGTAACTTTTCATTCCAAATTCTTTTATTTTGTCAGATATATCTAATGCTTCGCTTTTGTCAACAAATAGTGCCATGCCTATCCCACAATTAAATACTCTATACATATCCTCATCAGATATGTTTCCATTTTCTTTAAGCCATTCAAAAATAGATGGGATTTTCCAAGAATTTAAATTGATTTTTACACAAAGGTCTTCTGTAATGGATCTTGGAAGGTTCTCTGTAAGCCCACCTCCAGTAATATGAGAAATAGAATTAATTTTATAATCTAAAATTAAGTTTTTTATTAATCTTGGATAAAGAATTGTTGGCTCCAGACATTTCTTAGCTACTTGAGTTTTTTTATCATCGGTTGCATTAGATTCTTTGATGATCTTTCTTATTAACGAAAATCCATTTGAATGAGGACCACTAGATTCTATACCAATTAAAACATCACCATTCTTAACATTATCTTTTTTAATTATCTTATCTTTACTGACACAGCCTACTGAAAATCCAGCAAGGTCAAAATTATTGTCTATGTAGTGACCCGGCATCTCTGCAGTCTCACCGCCCAAAAGTGCACAATCAGATTCGATACAAGCATTTGCAATACTTTTGACAACAGTAGCAGCTTCATTAACATTGAGCTTAGAGGACGCATAATAATCAAGAAAAAAAAGAGGCTTGGCACCACATACCACTAAATCATTTACACACATTGCAACAAGATCTTGACCAATTCCCGATAGGTCACCATACTCCTGAGCAAGTGAAACTTTAGTTCCAACTCCATCTGTACACGCAACTAATATTGGATTCTCAATATCATTATCAAGCTCATACATTCCTGCAAAGCCACCAATGTTACCCAGGACATTCTTATTATGAGTTGCTGCAACATTTTTTTTAATTTTATCAACTAAGTCGTTACCAGCATCGATATCAACTCCAGCTATTTTATATGGATCATTTTCTATAATTTCTTTTGTCATTTAGAATACCTTCATATATTAAAAAAAATGAGATTTTTAAAACATATTTTATTTAGCCTTATTATCTTTTCTAATGCTTGCTTTGGAAAGGAGTTTGACAAACTTTTTGTTGTTTACGAACCAGTTGAAATTGCATCTCAAATTGAAAAATCGATAAATAATTCATTCAATACGATGGTTTATAGATTAAGCGGAAGTAATTCCCCATCAAATATATGGAAAATAATAAATGCTGGAAGTTCAAGAAAAAATTTCATTAAAAG
This sequence comes from uncultured SAR86 cluster bacterium, assembly GCA_902631785.1. GTDB lineage: Bacteria > Pseudomonadota > Gammaproteobacteria > Magnimaribacterales > D2472 > SAR86A. The sequence continues at coordinate 19,508 of CACOZT010000007.1, forward strand.
CTACTCAATCAGAAATATTGATGGCAGCAGTTTCTTGGAAGTTAACTATGATAAAGATTTATTAATAGAAACATTTAATGAACTTTCTATTCCAATTCTAGGCAATTCTCGGCCTGTTATATTATTTTTAATTGAAATAGACTCAGGAACTGATGATCCATACTATTTAACAAGCTCAGAATCTTATTCCGAATTAGACTCTTTTTTGAAAAATTTTTTAAAAAAAGAATCTTCCTCAAGAGGAATTTTTCTAGAACTTCCAGAGATTGACTTAATGGATGTAAACGAACTTAGCAATTATGAAAGACTTATTGATTTCGAGGATATCATTAATGAGAAATATACTTTTGATGATTTAATAAAAATTAATATTTCTAAAATAGGTATTGATGAGTGGTTAATAGGTGGCGACATAAATCAAACTATTGGCAATGAAAATTTTATTAATCTTTTTATTGAACAGTTTTCAAATCATGCCAATACTAGAATAAACAAACTTCTTGAAAAAAATTTAATTAACACATCAAAAAAAGGAATGATAAGTGTTTCTATAACCAACATTAAATCTTTTGAAGATTACAAAAAATCAAAAGGTATTATAGAAAATCTTGTAGGATTAAGAGATATTGATATTAGTAGATTTGATATTGATACTGTTTTCTATAAATTAGGTATTTATGGTGATTTTGATTCAATTGTTAAAGAGATATCTGAAAGTAATTTTCTTCAGATTACAGATCAATTTAAAGAGAAGTCTGAAATAAATATTAATTTCATTAGATGAAAAAGTATTTTATATTTATTCCAAACTTACTAACGATTGTAAGAATAGCTCTTGTATATCCAATTCTTAATAATATATTTTTGGGAAACTTTGAAATAAGCATTGTTTATTTCATTATTGCATCAATTACAGATGGTTTAGATGGTTTCATTGCAAGAAAGATGAAGTGGCAAACAAACCTTGGTACTTTATTAGACCCAGTTGCAGATAAAATTCTTCTGTCAGGTTCCATCTTTATTTTATGGCTTAATCAATATATTCCATTTTATATTTTCATTATATTTTTTAGCAGAGACGTTGTTATTCTCTTAGGTGCGGCTGTTAGGATGACAATAATTGAATCAGATACACCTACCCCGAACTTTCTAGGAAAGCTAACAACTACTCTACAAATAATTTATATTGCAATTATTTTTCTTAAAGAAATTTTTAAAATAGATTTTGCATTATTTCCTCTTGATATATTTATACTGCTTGTTACTCTGCTTAGCTTAATTGTATATGCATACCGTTGGATACAAGATCTAAGGACTTATCATAATGACTAAACCTCAGCAGTTAACTTTTCCTTGGAGTAAACATAATAAAGTTTCGTTTAATGATTTTTACTTTGAGTCTTCTAACAATGAAATTAGAATGGCTTTAGAAAGTAACGAAGACCTTGTAATGTATGGAGTTAAAGATGCTGGTAAAAGTTTCTTACTTCAATCCGCATGCAACTTTTATTCATCAAAAGAAAAATCTTCTGTATACATACCAATTCATGAAGCAATCAATTTTGAAACAGATTTTATAGATTCGCTAGAAGGACTAGATGTCATATGTGTTGACGATATTGAATTAGTAGCAGCAAATGAAAAATGGGAATTGGCAATATTTAATCTGATTAATAGCTGCCTAATTTCAAATTGTCGATTAATCTTCTCTTCATCAGTTAACCCGTCTTCAATAGACTTTAAATTGGATGATCTAAGTTCAAGAATAAAAAAGATTGATCATATCGAGCTTTATCCTGTAAATGATGCAAACTTACCTGAAGCAATTCGATTTATTTCTCACCTTAGGTCAATTAATTTAGGAGATAAAGAAATTAACTACTTGGTAACGTATTCAAAAAGAAATATCTCAAATTTAATTGAAATTATTAATAAGCTAGATCAACTTTCAATGGAGTTAAAAAGAAAGATAACAATACCACTGATAAAAGAGATTATTTAGTACTAAAGTACTCACATTCAAAGCAAAAAGAGACCATATCTACATTTTTATCTTTATTAATAAATTTATATTCACTGTTTAATAAATTTATTATTTGTTTTGATCTGTTTCCAAATTCAAATTTAATATCAAGATTATCTAGAAGTTCATTTATAAAAATTTCAAATGGATCTAATTCTTTGAAATACCTTACGACTTTGTAATCGTCAATTTCAGCCATATTTGATGCAGATTCTAAGGCATCATCTAAATCTCCAATCTTATCAATCAAACCTAGTTGCAAGGCTTTTTCTCCAGACCATATTCTGCCTTTAGCAATAGCATGAACCTCTTCATAGCGCATATTCCTATTGGCAGAGACTTTATTAACAAATTTGTCGTATATATCATCAACTCCAGCCTGGATTGCATTAGTCACATTTTCAGGCATTGCAAATCTATTGTCCCAGTTAGCCGCATCTGTTGAACTGACTCCATCAACCTGAACTCCAGCCCAGTCATATAAGTTTTCTATAGTCGTAAGCACACCATAAACACCAATTGAGCCGGTTAAAGTTTCTTCTTTTGCCCATATTTCATCAGATAATGTTGTGACCCAAACTCCTCCTGATGCGGCAATATCTCCCATAGAACTTACTATTGGTCTATTTGTCTCTTTAAATTCATTAAGAGCGTTTGTAATTAATTCGCTGGGATAAACTCCGCCTCCAGGACTATTTACTTGAAGAACAAGAGCTTTAACAGAGTCGTCTTTAATTGCTTTTCTTATATTTTTTACAATTGTATCTGAGCCAGCAATACCGTATGAAGATTCACCAGTGGAAATTGCACCTTCTATATTTATAACTGCAATTTTATTTTTAGAATCATTTTCCTCAGATTCAATAGTAGATAAGTAGTCGTAAATTGATATTGAATCAGGTAATTTATTTTTATCATTATCTTTATTTGGATACTCATCAAAGAACCAATGTCTCAAATCCTCGACCGTAAAAACCATATCTACTAACCCTTCATTTAAAGCGATTTGAGCAACCTCAGGCTCATCCAATGCTGATGTCCAAAAAGAGTCACCATAATTTTGGATTGTTCCACTATCAAGATTTCTTCCACTTTCCATAAAATCAGTCATTTTTTTCCAAAGAGGATTAGCAAACTCATTCCATTGAGTTATATCTTCTTCAGACATATTGTTCCTAGTGAAGTTTTCCGGACCAGTTTTCCACTCTCCTGCAATAAATACATGTTGATTGAGTTTTATATTTTCATAAAGATCTTTTACATATTCTCTTTTTCTTGAAAAACCAAAAGAAGAAACTTGGCCATACTTATTTAATATGATTTCATTTGCTTGTGAGCTAATCAGGTATGCATTATTTCCATAATTTTGTCCGTAAGCAATAACTCTCTTACCCTTATCTTTAATATTTTTGACGGCATTAGCTAGTTCAAATGCTGAGGCATAATACATTCCGAGTTCAGAAACATTGATATAAATTGCTGCGAGGCTTTCATCATCAGCGGCGTTTTTCAAAACTTTAATGAGATCTTCCAATTCATGTTGTTGGACATCAGTTGAACCAAGAAGCAGAGCATCAAAAGAAGCAGATGAACTTGACGAACTATCTACAACGACTCCAACAGGCTTAAACCATAAAATTTTGTCTTCTGTTGAAATGTTTTCTTCTTCAGAAAAAAATGAACCAATTCCACCAATCAGAGAAAATGTAATAACTACAAGAACAACAACTGTAGCTATATTAATAATAATTTTTCTTGATAAGGTTAAAAATTTATCTGCTTTAGACCAGACCGACTGAACTTTACTCATTTACTACTCCAAAAAAGAATATGATGATATGTTATATGTCAGACTAAGTAAACGCATTTTAGTTCATATTATTTATAATTCTAGGACCATACATTATGTTTATAAATAATGAGCATATAAGAAATAACTCAATAATATCCAACCAGTATGCAGTTGTTCCAAAAACTCTTAATGAGCATGACAAAAAGTAAATAATTAAAAGAAAACAGAACCATTGGTATGCTCTGATTACGAACTTACTCAAAAATATATAAAAAATTAATAAGGGTAGTGCCCAAAAGATATACATTAGTATATCTATTCTTTGTTGAATAACATTAATAAATTTTGATACAAAAAGTGATATAAAAAGTAGATTTGTAAGCAATCTATAGTTGGCAATACTAATCATTAATTTTCATTGCTAACTTGGCAAGTCTTGAACCAGTTTTTTTTGCAATTTCATATTCGTCTTTAGTTAAATCATTAGAGGAATTAAAATTTTCAACATGGGATGGCCCATAAGGAGTGCCTCCAGACATTGTTTTGTTAAGTTCGTCAATGGAATAGGGCGTTCCTGCTATGATCATTCCATGGTGTAACATGAAAGTAATTAAGCTATAAAGAGTTGTTTCTTGGCCGCCATGCATTGAACTAGTAGAAGTAAAAGCCATTCCTGGTTTATTTTCTAATGCATTTGTAGCCCACAAATCACCTGTAGAGTCTAAAAAATATTTTAATGGAGATGCTATAGAACCAAATCTCGTTGGAGAACCTAAAGCAAGACCACTACAATTAATTAAATCATCTTTAGTGCAATATATTTCACCAGATTCAGGAATGTCGTTTTCAACTTTTTCAATATTTGATGATATTTTTGGAACTGTTCTAAGACGGATATCAAAACCAGCGTCCTCAATACCATCTGCAATAGCATGGGCTAGATTCTTTACAGATCCAGATGCAGAGTAAAATAATATTAATAAAAAATTCTTTTCCATGTTTACATTTAAGGTTTTAATTATATTATGTACGCGATGAAGCATAAAATTATACAACTTTTCTGTTTGCTATTACTTTTTGCATGTCAGAAAAACGATATTGAAGTATATAACGGATCAAATACAAATCTGAATAAGCTCAATGGCAATTGGATTGTAATAAATTATTGGGCTGACTGGTGTGCGCCATGCATAAAAGAAATTCCTGAGCTTAATGAGTTTGCTGATGATAATAAAGATATATTTGTATTTACTTTTAATTTCGATCAACTTGATCAAGAAGACTTAGAACCAATTGCAAGGAAATTTAATATCCAAGTTCCTTCACTTATAACTCATCCAAGAGATATTTGGGGCATTCAGACACCTCCAGCAGTTCCTGCAACTTTTTTTATTAATCCAAATGGAGAGCTAGTACTCTCATTATTTAGACCTCAAACAAAAGATGCTCTAAACAACATTTTGCTGGACTTACAACAAATTCTCTAAAAAATTTTTCTTAAGAATTGATTCTGGATTAACCCTTACTTTATTTAAATATACTGTCCAATGAAGATGTGGTCCTGTAACTCTACCAGTTGATCCAACTTCTCCAATTTTTTGACCCTTCTCGATTAATTGATTCTCACTAACTTGAACTGATGATAAATGACTGTATGAACTTATTAAACCAAATCCATGATCAATTATTATGTAATTTCCTGCATAAAAGAAATCACCAACTAAAATTACTTTTCCTTTTGATGGAGATATAATCTTTGTTCCTTCAGCCGCTGCTATATCCAATGATAAATGTGGTGATCTAGGCTGGTTATTTATAAATCTTTTTTTACCATATCTGCTTGAAATAACCCCTTCAACAGGATTAATAAAATTCAGATCTGGTTTTAAAATTTTTGAGAAAGTATTAAGAGCTTTTTGTATCTTTTTGGATTCTCTAAATGCTCTGTCAGAGTCCTCTTTACTCAGATTAACCATAGAATTATTTTCAATAGTAATTCTGGATTCACCAAAGTCTTTTGGATTTATGAATATTTTCTGCTCTTCAATATGTATTGAATCATTCTGTTTTTCGTAGGGAAGGGGAATTAATTTATACAAAGATCCATCAATTTCTATTGTCAAATGCTCATCAGCATCAGCATATGAAGCTTTTATAGCAATGATCTCTCCAGGATCTCCAAACCTTTCTGCATTAATTAAAAAAGAAATTAAACTAATAAAAAGCAAACATAGATTTTTAATATTATTTTTCATTTTTTATTACTTCAACATCAAGCGAGCCTTCATTCAATCTAGTTTTTAAAATTTCACCTTTATCAA
>CACOZT010000008.1 GCA_902631785.1 uncultured SAR86 cluster bacterium
GAGAAATACTTGATCCTATTGCTGACAAAATTCTTATAGTATTCCTTTTAATTGGATTATCCGTTCAGCTTGATAGCTTTTTAATGGCATTCTTGAGCTCTTTGATAATTGCTAGAGAAATTGGAATAGCAGCACTAAGAGACTATTCATCAAGAAAAAATATATCAGATAGGACAAAAGTAACTTATTTAGCAAAAATAAAAACATCACTTCAGTTATTTTCTATTGGTTCTTATTTGTTTGCATTAACTATAAGTTTTAATTTGCTAATTTTGATAAGCGATATTTTTTTAGTGATAGCTACCTTAATTACTATCTATACGGGGTATGAATATACTCTAAACGTATTTAAAAAATGAAAATTATAGTTGTAAGTGGCGGATTTGATCCTATACACTCTGGTCACATTTCATATATTAAATCTGCAAAAGATATTGGAGATCATCTCATAGTCGCTTTGAACAGTGACGAATGGTTAGTTAACAAGAAAAAAAAAGTATTCATGAGCTTCAAAGAAAGGAAAAATATTTTACTAAATATTGAAGATGTTGATGAGGTTATTGCTTTTGATGATGATGATTATGGAAGCTGTGTAAATGCATTAGAGAAAATTAAAGATAAATATCCCAAAGATGAAATAATTTTTTGTAATGGTGGAGATAGAAACAAGAGCAATATTCCTGAAATGAAGGTAAAAGGTATTGAATTTATGTTTGGAGTTGGAGGAGTTGATAAAAAAAATTCATCCTCATCTCTTCTAAAGAATTGGAAATATGATAGTGAAGATAGGTTATGGGGATCTTTTTATAATTTTTATGATTCTAAAGAGGTAAAAGTTAAAGAGTTAATTGTAAATCCAAAAAAAGGAATGAGTTTTCAAAAACATAAACATAGGAATGAAATCTGGTTAGTTACAAAAGGATCTTGTGAAGTTGTATATTCAAATGAAGATCCAAATCAAAAACAAAAAATAATTCTAAAAAAGTTTGATAAATTTATTGTGAACGAAGGTCAATGGCATCAAATAGTTAATCCTTTTGAAGAAAAGTGTCATATCATTGAAATACAATACGGAGATTCAGTCATTGAAGATGATATCGAGCGGTTAAGTTATTATGATGATAAAAAAGTATAAATTCTTCTTTTATTTATTATTCTTATGCAATACACTCAGCAATCACTAGGCTGGATGGCAGAGTGGTTATGCAGCGGCCTGCAAAGCCGTTTACGCCGGTTCGATTCCGGCTTCAGCCTCCAAATAATATGAAAGTAGGAATTATTGGTTATGGTTTTGTAGGCAGAGCTTTAAGAAATGCTCTTAAAAGTTCTGTCGATTGTATTGAAATAGATCCTAAATTAAATACAGATATAAGAGATTTAGAAAATCATGATCCTGAAATTATTTTTATTTGTTTACCAACACCTATGAATAATGACGGAACCCAAAATATTGATATTGTTAATGATGTTATAGATCAAATTAATGAATTCAATAAAGACATGTTGGTTGTTATTAAAAGTACAATTTTGCCAAAAAATGTAAATGATCTATCAAAAATAACAAAAAATTTAGTCATAAATCCAGAATTTTTAAGAGAAATTTTGCTGATGAAGATTTTATCAATTCTGAAATAATTGTTTTTGGTGGTGATTTTGATAATTGTTCAAAATTGTCACATTTCTACAAAAATCATACAAAATGTATTTGTCATGATCATACCTTCACCGATGGATTATCTGCTTCGCTTATCAAATATACAATTAATTCATTTCTTGCTCTAAAAGTTGTGTTTTTTAATGAAATGAAATCCGTTTTTGATAATTTAGGTTCTCAAGATAAATGGTCGGATTTTATAAAAGCTTTGTCAAAAGACAAAAGAATGGGTAGTTCACATATGAATGTACCTGGACCAGATGGAAGATATGGTTTTGGAGGTCCTTGTTTTCCAAAAGACGTTAGTGCTCTCATAGAGTTCTCAAAAGAGATTGGTGATGAGTTAAGTTTACTTAAGAAAGCAAATATTATTAATAATAGTATTAGAGCACAGTATAATGATCTCACAAGTAGAGAAATAGAACAAAATATTAAATATAATAGCGACGAAGAGGAGTAATCTAATATATGCCCGAGTGGTGGAATTGGTAGACACAAGGGACTTAAAATCCCTCGATAGAAATATCGTGCCGGTTCAAGTCCGGCCTCGGGTACCAATTTTTAATTAAAATTTTATTCAATTATGCCTTGAATTAATTTTTTTTAATAAAAAAATTTATGGAACAAAAATATGAAAGTATCCGATGTTATTGTAAAAATCTTTGAACAATGGTCTTTTGAAGACGTTTTTATGGTCACCGGAGGGGGCTCAATGCATTTGAATGATTCATTTGGAAGATCACAAAAGATTAAAACAACTCCATTACATCATGAACAATCATGTGCGATGGCAGCAGATGCCTATTTTAGAGCAAGCAATAAACCTGCATTAGTGAACGTAACAACAGGCCCAGGAGGAATCAATGCTTTAAATGGAGTCTATGGCGCTTATGTTGACTCAATTCCAATGATAATTATCTCAGGCCAAATAAAAACAGAACATCTTGTTAAAAACATTAATAGTGATTTAAGGCAATTTGGAGATCAAGAGGCAAGAATAACTGATATGGTTAAGTTCATAACAAAGGATGCAGTTTTAATTGAATCAAAAAAAGACTTAGTAAATAAAATCAATAAATGTATTGAATTAGCAGTCTCTGGAAGAAAAGGACCAGTTTGGATAGATGTTCCTTTAGACATTCAGGCATCCGATATTAATATTACTATTTTAGAGATAAAAAATTTAACAAAAAAATATCAAAATAAGTCAGTTAGAAACAAACTTATTACAACAAAAAAACAGAAAGAGAAAGTTATTAATTTGATAAATTTAATAAATAAGTCTGCAAGGCCGCTGATTATTGTTGGAAATGGCATCAGATTTTCAAATAATATTAAAGAATTTCATGCTTTCGTAAGAAGATTAAAGATTCCAATTTGTACAGTTTGGAATTCTCATGACATTTTGACAAACGATAGCCCCTTTTATGCAGGGAGGCCTGGAGCAGATGGAGAGAGAGCAGGTAACTTTAACATGCAAAATTCAGACTTATTAATAATAATGGGAGCAAGAATGCATGTAAGACAAATTGGTTTTGATGATTCTAGTTTTGCAAGAAAAGCAAAAAAAGTAATGATAGATATAGATAAAGCGGAATTGGATAAACCTAATTTAAGAATTGATCATAAAATTAATATCCATCTCGATGACTTTTTTAAAGAATTTAAAGAACATCAAAGATCTTTGAAATTAAATAATTCCTCTCATAAAGTCTACTTAGATTGGTGTAGAAAGAATGTAAATGAATTAGAGGTTGTTGAAGAAAAACATCTTAAATCAAAGAAAGGCGTTATTAATCCTTATCATTTTGTTTCAGTTCTATTTGATAATTTACCTGAAAATGCAAATATTATCACAGGAGACGGAACTGCCGCAGTTGTTACATTTAAGGCTGCAAAACTATTAAATAATCAAAGGCTATTTACTAATAAAGGCTGTGCCTCAATGGGATATGATCTTCCTGCTTTAATAGGATCACTATATTCAGATTCAAAAAATCAAAAAGAACATATTCTCATAACAGGTGATGGCAGCATAATGATGAACTTACAGGAACTAAGCTCATTAAGAAAATTCAAGGATAGAAATATAAAAATATTTATTTTAAATAATGAGGGGTATCATTCTATTCGTCAAAGTCAGTTTAATTACTTTAATGGATTTGAGGTTGGCTGTGGAGAGGATTCAAATTTATGTATGCCTAACTTTATGAAAATTGCAAAAGCATTTAGCTATAAACATTTTAGAGTAACTAGTGAAAGTTCGCTCCGTAGAGCATTAACAAATAACGATGATAATATTAAAATAATTGAGGTTATGATAGATAAAGAACAAGTGTTTGAACCAAGAGTTTCTGCAACAAAATTACCAAATGGCAAGATGGTATCGTCACCGCTTGAGGAAATGTCGCCACTATTGCCAAAAAAAGATTTCCTGAAAAGAATGATAATTCCTATCGCAAAAAATTCAAATTATAGAGATGACTAAAAAGATTCTTATTATTGGGGGCACAGGAGATATTGGTAAAGCTATCTCTAAGAAATTTTCTAATAAAGATATTCACTCATTGGGTTCAAGTGATCTTGATTTAAGTTGTAACAATAGCATCAATGAATTTTTTGGAAATAATAAATTTTTATATGAAAGTCTTGTTTTTGTATCTGGTGTAAATAATCCTTCATTAATCAAAAATACTAATGACAAAGAATTTGAAGAAACATTAAAAATCAATTGTTCTTCATTGCATTATATTTTTAGTAATAATTATAAATGTTTGTCTAAGTTAAAATCTGTTGTAGTGATAGGATCCCTTTATGCATCAATCGCAAGATCAAAACGTGCAAGTTACACAATCTCAAAACATGGCTTACTAGGTTTTGTGAAATCGCTTGCTATAGAGCTATCTCCTGAATGTAATGTGAATATGATTTCGCCAGGTTTTATAAATACAAAACTTACTCAAAAAAATAATTCAAAGTCTAAATTAAAAAAAATCTCTTCAATGATTCCTCAAAAAAGACTTGGTAAGCCTGAAGAAATAGCAAATGCAGTTGTATTCTTAACAAAAAAAGAATCTCTTTACATAAATGGCATTAATTTAGTTATCGATGGTGGTTTCTCGTGTGGAGGTTTTCAAGAGTATATAGATGAATAAATTTATCATTGACGATACTGACCTCTTTTATCCTGATATATCTGAATTAGATGAGTTAGAGTTTGAGATTGAATCGACTCCAAAAAATTATAAGTTAAAAGGATTTCAAGATTTAGAAAGTATTTGTAGCTTAATAAATACAAAATTATCAAATCAAGGATGTTTGATTGTTGATAGTAAGGTATTCGATATCCATCTAAAAAAAGATATCAAAATAGATAAGAAAAGAATTTATCTTGTAGATGCATCGGAGTCTATAAAAAACATTGATACTGTTCTTAGTATTTGTGAATTTTATGCAATGCATAATATTAATAAAGGATCTGATATTTATGTGATAGGAGGAGGCATTCTCCAAGACCTTGGCGGCTCAGCATCTTATTTATTTAAAAGAGGAGTACCTTGGTCTTATCTTCCATCAACATTATTAGGAATATCTGATAGCTGTCTTGGAGGAAAAACAGCAGTAAATTTTAAAACTTATAAAAATTTGTTGGGCTTATTTTCAGCTCCTCGTGAATTAATACTTTGTTCTGACTTTATAGAATCCCTTACTTTTCAAGATCTGGCATGTGGTTATGGAGAAATCTTTAGGCTTTCTTTAACTGGAGGAGAAAAGTCCTTTGAAATATTTAAAAATAATATACAAAATTCTCTTGCTGGCGATAAATCTGCAATGAGGAATTTGATAATTTCGTCACTTTTAGTTAAAAAAGCAGTAATTGAGGAAGATGAATATGAAATTAATATTCGTAAATCAATGAATTATGGTCATACAATTGGGCATGCGGTTGAGGCAATAACTGAGTTTAAAATACCCCATGGTATTGGAGTTGCTATAGGCATACTAATTGAAAATGATTTATCAAGACGTCTCAACATGATGGACGAAACATTGTGTAAAGATATTATTCAATCTGCAAAATCAATTATTGACCATCGATATATTGATTTGCTGTCAAAAAGCTCTTTTAATGATATTTCAGAACATCTGCGAAAAGACAAAAAAACTGTTGGTAACAAAGCAAACTTTACATATTTACAGAATATTGGAAATATGCAATTTGCATATAATGATATAAATGAAACGTACCAACTTATTCTTGAAGCAAAAGATTCTGTTATTAATGAGTTAAAAATTGAATAGATTATTAATAGATGTTGGCGCATCATCTATAAAATCAGTTATTCAAGAAAATAATGTTCTTGATATTAAAACAGAATATGTTTCAGAATCATTTTCTACAAAACATGGCGATAAATTCAATTCCGAAATAATTATTAAGGAGTTTATTTCTCATGTTGAAAGGCAATATGAATCTTTTTCATTTGGAGAAATATGGATTTGTAGCGAGATGCACAACTTTACTTTATTTAATACAAAATCTATGGAGTATTCTGATTTTTACAGTTGGAGGTATACTTCAAGTGAATCTGATTTAATTAGATCAAAAGCATTAAATTACAATCGCAAACATCATGAAATTTCTGGTCAATCCTTATTTCATGGCATCCCATTCATCAATATGTTCGAATCATGCAATGAAAATTCTTCTCAAAAAGTTCTCAGTCTTCCCGAACTAATTGTTCACAAGTATGGCAAAAGTTTTGATGTTATTCATGACTCAATGGCTGCATCTTTTGGATGCTTAGATATAAAAAATAAAACTTGGCTAACTAATGATTTGAAATATATATATCCAAATGTAAATTTAATTTTGCCTAAAGTTTTCGGCGATGATGAAGTTCCATTAATTGGAGAGATAAAGATTAAAAGTAATAAAATAAATGTATTCGGAGGTTTTGGAGATCTGCAAACAGCCTTATTTGGAGCACAAATTTCTAATGAGGATATCTGTATAAATATTGGTACTGGAAGTCAAATTCTTGCAATATGTAATTCTAATTTAGAATATTCTGAAAACTATGATGTAAAACCTTTTTTTGGAAAATTTATAAAGGCAATATCACATATACCTGCTGGCAGAAGTTTTAATTTTATTAAAAATAAGATTTGTAAAGACAAAAATTTTTGGCAAAATTTAAATGAAGCTCAAAAAACACTACCTGAAGACTATATTCCAGAATTTAGCTTAAATATTTTTAAATCAAATTGGAGATATGATGATGAAAATCATAAAAATATTTTAGATTCATTTAAAGAAAATCATCTCTTTTATGAGATTCTTTTGAAATCATTTTGCAATGAATACCTCATTGCATTAAAGAAAATAGATCCGAATAATAAATACAAGAATCTGGTGCTATCTGGTGGTAAATTAAAGGATATTAAATATGTAAAGGATTTCTTTAGTGACATAAAAGATTATTCTATTAAAGCTAAGAAACATAAATTGATGTTAGACGAAACATTAATTGGTTTAAATATGTTAACAAAAATATATAATTAAAATCTCATTACTTTAATGAAGAGTATAAAGATATGAAAGCAATAATTCTGGCAGGCGGACTTGGAACGAGAATAAGTGAGGAAACTCATCTAAAACCCAAACCAATGATTGAAATTGGAAATAAACCAATTTTATGGCACATAATGAAAATTTATTCGCACCATGGGATCAACGATTTTGTAATTTGTTGTGGTTATAAAGGGTATTTAATTAAAGAATATTTTGCTAATTATTCACTCCATCAATCTGATGTAACGTTTGAGCTAGAAAATAATAAAATTACAGTCCACAGTGATAGGTCAGAGCCTTGGCGAATAACTCTTGTAGATACCGGAGAAAATGCCATGACTGGAGGAAGAATCCTTGCTGTTAAAAATTACCTTACTAATGAAGATACCTTCTGTTTAACATACGGAGATGGTGTTAGTGATATAAATATTTCAGATTCAATATCTTTTCATGAGAGTCATGGTAAAAAAGCTACAATTTCTGCTGTAATACCTCCAGCACGTTTTGGAGCATTAAATATAGAGGATAAATTGGTAAAAGATTTTGTAGAAAAACCAAAAGGAGATGGCGGTTTAATAAATGGTGGTTTTTTTGTTTTATCAACTGACGTAATAGAGCTTATTGATGGTCCCGATTGTATTTGGGAGCAAAAGCCACTTAAAGAACTTGCTAGAAATAATGAGTTGATGGCTTACGAACATGATGGTTTTTGGCAGCCAATGGATACACTTAGAGATAAGGAATTGCTAGAAAAATTATGGCAAGATGACAAAGCGCCATGGAAAAAGTGGTAGCAGAAAATAAGTTCTCTTGATAGAATACGCCCGTTGAAATGTGATAAAAATTGAACTCATATAATAGGATTCTCAATGAGCATTAGTCAAAATGATATCAAGATATTTGGTAATTTATTTGTTTTAGAGGCTGCAAATAACCATTGTGGCGATCTGGAGAGGGGACTAAAGTTAATCCGTGATCATGCAGTAGTAGCAAGACAAAATAATGTCAGAGCTGCAGTAAAACTTCAATTCAGAAAAATGGATACATTTGTTCATCCAGATTATAAAGGATCTGTTTCATCTGAAGAAAAGTCCCTATATTATATTCAAAAGACCGAGGCCAAAGCATTAACTAAAGATCAGTATCAAATTTTAATTGATGAGATTAAAAATATGGGATGTATTCCTATGTCAACACCTTTTGATGAAGACTCGGTAGATCTTTGTGTTGAATTTGACTTACCAATCATAAAAATAGCTAGCTCTGATATGAATGACTGGCCATTAATCGAGAAAATTGCCTCTACTAGAAGGCCAGTGATTGTATCTTCTGGTGGAGCATCTGAAAAAGATTTAGATGATGTTGTGTCTTTTTTTGCTAAAAGAGATATTCCTTTGTGTATTAATCATTGTGTTTCGCTATATCCCTCTGAAGATGATCAGTTACACCTTGATCAAATCGATTATCTTAAAAACAGATATCCAGATAATGTAATTGGTTTTTCATCGCACGAATATCATGATTGGTCATCTTCAATGATGATGTCATATGCAAAAGGTGCAAGAAGCTGGGAAAGACATATTGATATCGAATGGCCAGATCATAATGTTCAAAAATATTGTTCACTTCCACATCAGTGTGATGAATGGTTTAAAGCCTTTCATAAGTCTGTTGAAATGGCTGGAGGTATTTCAACACAAAGAAGACCAATCCCTAAAAATGAAACGAAATATCTTGATGCACTAGTAAGAGGTATCTATGCGAAACAAGATTTAAAAAAAGGGTTAGTAATTAATAGCGAAAACTTTAGTAAATATTTTTATTTGGCTATTCCATTAAATAAGGGTCAACTTTCGTGCAGAGAAGTTTTTAATGGGGAAACCCTTAAGACTGACTTATCAAAAGATGAAAAATTGACTATAGATAATGTTGATGGCCCTTTTGACGAAAATAAAGCACTAAGAAAGAAAATACTAGAGCGAGGATTATAAATCCTTTAATTTTAATGGACATATTATTCATAGGTGGTACCGGTTTCTTCGGTAAGGCATTTTTAAATTACATAAAATTTAATAATCCAAATTATATTGACTCTGTAACTATTGTTGGCAGATCTGCAGAAAGATTTCTAAACAAAAATAAGGAATTCTCGGATATTAGCAATGTTAATTATATATATGGCGACATCTTAAAAGATATTTCTTATCTTTCTAAATTTAATTTTACTCATGTAATTCATGCTGCTGCAGATTCTACAAACGTAACAGAATTGTCTGACACACAAAGATATGAACAGATTGTCGAAGGAACAAAAAATGTACTTAATTTTGTAAGAGATCATTTTCCAATGTCAAAACTTTTATTTGTTAGCTCAGGAGGGGTTTATGGAAAAATGCCATCTGATAAAAATAGTTTCTCTGAAACAGATGTGCTCGAATCAGACATATTAAATTCTTCAAATATATATGCTACATCAAAAAGAGAAGCTGAACATTTATGCTTGCACTACCATGATAAATATAATCTAAATATTTCAATTGCAAGATGTTTTTGTTTTTCAGGAATTCATTTACCTTTAGATGTACATTTTGCAATAGGAAATTTTGTAAATGATGCAAATAACAACAATAATATTATTATTAAGGGCGATGGAAAATCAGTAAGATCATACCTTGACCAAGATGATTTAATAGAATGGCTTATTGAAATATTAAAAAACGATTCCTTTAAAAAAACAATCTACAATATTGGCTCTGAAGATAGTATTTCTATAAAGGACTTAGCCATGTTGATAAAAAAATTGTCAAACAAAAAAATCAAAGTGGATATTCTTAATGAAACAAATAATAATTTAAGAAAAACAGTGTATGTTCCAGATTGTAAAAAAATTAGAAAAAAATTTAATTTAGTGCAAAAAGTTTCTTTATCGGAATCTATAGCAAAAATGCTTAATTAAAATACATCATAAACCATATGATTTATAATAATTAATATAAATTTATTAGTAAGAGGTACTGTAATGAATGACTTTATAAGAGTCCCATATGGCTCAACCGTTCATGGAGAAGAAGAGATTAATGCTGTCGTTGAGGTATTAAAGACAACCACTCAAATGTCTAAGAATGTTCGTGAATTTGAAGCGAAAGTAGCTGAAAAGTATGAGCATGACTATGGAATAATGGTAAATTCTGGATCTTCTGCTCTTTATTTATCAATGGAGGCACTTAATTTACCTAAAAGTTCTGAGGTTATTACACCCGCTTTAACTTTTGGTACAACTGTTGCCTGTATTGTTAATAGCGGATTAGTACCAGTATTCGTTGATGTCAAAGAAGATACTTATTGTATTGACGAGACAAAAATTGAGGAAAAGATCAATGAAAATACCTCAGCAATTGTAGCACCAGACTTGATGGGAAATATTTGCGAATGGCCAATCATCAGAGAGATAGCTGATAAATATAATTTAAAAATACTTGTGGATTCAGCAGATACCATAGGAGCCACATATGATGGAGTTTCTACTGGGAGTTTTGCCGATATTGCGATTACAAGCTTTTATGGTTCTCACATCATTAATGGAGCTGGAAATGGAGGAATGATAGTTACCTCAGATAAATCGATAGCAGATAAATGTAGTCTATTAAGATCATGGGGAAGAAGTTCGTCTTTGTTTGTTGAAAGTGAAGCTATTGAAAATAGATTTAATGTTCAATTAGAGGGAATTCAGTATGATGCAAAATTCGTTTTTGAAGAGCTTGGATATCAGCTTGAGCCATCTGAGATAAGCGCTGCTTTTGCATTGGTTCAATTTAATAAGCTTGATAAAAATATGGAATTAAGAAATAAACATTTTGATTCACATTTAAAGTTTTTTTCAAAATATTCTCAGTATTTTTCTCTTCCAAAGCAAAATCCTAAAGCATACACATGTTGGCTTGCGTTTCCTATGATTGTGAAAAAAGATGCTCCTTTCAATAGAACTGATATGCAGATTTTCCTTGAAAAAAGAAATATTCAAACTAGAGTAGTCTTTACTGGGAATGTTCTTCGTCAACCTATGATGAAAAATGTAAAATATGTTGGTAAGCCTGATGATTTTGTAAATGCTGATAGAGTAATGAAACAAGGAATTCTACTAGCTTGTCATCATGGACTTGATGACGAAATGATTAATCATCTATATCAAAGCATTGATCTTTTCTTAGAACAATACACATGATAACTTTATAAATGTCCATCGCTGAGGATAATTTAATTTTTGATTTAGATGGAACACTCTTTGACTCTGCACCTGAAATATTACTTTGCCTTAAAAAAGCTCTTCAGCTCAATAATATTAATATCAAAGGCAATCTTAATAAATCAATAATCGGCCCACCTCTAAAAGAAACACTTAAAAATCTAGTTCAAAAAAAAGATACAGTCAAAATAGATAAAATAATTGAAAATTTTATAGAATTGTATGATTCTGATTATTGCTATAAAACAAAACTTTATGAAGGTGTTCAAGAAACATTAAAGACTTTAGAAAAGAAAAAAAATTTAATGCTCATTACAAATAAAAGAATTGCTCCAACTGAGAAAATGTTAAAAAATTCAAAAATTATTGAGCTCTTTGATAACTATTCTTCTGTAGATCCAAATGATCAGTCAAAAAAAGATAAAAGCACACTAATTTCAAAAACTATTAAAGATTATAAAATTAATCCTCTAAACACTGCATATATTGGAGACACCATAGGAGATTTTATTGCTTCTAAAAAAAATAACATTAAATTCGTCTTTGCAGGATGGGGATACGGTAAATATGTAGAAGATGCAGACTTGCACCTAAACGATATAAGAGAGATGTTATAAATACTTATTTATTTGTTCGATTGTAAACTCATAAATATCTTTATTTAAAAAGAAATTTTCATACCAAACAGCAGTTTCTTTAATAGTGGCATCAATATCCATCAAAGGCTCCCAATCTAGGATATGATTTGCTTTAGATGAATCTAATCTCAATATTTTCGATTCAGGTAAATTTTCATTATTATCAATAACTATATTTGAGTCACAAGAATTCCAATTTGATATGAATTTATTTGTTAATGTTTCTACATCAATTTCATTTTCCTCTTGGGGGCCAAAATTAAATGAATCAAATATATCTTTTTTATCTGCGTTATAAATTGCTAATTTTAAATAGCCATTTACAACATCAATTACGTGTTGCCATGGCCTTATTGCATTTGGACTTCTTAAAACTATATCTCTCTTTTGTTCTATGGATTCAACAATATCAGTTACAATTCTATCCTTTGCCCAATCACCACCACCAATAATGTTTCCAGCTCTTGCAGTGCACAGCTTAAGACTATTAAAAGATAGTGCATGTGATTTTGTGACAATTTCTGTACATGCTTTTGATGCACTATAAGGATCCTTCCCTCCCATAGGATCTGATTCAACAAATCTTTGCCCAAGTTCATTATTTTCATAACATTTGTCCGTAGTAATACAAACAAAATTCACATTTGTACCTAAATTTTTACAAGCCTCAAGGACGTTTAAAGTACCAATAACATTTGTATTGAAAGTCTCAATAGTCCTTTCATAGCTCTCTCTAACTAATGGTTGTGCTGCTAAATGAAATACGATGTCTGGAGAAATTTCTTTTATAGCGGAATCTAATTTATTAAATTCACAGATATCAATATATTTTTGATTTATTTTATTTTCGAGATTTAATAACTTAAATAAGCTTGGTGAAGTATTTGGTTTTAGACTAATGCCATACAAGGAAGCACCCATTTCGAAAAGTGCTGTTGAAAGCCATGATCCTACGAACCCAGATGATCCAGTAATTAGTATCTTTTTATTTTTATAGAAGTTTTGCAAAATTTTTAACTACTTTTTTTAATTATCAAAAACAACTTAATATAAGTTTTAGAAAATTTAACCCAATGCTTTAAATCTTTAATTTGCACATTATATATGATTCTTTATCTCAACCATTCAATTAGTATAAATATAATTTTTCTAAAACATATATAATATAATTACTTCTAAATGTCTTTATCCATCTGCATAATTTAAAAAAATGAAGCCGCTTTTAGAGATTCTAATACCTACTTTTAATAGAAATGAAAGCGCTAAGGCCGCAATTGAGAGTGTTATAGATTGCAATGATCAAAGATTGACCGTTAGATGTAACTCTAATGGTTACGAACCAAATTTAGAAAAATTTCGAGATTTTGATTCCAGAGTTAATTATGATTGTTTTGAATCAAATAGAGGACCTCAAGCAAATAGCATAAAACTTTTTAATGAAACAAATGCAAAGTTTTGCATGCTTTTGTCCGATGAGGATAGAGTTAATAAAATGAATTATAAAAATATATTAAATTTTCTTGAGAATATAGATAAAAGTACCCAAGTTATTGCATGTTCAATATTTGATCAAAGCACAAATGATTATTACTGGAAGCCTAGTTCAAAAATAATGGAATCTAACATACATGGCTATGTTGCGCTAAGCCCATTGTCGACTTACATGACTGGTTTAATTTATCGTGTTGAATCTTTGAAAGCTTTAGATATAAATACTTTTACTAATCCAAGCGAAGCTAATGCATATAGCCACCTCGACATAACACTTCATATGCTTCGAAATGGAAAACTAAGATTTTTTCATGAAAGATTTGTTGAGAAGGGCGTAGATCTTAAATTTGGAGGTGATGGCTATTCTCATAAACTAAAAAATTATTCTAAAAATTTAATTGATGACAAAAATCCAGACTTAAATCCACTAGTTTATGGTCCTAAGGCAAGAGCTAGACAATTTTATTACCGTGAAAATCTTCTTAACAAATTGAAATCTGAGGTTAGTTCTGTTTCTTTTTTAATAGGGAAACTCAATTACATTGATTTCTTTTATAAAAGTATTATGAGATCTAATGAGCTTGTTATTCTGCCAAAAAATACGCTTATAAAAAATGAAGCTATGGCAGCTTATGAAGTTTCAAGAAATAAAAATGAAAATTCAGGCTCAAAGACCTCTTCTTTTTTTAAATTGCTCATAATACTACCAGGATTTATAGCAAATCCCTTATTTTATGTAGTCTCAAATTTAAACAAATTAATTCGCATGGCATACATGATGAAATTAATGTTAGTTCAAAAAAATTATAAGGATTAATCTTTTATAAGTTGATAATACTATTATAGAATGAAACGAATTTTAATTTTTCTAGATTGAAAATATAATAGCGCAAGTATCGGGGAATAAGTGAAGAAAAAATATCTTAAAGTTGCAGAAATTGGCATGACACATGATGGTAGTTTTGGCTTAGCAAAACAGCTTACGAGAGCTGCAGTAAAAGCAGGCGCAAATGTTGTTAAATATCAATGTCATATTCCTGAATTTGAAACAACAAAAGATGCGCCTTCACCATATTATTTTAAAGATGAAAACAGATTCGAATACTTCGATAGAACCAAATTTTCGGATAGTCAATTTAAAGAACTTCATAAATTATGTAAAAGCCTTGGTGTATATTCTTGCATTTCACCTTTTAGCATTGAGGCTGCAGAAATGTGTATAAAAGTTGGTTTTGATTATATCAAGATAGCTTCTGGAGAAGTCACAAATATGCCCTTAATAGATTATCTTGCTTCAAAAAAGAATTTAAAGATTATTATGTCTAGTGGTATGTCATCTATGGATGAAATAGCAAAAACTTTAGGTAAATTAAAAAATCACAAGGAGTTTTATCTACTTCAATGTAGCTCAATTTATCCATGTCCTCCGGAAAAATCTGGTCTTGGATTTATCTCTCTATTCAAAAAGAAATTTGGCGTAAATGTTGGCTTGAGTGATCATACCACCACAGATGCCACATCGATTGCTGCAGCAGCCCTTGGTGCATGTTTAATTGAAAAACATTTTACTCTTTCTAAAGATTTGTATGGTCCAGACGCATCTTTCTCTTTGGATTTCAATGAATTTGAAAAATTATGTACTTCGTTAGATTATGTTTGGAATGCTGTAAATATAAAAGATGAAACTAAAGACATAAATAAATTTAAACAAATGAAGAAAACATTTGAAAAAAGTATTTATGCCAAAGTTGATATCAATGTTGGTGAAAAAATCACAATGAACATGTTATCTTTTCTAAAACCATTATCAAAAATACACTCATCTGATTACAAAAAAGTTCTTAATAAAAAAGTATTATCAAAAATAAAAGCAGGTAAGCCACTTGATTGGAAGCATTTAAAATGAAGACATTGGCATTCATTCCTGCAAGATCAGGATCTAAAGGAGTTGTGGATAAAAATATTCGTCTCTTAAATGGAATACCTTTGTTAGCATATTCAGTTTATGTAGCTCAATTATGTCAAGAGGAGGGTATATTTGATGATATTCTTGTTTCAACAGATTCAAATTCTTACCTAGATAAGCTTAAAAAAATTGACTACACAAAGAATTATATTCGTCCAAAAAATCTTGCTTTGGATGAGTCTCCAACTGTCGATGCTGTAGTGCATGCCTTAAATTATTATGCTGAACAGAATATTTATTATGATAATGTAATGATTCTTCAACCGACATCACCATTTAGATGTATAGAGGACATTAGAAATTCTATCGAACTCATGAAAACTGATAAAGTCATCACATGCGTTGCTTCGATTTATAAATTAAGTGACCATCACCCAAGAAGAATAAAATTAATTGATGAAAAAGGTTTCCTAAAAGATTTTTGTAATGAATATCAAGAACCCGAACCATCAAGACGGCAAGATTTTTTTCCAGATGCATTTATCAGAAGCGGAAGTATATATCTAACAAAAACAGAACAAATTCTTAAGAAAAAATTAATAAGAGGTTCTCATGTAAAACCAATTGAAGTTTCTGAATTTCACTCAATTAATATTGATGAAGAGATTGATTTTTATAAAGCTGAAGCCTTAATTAATTCGGATAAATATTTAAAGGAATTAGGTATTTTTAATAAATTGAAATTGTTTTATGAAACATAAAGCCCTTATCGGATTTGAGATTGATGAATATCCAGAAATTAGGATTTTTCAAGATTACTTCGATTGTGATTTTTGCGAATATAGTGAAGATTATTTTATTAAAAATATATCAAAATATACTATTTTAGTTCCTCATTTATATATCAACCATAATGCAAAACTGATAGACAAGGCCGTTAATCTTAAATATATATTTACGCCCTCTACTGGTACTAATCATTTAAATGTTACTGCAATAAAAAAGAATAATATTAAATTTTCTTGCCTGAGTGATGATGCTGATTTTATAAAAGAGATATCAAGTACTGCTGAGCTTGCTTGGCTATTGATTTTAGCTGCAAATAGAAAAATCTTACCTTTAACTAACAGAGTGTTGTCTGATAGAAGTTGGAAAAATAATGATATAAGAGGAAGCCAATTAAAAAATAAAACTATTGGAATTATTGGTTTTGGTAGACTTGGTAAAATGATATATAAGTATGCAAGATCTTTCGATATGAACATAATTATTTACGATAATGACAAGTCATCACTTATAGGATTTGAAAAGCATGAAACAGATTTTAATAATTTAATTAAGCAATCAGATATTATTACTTTGCATCCAAAATTAAATGAAACTTCATTTGAGATGATTAATAAAAGTGCTTTAGATAAAATGAAAGACGGTGTAGTAATTGTAAATACATCAAGGGGGGATGTTATAAATTCTCATGATTTATTAGACTCTTTAAAATCTGGAAAAGTTGGTTTTGCAGCTCTTGATGTTTTAAAAAATGAATTCGATTCGGGAAAAATTCCAAATGATCCTTTAATTGAATTCGCACTTGAAAAAGATAATTCTAATAAAATTCTAATAACACCTCATGCTGGAGGTGCCACTTTAGATGCCCATGACATAGTTTTTAAGCATGTTGCAAAAGCATTAAGGAAACAAGCAGATGAGTAAAAAAGTATTAATTTATATAGGAAGCAGAGCAAATTATAGTAGCGCAAGATCTTTACTAAAAGCTTTTACGGAGCATAGCGCGCTTGAACCGATCATTATTCTTGGTGCAGCTGGATTGATTGATAAGTATGGCAATCTTGAAGAAATCATTAAATTAGATGGTTTCACAGTAAATGAAAAAATGAGCTCACTCGTGGAAGGTGGCAAATTAGAAAATATGGCACAGTCTTGCGGCATAACTATGAATGTCTTCCCATCAATTATCGGAAAATATAATCCAGATTACATATTCGTAATTGGAGATAGATTTGATGTTCTGCCAATAGCATCTACAGCAATGCTGATGAATGTTCCTTTAGCTCATTCTATGGGCGGTGAGAGGTCTGGAACAATTGATGAGTCAATAAGACATGCAATCTCAAAAATGGCAAATCTCCATTTTGTTGCTAATGAAGATGCTAAGGATAGGCTTATTAAGATGGGAGAATTATCTGAAACCGTTTATAACGTTGGGTGCCCAAGAATTGACTATATTAATGATGTAGTTCAAGAATATAAAAATGGCAATATGCTTTCTTCGGATGATATTTTTAATAAGTTTCAAGGAGTTGGAGATAAATTTGATTTAGTTAATGAAGATTTTATTTTAGTATCATTCCATCCAGTTACAACAGAGTATAAAGACCTACGTGATTTAACACAAAATCTCTTGTTAGCATTAAGCGCATTAAAAACAAAGGTTATCATGCTCTGGCCAAACGCAGATGCTGGCACAGAACTTATTTCCAAAGAAATAAGAGTTTTCAGAGAAAAAAATTCACCAAATTGGTTATATTTATTTAAAAATCTTCCTGTTGAAGTTTATCTTCAACTTTTATTTTTATGTAAGTGTCTTGTTGGAAACTCAAGCAGTGCCGTTCGTGAAGGAGAGTTCATGGGTGTGAAAGCTGTCAATATTGGCACAAGACAAAATGCCAGACTAAGAGGAAACAATATTATTGATTGTGACTATAGTGAAAAGTCCATTACTGATGCAATTAAAATACAGATTTCAGATAAGAAAAAAATTACATCTGATCATCTTTATGGTTCAGGTAATGCTGCAAAAAAAATTGCTGATATTCTTGCAGAAGAAACAATAGATAATACTCAAAAACTTAATTCATACTAAGATAACATCATAGACATCTATAACAAGCAATAAATAAAACTGTATAATACCTTCATGAAAAATGATAAAGATATAAAAGAAAGTTCCAATCAAGATGAAATAGATCTTAGGCAACTTTTTGATGCTATTTGGAGTGAAAAACTTATTATTATTGGCTTAACTGCATCATTGTCAATAATGGCAGTCTTATATAGTATTTCTTTGCCAAATGTATATAAGTCTGAGGCTCTTTTAAGTCCAGTGGTCTCCGAGATAGGATCTAGTCAGGCTATGAGCAATATTGGAGGGTTAGCAAGTTTTGCTGGAATAAATTTACAAACTCAGTCTGTAGGCAACTCAACAAAAGCATTAAAAAAGTTAAGAACACTGAGCTTCTATGAGGACAACATTTTACCAAATATTTTCTTACCAGATTTAATGGCATTAAGTTCTTGGGATTCTAAAAATAATAAAATAATTTATGATAAAAATATATTTAATAGTGATACACAAACCTGGAATAAAATCCCAAGTTCTCAAAAAAGTTATAAAGATTTCAAGAGGATTCTAGAGTTTACACAAGATTACGATACAGGTTTTGTCACCATATCTGTAAGGCATCAATCACCATATATTGCAAAAGAATGGACAAATTTAATAGTTAATCAATTAAATGATTTTTTTAGAACAAATGATAAACGAGAAGCACAAGCTGCAATGGATTTTTTAAATACTCAGATGGCTCAAACAAGTTACACTGAAATCAAACAAGTTATTGCACAGTTGCTTCAAAACAAAATGCAACAATTAACTTTAATAGAAGCTAATGACTTTTATGTTTTTTCATATCTTGATCCTCCAAAGGTAATGGAAGAAAAGATTGAACCAAATCGTAAATCGATTTCTATTTTAGGCGCAGTGTTAGGAGGCTTGCTAGGAATTTTAATTGTTATAATTCGTGAATTTTTAAGTAAAAAAAATTCTACATAAGCGATGATTATCTCTTCTGATCAATATATAAATCTCAGATTTCAAAAGCATCAATTTACATAAGACAAATGAACTTTGCATATGTTTAAGCTTATAAATAATCTCTTTAATCTTCTATCTACAAATCAACGCAAACGTTTTTACATACTTCAATTTTTAGTTATTGTGATGTCTGTTTTTGAAATCCTTGGTGTGGCTTCAATTATCCCTTTTATGGCCTTGGTGGGTGATATGAGTCAATTAGAGCAGAACACATTTTTTGCTGAAATATATATGCAAAGTGGTGTTGCATCTGAATCACAATTTGTTTTTTATATAGGCCTTTGTGTATTAGGGTTATTATTTATATCAATGATAATTTCTATCTTTACAACATGGGGGTTATCAATGTTTGCTAATAAAATTGGAACTGAGATTGCTGACAGACTCTACACATATTATCTTCGACAGGGCTGGTTATTTCATGCATCTGGAAGTAGCGCCCAACTTACAAAAAAAATAGCTACTGAAACAATGAGAGTCACGGGAGCTGTCTTAGTTCCACTTATGCAAATGAACTCAAAAGTTGTTCTTTCATTTCTAATGAGCTTAAGCATATTTTTTTATGATCCAAAGGTAGCGCTAATTGGTTTATCGATTTTTGCAATTTCATATTTTTTTCTTTTCAAAGGAGTTAGAAATCGCCTTAACAAGAATGGTATTGCAATATCGAAAGTTAACGAAGAGCGATTCCGCCTAATGAATGAAGGTTTTGGAGGTATTAAAGATCTATTATTAATGGGCAGAGATAATGATTTTATTGATCGTTTTAATAAATCAGGCAAAACACTTGCTTATAGTCAAGGAACAAATGCTGCATTAGCTCATGCACCTCGATATTTTGTTGAGCTTCTTGCATTTGGATCGATGATAACATTGATATTGTATTTAATTGCTTCTCACAATGGAAATCTTGGTATGATTCTTCCAATACTCTCTGTTTATGCAATTGGAATAATAAAATTACTTCCAGCTTTCCAACAAATTTATTCAAGCATCGCAATTATAAGAGCCAATATTCCTGCATTTGAATCGATACAACAAGATCTTCATGACTCATTACATAAAGAATATCAATTTCAAAAGTTTCAACAAAATTATCTTAATCCTAAACATAGTATTTCACTTGATAATATTACTTTCACTTATCCAAACAAAGAAGAGCCTGCGCTGAATAAATTAGATATGCTAATACCATCTAATAATGTTATAGGAATTGTTGGTCCATCTGGCTCTGGAAAATCAACGCTAATAGATATTTTATTGGGCTTAATTGAACCAGATGAGGGACATCTAAAGATTGATGAAGAAATAGTAACTCTTAAAAATCGACGATCATGGCAAAACACAATTGGTTTTGTTGCACAAACTATCTTTTTATCAGAAGGAACTATTGCTGAAAATGTAGCATTTGGTATTCCCGAGAATCAAATCAATCTTGATCAAGTCCAAAAAGTTTTAAAGCTTGCTCATCTTAGTGATTTTGTCTCAACTCTTGATCAAGGTATTTATACAAAAGTAGGTGAACGAGGAGTTCAACTTTCAGGAGGCCAACGTCAAAGAATTGGAATTGCAAGAGCCCTTTATCAGAATGCAGAGGTACTCGTTTTTGATGAGGCAACAAGTTCGTTGGATGGAATTACTGAGAAAATGATCATGGAAGCTATTCATGATTTTAGTGGTAAAAAAACTATAATTTTAATTGCTCACCGTCTTAAAACTGTAAAAAAATGTGACAAAATATTTTTTATAAACAAAGGAAAGTTAGCAGATCAAGGTACATATCAAGAATTAATTGAAAATAATAAACATTTTAAAGATATGGCAACTCATGCTTAACCAAAATAAAGTTTGCGATAGCTGCTTTTTATAAAAAAATGATTAATGATTTTAAAAGTCTTTTAGTTTCAGCATGTTATTTTATAAAACTTATTTTTATTCCGAAAAAGTATGATGTAGTGTTTGTGAGTTCTGTATTTTTCAACAGAGGAGAAGCCGGGCAAAATCTTTTACTTAATCCTATGATCGAATGTTGCAAAAAAAACAACCTTAATTTTGCAATATTTGAAGAAACAGATCTTAAGGGGGAGTATAAACATTTTATAAGACATAATAAATCTATT
Source organism: uncultured SAR86 cluster bacterium (assembly GCA_902631785.1). Taxonomy (GTDB): domain Bacteria; phylum Pseudomonadota; class Gammaproteobacteria; order Magnimaribacterales; family D2472; genus SAR86A. The sequence continues at coordinate 21,520 of CACOZT010000008.1, forward strand.
CCTTTTGACTTTATCTCCTTAGTTCAAATAATATTTAGAAAAATTTATAACTTTATTTATGAAGAACCTTCATCTATTAATGAACACTATGAGAGAGATATAAAAATTTCCAATATTTTAAGGGTATTATTTTTTAAAAAATTTTATTCAAAAGTATATATTACTCTTATATGGAATAACGTTACATTATGGAGAAGTATTGACTCTAATGCTTGTATTATTGATTATCAACACGGCATTATATTTAAAGGACATGCCGGATATTTAAAAGACGGAAAGCCGCCAAAAGTAAAATCTGCAAATAAAATTACTACTCTAGTTTACGGCGATATATTTAAAAACTTATTAATAGATAATGATAATTCAATGTTCTATAACGAAAAAAATGTTTTAAATGTTGGTTTAGATAAACCTACAAAAGATGTTGATCGAATTTTAAATCACAAAAAAAAAATATTATTCACTCTACAAATCACTGCTGATGATTCTGGAAATAATTTGAGAAAAGAATTTAATGAGCAATATGTGCAGATTGTTAAGAAACTAATTGAAGATAATGCTCAATTTTTAACATTACATAATTATGAAATTATATTTAGACACCATCCAAGATATTCTGTAACTCAATGTCCTGAACTAAAGATTGAAAATGATTTTGTATTTTTTGATAATAAAACACCAATTTTAGATTTATTGGATGATGTTGATATTCATATAACATTTAACTCCACCTCATCTCTTGATGCTGCAATTAAAGGAATACCAACAATATATGTTGATATGCATAATCCTCTATCTCCAGATGAAATATTCTTAAATCAGTACAAATATCCACTTAAGGATTTAGTCATAAAGGATTATGAAGATTTAAAAAAATTGTTGACAGAGTTAAAAAACAAAGACACATATGTTAGCTATTGTAAGAGTGTACATGACTGGTCTTATGAGCTTTATCAAGATTTTGATGAAAGCAAATTTAAAAATTTTTTACTTGAGACAATAAACTTTGACAATAATAATTCTTAAAATGGGGGCTTATTATAATTAGTAAAACGACTGTAATAATTACCACATATAATGATGCTGAGTATTTAAAAAGATCTATACCTTCTGTTATAAATCAAACTTTAAAACCCTTAGAGATTATAGTTATTGATGATGGTTCCGATAAGAATGAAGCTGAACTAATAGCTAATAGTTTTATTTCTCATACAGATATTCCAATAACTTATAAGTGGAAAAAAAATGGAGGCCCATCAAGCGCAAGAAACTTAGGAATCTCATTAGCTATAGGAGAATTTATTCTTTTTATTGATTCTGATGACGAGTTATTGTCAAACTCTTTAGAGTGGCGTGAAGAAATTTTAGATATGATTGGAGAGGGTTACGCTTCTATTTTTTGCAGTAGAATTGAATGCATTGAAAAAAAATCAAATATTACATTAGATGTCCCAGAGATTGATGGAAAGTTAGATGTTTGTTTAGTTGGCCGTAAAAATGGAATTCCTGGACAAATAACAAATTATTTATTTAAAAAAGATGCACTTATGGAAGTTAATGGATACAACGAATCTCTTAAATTTAATGAAGATTTTGATTTAATCCTTCGTATAGCAAAAATAAAAATGTTTCGTGGCATTAATAGAGTTGGATTTATTCAACATATACGCGAAAATTCTTGGAGTAAGTCAGATCCTTATATTACTTTTAATGGAGTTGAAGACTTTCTTAATAATTCTTTAGATAAAAAATTATTACCAGTTAGTGAAATTAAACAAAGAAGGAAAGATAACAGACTTACATTAGTAAAAAAGCTTTTAGCTAAAAGATCTAGTTGGAGCGATGCAGTCCCCTATATAAATGAGGCATTTGATATAATAAAACCAGTAAATTTTAAAGAATTCATATTGTTCTTTTTAAATAAGATTTTAAAAAGGCTTTAATATCCTTGGTAGCTAAACTTAATTATTAAGCGGGTCAAAAAGATGCAAGTTTTACATATTATTACAGGATTAAATAAGGGAGGTGCTGAAACAATTTTATGTAATTTATGTGAATATGATAAGGAATTTAGCCACACAATAATCTCTTTATCTGATACCCAAAATCTTGAGGCTTCATTCATAAAATTAAATATACCTGTATTTTCTTTAAATTTCCCAGATGGCAAGATTAAGATTTCAGGAGTACTAAAACTTTATAGACTTATCAAAAAAATTAATCCAGATGTAGTGCAAACTTGGATGATTCATGCTGACTTAATTGGAGGTTTGACAGCAAGGCTTATTGGAATTAAAAATATTTTTTGGGGCGTCCACCACACCGTACTTATTTATGGAAAGGTGAAATGGTCAACAATTTTAATCTTAAAAATTAATGCTTTATTATCACATTTTGTTCCAAAAAAAATTATTTACTGTGCTGAAAAATCAAAAACTGTTCAAGAATCTATTGGATTTAAAAAGTCAAAAGGCGTTGTTATTCACAATGGATATGATATTAAAAAATTTAATAGAAATACTAACTTAGGTAATAATTTTCGTAATGAGTTTAAAATCTCAAATGATACTTTTGTGATAGGCCATGTTGGTAGTTATGATCCTCTTAAAGATCAAAATTCCATAATAGAGGCATTTGATATTTTAAATAAACAAAATCTTAAATTTATTGCTGTACTTGTAGGGAAGAATCTTGATAATGATAATAATGATTTGGTAACCAATATTGAGGAAAAAAAGTTGAGTAGCCATATTCATTTACTCGGTATGAGAAGTGATATTCCTGCTGTTATGAATGGTATAGATCTTTTTATACTTTCATCAATATCAGAAGCTTTTCCAAATGTTCTTAATGAAGCAATGGCATGTGGAACACCTTGTATTTCAACGGATGTTGGAGATGCTTCATTAATTGTAAAAAATACAGGATGGATAGTGACACCTAAAAACCCTAAATTAATAGTTGATGCTGTTATCGATGCTGAAGATGAGTTTAGGTCAAGAACTACTTTATGGCTTAACAGAAAGGATGATTGCCATAAAAGAATAAGTGAAAATTTTAGTCTTAAAAAAATGACACAAAAATATAAAGAGCTATGGAGAAGTAATAAGTAAATGTTTTTATATGATGTTGCAAATTTATTACCTATATTAATTGTTATATTAGTTTCTTATAGATTTGGGCACATTCCGATGTGGCTTTCTTTCTTCTTAGGAGTATTTGCTTTTACTCCATTCTTTTTAAATTATGTTCTTTTTGCGCCAGGTTACATGCCCGATCAATGGCAATATTACTATTTTGTTCAAAATATTCGATCTTTTGGCCTCAATGATTTAACTGAAAGCATTCCTGTAGAAGTATCTGGTTGGATGTTATCTTTTATACCCTTACCATATGTCGAAACAATTCAAAGTCTTGGATTTTTTAATCGATTAATAGCTACACTTTTGACCATATGGCTGTATGCATCTAAAAATTTGCGAGGATGGCCGCTGTTATTTCTAATTTTTTATCCAAGTTTATTGTTATATAGCTCATTATCTCTTAGAGATACTTTGGTAATGCTATTTATGGTTCTATCGGTAATTTTGTTTATAGAGAACAAAAAATTATTGGCAATAATAATTTCATTACCATTATTATTTATTAAGTTTCAAAACTTTTTCTTAATAATTGTTTTTTTTCTAGCTCATCTTTATTTTTCTCGTGATTCGATCATATATAGATACAGGCATATATTTTTATTGATCGTAATAGCAGCAATAACTCCATTTTTGATGACCATTATAGAGATACTTGATTACAGCAGACTTAATATGTTTATTGAAGATGGGGGTTACAGAGGTTCATA
>CACOZT010000009.1 GCA_902631785.1 uncultured SAR86 cluster bacterium
TGAGAACCAGTAATAATTTGATGGAATATTAAATATTCCACCTTTAAAACTTCCAGCTGAAATTAGCCTAAATGAATCGGATGTGTAATATCCAATTTCATTAAATAACTCTATTCCACTTTCAAACTCATGATTAGCGAAAATAAAAATCTGAGATCTTTCCATTTCGCCTCGATAATCGCCCATACCTCTCTGGTTTGATCTATTAGCACCAAGTCTATTGTCAAACATACATGTTCCAAAACCTGTAAGGACTGCTCCAGGAAGCGCACATAGAAGTGCCCCACCTCTAGGATCTGTTGCATCAGCAAGCGCTGTTTCACCATCATTAGATGCATGCCAGTCTTGACCAACACCTTTTCCAGGCAAATCAAGTTGAAACCAACCATAAGTACTTGTATTTCTTAATGCATTTACATAAAAAGGGTCATCTTCTGAGAGATATCTTCTGTAATCTTGGCTATACCAACGCTCATCCTCACTTGCTTTGATTCGACCTCGATCTCTGTATCTAGCAAATAATGAAATATTGGTTGCTCCGCCATTAAGGGCAGTACCAAATTTATAACTTATATCAGTATTTGTTGCATCAAAATGCTCATAACCTGTAACTCTCACAGAAAGACTTGATCCCTCATAGTCTGTTTGAAGTACATTGTTTACTACACCAGCAACAGCATCAGCACCATATATAGCTGAGGCACCATCTCTCAAAATTTCTAGTCTATCTAAACCATTTGTTGGAATTAGATTTGTATTAACTGTAACTGTTGGTACAAAGTCACCACCGATGAATTCAGTTTGGTAACCTGCATTGTTTACCATTCTTCTTCCATTTAAAAGTGTTAATGTATTACCAACACCCATATTTCTTAAGTTATATGCACCTGAGTCACCCCTACTAGCATTAACACCACCTGAGGCTTGCTCTTGCTCATTAAAAAAGTTAAGACCTTGCTCAACTAAATTTTCAACTAGCTCGTCACCATCACTCACACCCAAAGCTTCAATGTCATCTGCAGACAGCACAGTCACAGGAAGCGCATCAGTTATTGATGCTCCTTTGATCTGTGAACCAACAACAACAACTTCTTCAACATCTGAGTCAGTACTGTCTTGTGCTAACAATACGAACGGTGATAAAAGAATTACTGAAAGTAAAAAATTAAAGTTTTTCATAGATATCCCCTTAAAAAAACGCGTTTAGTTAGAATATTATAGGCATTTGATGGTTTATATGTCTATATTTGTTAACATTTTTTAGCGCCTAAATTAACTTAAAAAATTGAGCAGATTTGATATTCTATCGATTGATTTTTCTTTTCCAAACAAGCATAAAGTCAACCCTAGTCCAGGTGATTTTGTTGACCCTGTCAAAGATATTCTTATAGGCTGATTTACAGCAGGTACTGATAACTCTTTTTTTATTTGAAAATCTTTAAGGACATCATTAATATTGTCTTGGTTCCAATCTTCTACTTCACTCAAAAGATCCTTTAATTCTTCTAGTAAATTTTTATCAGCCACAAATTTTTCCAAAGCTTTTGCATCGTATTCTTTTATATCTTTGTAATAAGGCACTAATGACCTTGCTATTCCAGAAAAAGTGTTATCAGAAGTTCTCATTGAATCAATCAATAAATCGACGTGTTCATGGTCATTAATATCAATGTCTAATTTTTGTAAGAATGGCTCTAATTGTTCTTTAAAACTATCTAAAGATAGGTCAGAAAGATGTTGTGAATTCAACCAATCTAATTTAGTAATATCAAATATTGCACCAGCTTTTTGGACATCCCTAATATCAAAATCTTTTATGAGATCATCCATATAAAATACATCCTTATCACCCTGAGACCATCCTAATCTTGCTAAAGTATTCAAAATAGCTGAATCTAGGTATCCTTGATCGCGATATTCCTCAAGACTGGTAGCTGCATTCCTTTTTGACAATCTTTTTTTATCAGTTCCAAGAACAAGAGGTAAATGAGCATATTCTAATTCTGGATAACCTAACGCATTTTGGATATGAATTTGTCTTGGTGTATTGCTTATATGATCTTCTCCTCTTATAACAGTTGTTACTTTTTGTTCATAATCATCAACAACATTACACAAATGATAGGTGGGAGAACCATCACTTCTTAACAATATGAGATCATCTAATTCGGTATTATTAAATTTGATTTCTCCTCTAATTAGATCATTTACAATAATCTCACCGCTTTCAGGGGTAGCTAATCTTAATACTGTTTTTTCAGATCTTTTTAATCCAAGGTTTCTGCTTCTTCCGTCGTACATTGGTTTTTTTCCAGCTTCAGTTTGAGCTTTTCTCATTTCCTCAAGATCTTCTTGAGAACAATCACACCAATAAGCGTTTCCCGATTCAATTATTTTTTCAGCAGCTTTAATGTATATGTCATTTCTTTCAGATTGATTAATTGGCTTTTCGTCAGGTGTCAGTCCAATAGATGAAAGATTATTAAGGATGTTATTTTCGAATTCTTTTGTAGATCTTTCTATATCAGTATCTTCAATTCTTATTAAAAATTTTCCCTGATTTTGCTTTGCATAAACATAATTAAACAAAGCAGTCCTAACTCCACCAATGTGCAGAGTTCCTGTAGGGCTTGGAGCAAATCTTGTAACAATTTGTTTCATTAGAATTTTCTCCATATAGCTTCGTTGGAATATTTTTTTTCTATTTCGCTTATTCTTTTTTCGTGATCTTTGATTTCTGTTTTTGAGGCACTTATTTTAGTCAAACCTTCAATTTGATCAATAATAAGATTCTCTGCGTCTTTATCCTGTTCTGATAAAGAATTTCCATTTGATATAAATTCAAATTTACTTTGACCGCCAGTAAGTTGCATATACACATCTGCAAGTATATTTGCATCAAGTAGTGCACCATGAAAAGTCCTATCATAACCAGACACATCGTATCTTGAGGCCAAAGCGTCTAGTGAATTTCTTTGTCCAGGGAATTTATCTCTCGCAATTATTAGCGAATCTTCCACATCACATATTTCTTCAATACTAGGATAACTAGTCGAGGCTAGTTGCAATTCGTTATTTAAAAATCCGAGATCAAATGGAGCATTGTGTATAACAAGAGTTGAGCCTTCTATAAAGTTTATAAACTCTTCAGCTATTTCATCAAAATAAGGTTTATCTTCTAAATCAGAATTAGTTATACCGTGAACTTTTGAAGCCTCTTCATCAATCAAACGAGCAGGATTTAAGTAACTATGAAAATGTTCTTCAGATTTTTTTCGATCGTTTAAAAGTACTGCACCTATTTCAATTACACGATGGCCTTGTTTGACTTCCAATCCTGTAGTTTCTGTATCTAAAACAATATATTTTTTTGCCATCTCTATAAATTATCTATTCCTTTATTGGCTAGAATGTCAGCTATTTCATTTTTTTCATGCCCAGAGTGTCCTTTCACCCATGTCCATTTTACATTGTGTTTAGATGTTAATTGATCTAATTCAATCCAAAGATCTTTATTTTTAACATCTTTTTTCGATGCATTTTTCCAATTATTTTTTTTCCAATTTTCTATCCATGATGTAATACCGTCCATTACATATTTAGAATCTGTCGTAATATTCACATCACAAGATTCTTTTAATACACTTAAGCCCTGAATAGCTGCCTTAAGTTCCATTTTATTGTTGGTCGTATTTTTTTCTCCACCAAAATATTCTTTTGATATATTTTCATATTCAATAAGCACGCCCCACCCTCCATCACCAGGATTTCCTCTGCACGCACCATCAGTATAAATATTTACTGTTTTCATAAATTTAAACTAGAATTTGCATATGTTAAGTGTAGAACCAATAAAAGCATACTCTGATAATTATATTTGGTTAATATCAACTAATGAAGGGTCAATAGTTGTTGACCCAGGTGAATCAAGTGAAATTCTTAATCTTATTGATTCAAATAAAATTAATCTAAAGGGAGTTTTAATTACTCATCATCATTATGACCATACAAACGGATTAGTTGATCTAACTAATAAAATAGATCTTGCAGTATTTGGACCCAAGAATAATATTAATGGAATAAATAATATCGTCGGTGAATCTGCTAAATTTTCTCTTATTGGTATTGATTTTGAAGTTATTGAAATTCCTGGTCATACTCTAGATCATCTTGCTTTTTATTCTTTTAATGATGGTAATCCAATTCTTTTTTGTGGTGATACTTTGTTTGCAGGTGGATGTGGACGAGTTTTTGAAGGCACATTTAAGCAGATGTTTAAATCGCTAAAAAAAATTTCAAAATATCCAAAAGAAACAAAAGTTTTTTGTGGTCACGAATATACCTTATCTAATTTAAAGTTTGCTCTTGAGGTCGATAAAGATAATGAGCTGCTTAAGAATGAATTTATTGACGTAGAAAAGTTAGTTTCCTTGGGGAAGCCGTCTCTTCCAACTAATCTAGAGAAAGAGTTTAAACTAAATCCTTTTTTAAGATGTAATGATGCCAATATAAAAAATAAAATAATCCAAAAGTTCGATATTATGGATGATGAATTAGAAATATTTACTGCTTTAAGAAAATGGAAAGACAATTTTTAAATACAGTTTGTTTACTATTTATTCTTGTTGGCTGCCAACAAGTCCAAATCGATCCAATAGATAGATCTTCAAATGAGGATAATCTTTATTCTTCCAATGAGATCGTTATTTCAAATAATGTTGATATCAGTATTTGGACATATATCCAAAACAATAATAACTCTAAGGATAATGTGGTCCTTGATGATCAAATTTTGCTTTACATGAATTCTCACCTAAAAGACCTCGAAAAATTTCAAGAATATTTAAATGATTCATATTACTTTTTGTATTTTGTAATCAATGAGCTGGAGAAAAGTGATCTTCCTATAGAGTTAGCAATCCTTCCATACATAGAGAGCAACTATGATCCTTTCTCAATTTCTTCCTCAGGTGCTGTTGGAATGTGGCAATTTATGCCAAGAACTGGAAGGCTTTATGAGCTAAATAAATCTTGGTGGAATGAAGACAGGCATGATCCTTTTAAGTCAACTGAAGCTGCTGTTGGATACTTAAAGTATTTATATGGAAGATTTGATCAAGATATATACCTTACACTTGCTGCTTATAATGCTGGTCCATCTCTTGTAGACAGAAGAATCAATCAAAATAAAAGAAGAGGAGAAAACACTGATTTTTGGTCGCTCAATTTACCATCTCAAACTAAAAATTATGTTCCTAAATACATAGCATTAAGAGAATTAATTCTTAACTCTGATAGATATGGCTTGAAGATGCCATACATTCCCTATGATTCAGTAGTTGAAAAAGTCATTATTCCCGGTCAAGTAGAAATATTAGCTTTGAGTGAATTTTTAGATATAAAGCCTGAGCTTCTATATAAGTTAAATGCTGGATACACAAAATGGGCTTCTGCTCCAAAAGATGAGAGCATTTTTTATATTCCTAAAGAGAAATATTTTTTGTTTATGAGTGATACAAATCCATTCAATAAAACTAATGATATTAATTGGATATCTCATATAGTTAAGAGAGGTGATAACCTTTGGGATCTTGCAATTAAATATGATACTGAAGTTGAAATTATCAAAGAAATAAATTACTTAAATAGCAGCCTTTTATCAATTAATGATACTTTGCTAATTCCTTTAGGTAAAAGTAAATCAAATAGCTTTGTACCATATGAAATGTATATTGTGTCTGAGGGAGATACTTTATGGGGAATAGCAAGAAAATATAATTTAGACATTCGCGATCTAACAAGAATGAATTCCCTTAATGAAAATGAATATTTACAACTTGGTCAACAATTATCAATTGGAAATAAAAATATTCATAGAAATATGGAGTCCAAAAAGAGGACAATTCTATACTCAGTTAAACAAGGGGATAATTTATTTAAAATATCAGAATTATTTGATGTGTCTGTAAATAGTATTGAAGAAATTAATAATTTTAAAGAGCCAACTTTAATGCCTGGGCAAATAATTAAAATTGCTATTAGAGCTTTTTAGTTATCGGATGTTTTTGGATCAAGAGCGTCTCTCAGACCATCACCAAAAAAATTTAAAGCAAATAAAGTTATCGTAAACGTAATTCCTGGATATATTAAGAGCCAGCTAAATTCCTCCATTGACTCAACTCCGTCTTTTATTAAAGTGCCCCAACTACTCATCGGAGGTTGTATACCAAGTCCAAGAAAACTCAAAAAACCTTCCAAGAGCATTACTTGAGGAATGGTTAATGTTGCATAAACAGCAATAGGTCCAAGTATATTTGGAAGCAAGTGTCTTCTAAACATAGATAAATTAGAAACGCCCATTGCTTTTGCAGCCATTACAAATTCTTGATTTTTCAATCCAATGACTTGTCCTCTTACAATTCTTGCCATTGTGAGCCATTCAACAGCTCCAATTGCACCAAATAAAAGCCATAAATTTCTACCAAAAATTACCATCAGTAAAATAATAAAAATTATAAACGGGAGCCCGTAAAGAATATCTACAATCCTCATCATTATTGAATCAACCCTTCCACCAATGTAACCTGCAATGATTCCCCATGAGACGCCTATGACCAAAGCTACTCCTGTAGCAACAAAACCAACCAATAACGAAATTCTTGCTCCATAAAGTATCCTGCTTAAGAGATCTCTGCCTAAAACATCAGTTCCTAAAAGATGGTCTGCTGAAGGTGGACTAGCACCCAAACTTAAATTTTGATATGAATATGAATAAGGAGCGATCCAAGGTGCAAGAGCTGCACAAATAATTAGTAAAATTAATAAAAATCCGCCAAACATTGCTGCTCTATTTCTAGAGAGTCTGTATAAAGCATCAGACCATAAAGAATTATTCATGATGCATCTCTTGACCTAGGATTTAACCAAAGCGCCGCTAAATCAGACATCAAATTAAAAAATACAATCATTGCCGAGAAAAATATCGTTGTTCCAAGAATCATTGTGTAATCTCTATTAAAAGCAGCTTCAACATAAAATCTTCCAAGTCCTGGTATCTGGAAAATGGTTTCGACAACAAATGATCCAGCTAAGAGTCCGGCAATAGCAGGACCTAAAAAAGAAACAACAGGGATCAATCCACCCTGCATTGCGTGCTTTACAACAACCATTCTTTCAGTGAGGCCTTTTGCTCTAGCTGTTCTAATAAAATCTTGATTAAGCACCTCTAGCATGCCTCCTCTACTCAATCGGGCAATATATGCAGCATACGCAAATCCCAAAGTTAATGATGGCAGAATTTTATCGCCAGGTAATTGGCCCCAACCTGAAACTGGAAGTATCTCAAGATTTATCCCAAATATAAGAACTAATAAAGGCCCCATAAGAAAAGTTGGGACACATATTCCAATCATTGCTACTGCCATTGGAATAAAATCAAGAAAGGTATTTCTTTTTAACGCAGCTAAGACACCTGAAAATATTCCCATTACAAGAGCAATTAAAATTGCATAAAATGCAAGCTCAAATGTGACTGGCAGTCCAGTTGCAATCATCTCAGTTACAGAACGTCCTGGAAACCTAAAAGAAGGTCCTAAATCGCCTCTCAGTAAATTAGACATGTAATCAATGTACTGCTCCCAATTAGATGCATCTAGATTATATGCCTCATTTAAATTTTTAAGCACTTGAGGTGAGACTGCCTTATCTGCATCAAATGGACCACCGGGCGCAATTTTTATTAAGAAAAAGGTTATGCTAGCAACTGCTAACAAAACAGGAATTGCAACTAAAATTCTTCTAAAAAAAATCGCTACCATGCGAAGTTAGTCTCTTTCTAAATAAATAAATTTAGGATGATGATGATCTAGAATATGTGGATTAAATCCTTTTACATCTGGAGATAACTGATAAACCCTTACATAAGTGTAAAGAGGAATTATTGGCATATTATCAATTAATATTTTCTCTGCTTCATAAAGTAACTCATACCTTTTCTCTTGATCATTAATAGTATTTGCCTCTTCGACCAAAGCATCAAAATCCATATTCTCCCAACCAGTTTTATTATTTCCTCTATTTGGCCTCATCAAATCTAAGAACGTATTTGGATCTTCATAATCTCCAATCCAGCCAGCTCGTGATATTTGGAAATCTCCTACCATTTCACGGCTTAAATAGACTTTCCAATCTTGATTAACAAGCTCTACTTCAATGCCAAGTTCGTTTTGCCACATTTGCTGAATTGCTAAGGCAACTTTTCGATGGCCCTCATTAGTATTAAAAAGAATTTCCAATTTAGGAAATGGGTTATCTGAAGAATATCCAGCCTCAGCTAATAATTGTTTTGCTAAGACAGGATCATATGGTATTTCAGTTGTGGGTTGATAACCATTTGAACCAGGAGGCGTAAAAGAATATGCAGGAATTTGACCGCACTGGGTTACTTTATCGACCAAAAGCTGTCTATCTATAGAATATGCTAATGCTTTTCTTACTCTTACATCACTTAATGTTTCATTTTCAGTATTAATTCTATAAAAATATGTTCCCATATAAGGATCGATCTTTAAATTAGGATTCTTTTCTTCTATATAGATTGGGCATTTTTGAGTTGGCATGCTTGAAGTTAGATGTAATTGTCCTGCCCTAAACATTCTATCTTCAGTCATAACATTTGAAACCGGATAGTAATGAATTTCATTAAGACGTACCATTGATGCGTCATAGTAATGAGGATTCTTCTCTACAACAATCTTATTGTTAAGCTCCCACGTTTTAAGTTGAAATGGGCCGTTGCATACAAAATTTCCAGGTCTTGTCCATTCACCATTTCTATCATCAATATCACCATGTTTTAAAACAGTTTCTTTATGTACAGGCCATGTACTGTAATGACTTAAAAGACCGATGAAGAAAGGTGTTGGATTTTTTAAATTAACCTTTAGAGTATGATTATCAAGAGCCTTTACACCAACTTCATCAAAATTATCAATTAGGCCATTATGATACTCATATGCACCTTCTAGATAATAAAGCATATCAGGATATTGAGAACCAAGACTAGCGGTTAGAATTCTCTTCCATGACCAAACAAAATCATCTGCTGTTACAGGTTCACCATTTGACCATTTTGCATTTTTATTTAAATTAAAGATGTACTCTTTTCCATCATCGCTAATAGTCCATGACTCTGCAGTTCCTGGAATATATCCATCAGAACCGGAAGGATTTGGATTTGGAATAGTTAAGCCTTCACATAAACTTATTAGAATATGGTGTTCAGGAACACCTGTTACAATATGTGGGTCTATGCCTTGAGGCTCAGAACCATTCCCATGATGATATATCTGGTTCTCAAGTCCAGAATCTACTGGTGAAATATTTTCTGAACATCCTATTAAAAATATTAAAGTAATCGACAAAACATTTATTTTCTTAATCATAATTAAATCCTAAAAAGCTAAGTTACTCAGATTTACTCTGGCTTTATCAAAAATGTCATCATTAATTATTTGAGACATTTTAGTCATTAAAACATTCTCACTAAACGAAGTATATTCATTTAATATATCTTCAATTTCTGATTCTTCTGGCGGACTAAATTTGATAATATCAATGATGTATTTGTCTCCATTGCTGGCCTCAGCAGTAATTGAAGAACCACTTTGTGAGTTAAAAACTTCAGCCAAAACTTCTCTTGGCATAAGTGAAGAATATCTTTTTATACCAACAAAAGATTCTTCGGTTACATAAGAATATGTATCAATAAATTTTTGTTTATCATCCAAGCTTTCCATTAAATTTAATTCGCTGCTTAAAAGATCTACTTTTTCAATTGCTTTTATATTAGATAACTTTTGTGTAACTTGTTCCACAACAGAATCATAATCCTGAAGCTCAGGTTCTTTAATCATATTAACAGACATAACAATTACTCTATCTGATAACTCAATTGTATAAGGTTTTCCAATTTCTGCTTCAGATGAAAATAAATAGTCTTTTATTTCAGAATCAGTTAAATCAAATTCATATGAAAGGCTAGAGTAAAGTTCTGAATTTTTAACTTCTTTACCGAGCACTTCTGAAATATTCTGTAGAGAACTATTTTCTAAGATTAATTCCTCTGACACACTTAAATCATCTTGCATCAGAGCAAAAGATTCAGTTTCAATCAATTCGTTGATTAAGTTTTCTTTGATCTCATCCTCTGACAGTGGCTCTTGAAATGTTTTTTCAGTTACCTTAAGAATATGAAAAGTTTCATCGAGTTCAACAATGTTGCTAATTTCATTTAACTCTAAATCAGTTAATGCTTCGTCAAATTGAGGTGGAAAAATATCTTTTTCAAAATATTCTAGATCACCACCAATATCTTTCGTAACAATGTCCTCACTGTAATCTTTTGCAATAACAGAAAATTCATTACCCTCATTGAGAAGACTTTGAATATTTTTTATTGAATTTAATGCTGCATCTCTTGTTTCATAGTTAATTTTTTCAATCATTATGTGAGAGATTCTTATTTGTGCACTATTTTCAAAATTTGTTAAGTATTGATTATATGAATTACTAAGATAGTCATCTGGGATTTGAACTAATTCTGCATAATCAGATTGTAGTAATGTTATATATTCAAAACTCCTTTGTTCATCTGAATAAAAAAGTATCTCGTTTTCGTTGTAATAATCTAATAATTCAGATGATGTATTAGTAATTGCTTCCTCTAAGCCATCAAAATTAATTTTTATAAAATTCAAATCAGATGATTTTTCAAATAATTCAACTAGAACTTGTAACTCATTTTGAGTTACAAAGGTTACTGTATTCAATGAGTCTCTATATAATTCAGATGCTGTAAAATCTGTCATTACATCTATATATCCCTCTTTCGTGTAACCATTTGAATTTACTTGAGCTTCATATACACCCTCGTTAAAAACTCCATCAATTTGAAAGACTGGACTTTGAACGATTGCCTTTTTAGTTTCATTTCTTGTAGCTTCATTTATAAAGCCCAATGATCTTGCTTCTGCTAGCAAAACTTTTTGAAGAATTAATTCTTGTTTTATGCTTTGATTTTGGAAGTCCTCATCTAATAAATTAAAATCAAAGTCTTCTCCATAAATAGCTTGAAACCTTTGAACAGCAGAACTGGATGCTAATGCAACATCTGTTTCAGTAACATCTTCACCATTTATACTTCCAAAAGATCCTGTGAAACCAGTACCAAGAGAGCCAGTTCCTAAAAAAACAAAGGGCAGACCAAGCAACAATACTACAAGTATGCCAGCAGGGCCTGATAAAAAATTTCTTAGTGAATCCATCATAGTGCCGATATTATAGAATAAAAAAAGGGTGCATAAGCACCCTTTTT
Organism: uncultured SAR86 cluster bacterium; assembly: GCA_902631785.1. Taxonomy (GTDB): domain Bacteria; phylum Pseudomonadota; class Gammaproteobacteria; order Magnimaribacterales; family D2472; genus SAR86A. Next base: position 11,375 of record CACOZT010000009.1, read on the forward strand.
ATCGTAAAAAATTTTTAGCTATTTTTTACCATATCTTTTAAACCTTTACCTGCTTTAAAGCCTGGAACTTTAGAAGCTGGAATATGCATTGCTGCACCAGTTTGTGGATTTCTACCCTCTCTAGCAGCTCTGTGTCTTACTGAAAAAGTTCCAAAACCAACAAGTGCGACTGAATCCCCTCTTCCTAAAGCACCTGATATACCATCTAAAACAGCATCGACTGCTCGACCTGCTTCAGCTTTTGACATATCTGCACTTCCTGCAACTGCATCAACTAAATCTGATTTATTCATATTTATATACTCCTCTGTGATAATTTATTTAATAAATATAACTCTATGAAAAGCTTTTTATAGCTAAAAGTCAAGCAAATAAAGGGTTTTAGTGTGCTTGTTTATTTTCAGATTTTCTGGTTGCTTTAGATTTTTGATTCCTAATTTTTTTATTAATGGGAGTTGGTTCCTCAATAAGCGCAGATGAAATTACCTCATCAATCCATTCAACCGGAATTATATTTAATGATTTTGTTATTTGTTTAGGAATTTCTTGAAGATCGGGTTCATTTTCTTTCGGAATGATTACATTTTTAATACCACCTCTTTTTGCTGCAAGTAGTTTCTCTTTCAAACCTCCAATTTTTAATATCTGACCTCTTAACGTTATTTCACCTGTCATTGCAGTATCAGCTCTTACTGGGATGCCAGTAAAAATCGATATTAATGAGATTGCCATTGCTCCACCAGCACTTGGGCCATCTTTTGGAGTAGCTCCTTCTGGCACATGAATGTGAACATCGTATTTTTCATAAAAATTTGGTTGAATTCCAAGTGACTCTGCTCTTGAACGAACAACAGTTAGTGCAGCTTGAATTGATTCTTGCATTACATCTCCTAATGAGCCAGTCTTTATAACTCGTCCTTTACCATCAATATTTGACGCTTCAATAGTTAAGAGCTCTCCTCCAACTTCTGTCCAAGCCAAGCCTGTGACCTGACCTACAGCATTATCTTTTTCAGCAACTCCATACTTGAATTTTTTTACACCTGAATATTTCTCAAGATTTTTAGATGATATGGATGTAGGTTTTTGTTGTGATTTATTATCGACTAATCTTTCCTTAACAACTTTCCTCAAAATTCTTGCAATTTGTCTTTCTAGTCCTCTAACTCCTGCCTCTCGCGTGTAATACCTTATTAGCGAGAGAATTACATTTTTATTCAATTTAATTTCACTATCTTTTAGTCCGTTTCGTTTCATTTGCTTGGGTAATAAATACTTTTCTGCAATGTTTATTTTTTCATCCTCAATATAGCCAGGGATTCTTATGATTTCCATCCTGTCTAAAAGAGGTGTTGGAATATTTAAGCTATTGGCTGTGCAAACAAACATTACTTCAGATAGGTCATAATCGACTTCAAGATAGTGGTCACTGAACGTATTATTTTGCTCAGGATCAAGAACTTCTAACAAGGCCGATGCAGGATCACCTCTATGATCCATGCCAATTTTGTCAATTTCGTCTAATAGAAATAATGGATTTTTAACACCAACTTTTGAAAGTTTTTGAATGATTTTTCCAGGCATTGATCCAATATAAGTTCTTCTGTGTCCTCTTATTTCAGATTCGTCTCGAACACCGCCTAGTGACATTCTTACAAATTTTCTATTTGTTGCTCTTGCAATCGATTCACCCAATGATGTTTTACCCACACCTGGAGGTCCAACTAAACAAAGGACTGGTGCCTTCATTGATTTAACTCTTTTCTGAACAGCTAAATACTCAACGATTCTTTCTTTAACTTCTTCAAGACCATAATGATCTTCTTCAAGGATTTCCATTGAAGCTTTCACATCAGTTTTTACTTTAGATTTCTTTTTCCAAGGCACATCTACTAAACAGTCTAGATAGGTTCTCACCACTGAGGCCTCGGCTGATGAAGGCGCCATATGTTTAAATTTCGCAAGCTCACTTTTAGCTTTTTTAAGCGCTTCTTTTGTCATGCCCACTTCGTGAATTTTTTTCTCTAAGTTTTCAAGTTCATCTCCCTCTTCACCTATTTCACCAAGTTCTTTTTGCGCAGCTTTAATTTGTTCATTAAGATAATATTCTCTTTGAGATTTTTCCATTTGCTTTTTAACTCTATCTCTAACCTTTTTTTCAACATCAACTACATCAAGCTGTGATTCGATAAAAGTTAAAACTTTTTCAGCTCTTTCTTTTAAATCAACCGTCTCTAAAATCTCTTGTTTCTTTGCTGTTTCAATTGGCAAATGTCCAGTGATAGTATCCATGAGTCTTGACAACTCATCTAATGAATCAACTGTTGAAACTATTTCTGGAGGTATTCTTTTTGTAACGCTAATATAATCTTCAAATTTTGCTTTAATTAGCCTAACTAGATTCTTTGATTCATTCTCTTTTAGGGGTATGTCATCTTCTTCAATAACTCTTGCAATAGTATACGAGTCTTTTTCTATAACTTTTTCGATTGAACATCTTTTATAACCTTCAACTAAAACTTTCATTGTGCCATCCGGAAGTTTTATTAACTGAAGTAAATTACTTATAGATGCATATTTATACATATCCTCGACTTTTGGATCCTCATTCCCTGCATCTTTTTGGCTGACAAGAACCAATTTTTTATTTGAGGTCATAGCAATATTTAGTGCTTCAACAGACTTGGCCCTACCAACAAATAGTGTTGTTACTATGCCTGGAAATACTACAACATCTCTTAGTGGTATCAGGGGTAAGTCAGATTTAATCTTGCTCATAGACTAAATATAGGGATAATCCAGTAAATATCAATTACCAGAAGAAGTTTTTTTAGATTTTGTTTTCAATAATTTAATCGGCTCAGATCTATTAAGAACTGCCTTTTCATCGATAATTACTTTTTCTAAGTCATCATTAGGAAGATCAAACATAGTATCCATTAATATATCTTCCATTATTGATCTAAGCCCTCTAGCACCAGTTTTTCTCTTGATTGCCTGCTTAGCAATTTCTGTTAATGCTTCATCGCGAAATGATAATTCAACATCATCGATTTCAAATAAGTGACTGTACTGATTGACTAAAGCATTTTTTGGTTCTTTTAGAATTCTTACTAAAGCTTCTTCATCAAGTTCATGAAGATTAGATATAACAGGAAGCCTACCTACGAATTCAGGTATTAAGCCATACTTGACCAGATCTTCAGGCTCAAGATCATCAATATTTTTTCCAATCTTGCTAACATTTGATTGCGTGTCCACATCAGCACTAAATCCAATACCAGTTTTATTTGTTCTCTGCTCAATAACTTTATTGAGACCAGAAAAAGCTCCACCGCAAATGAACAAGATATTAGATGTATTTATTTGAATGAACTCTTGTTGAGGATGTTTTCTTCCGCCCTGAGGAGGAATTGACGCGACGGTTCCTTCAATTAATTTTAGGAGTGCTTGTTGAACACCTTCTCCAGAAACGTCTCTTGTAATAGATGGATTATCAGATTTTCTGGCTATTTTATCTATTTCATCAATGTAAACGATTCCTAACTCTGCTTTCTCAGGATCATAATCAGCTTTTTGGAGTAATTTTTGAATAATATTCTCTACATCCTCACCAACATAACCAGCTTCAGTTAAAGTAGTAGCATCGGCGATTGTAAATGGAACATTTAGTATTTTGGCAAGAGTTTGAGCTAATAAAGTTTTACCACTTCCAGTCGGACCTAATAGTAAAACATTACTTTTTTGAAGTTCAACATTATCTTTAGCTTTTCCTTTTCTTAATCTCTTGTAATGATTGTAAACGGCAACTGAAAGAACCTTTTTTGCTTTTTCTTGGCCAATAACATATTCGTCAAGTTGATTATATATTTCTAAAGGTGATAAAGATTGATCATAAGGTGACTCTTCGTCATTTTTAATTTCCTCTTCAATAATGTCATTACAAAGATCTACACACTCATTACAAATATATACACTTGGTCCTGCTATGAGTTTTTTTACCTCATCTTGAACCTTGCCACAAAAAGAGCAATTTAATTTATCAGTTTGTGATTCGTTACTCATTATCTTATTTTCTTTCTTCTAAAATTTTGTCAACAATACCATAAGCTTTTGCGGCATTTGCATCAAGGAAATTATCTCTATCAGTATCCTTTTCTATTTTCTTAATGGTTTGCCCAGTATGCTTAGCTAAAATTTCGTTTACAATTTTCTTCATATGCAATATTTCTTTTGCATGAATCTCAAAATCAGATGCTTGGCCCTGAAATCCACCTAGAGGTTGATGTATCATTATTCTTGAATTTGGTAATGCAAATCTCTTTTTATTATCGCCACCCGCTAATAGAAGAGCTCCCATACTTGCAGCTTGCCCAATACACATTGTAGATATTGAGGGAGTTATAAATTGCATTGTATCGTATATGGCAAGACCAGCAGAAATACTTCCACCTGGAGAATTAATATATATAGATATATCTTTCTCTGGATTTTCTGATTCCAAAAACAACAATTGAGCTACAACTAAATTAGAAATGTAATCATCAATGGGTCCTGATAGAAAAATTACTCTTTCTTTTAAGAGCCTGGAATATATATCAAACGACCTCTCGCCTCTAGGAGTCTGCTCGATTACCATTGGTATAAGCGCTGATTGAATATCTGTCATATTTAAATTATCTATTTGCTAGTTCTGAAAATTTTATCACTTTCTTCTTTGATTTAAGAACATTTTCTAATTTTTCAACTAATTGTTTTTCTAAAACAATCATTTTAAATTGTTCTAACTGTTGTGTCTGACCAGTAATCCATTTTTTGTATTGTTCAGGATCTTTATATCTCTTAGCTTCTTCATCTATAAAATCATCAAGATGTTGCTTTTCTACTTTGATATCATAGTAATTAATTAACTCAGCAAATAATAAGTCAAGCTTCACTCTTTTTTCAGCTTTTTCCATAAAACTATCTATAGGGAAAAGATCATCACCAGCATTATCTTCACTATGTCCAATTCTCATCAACGCATCTTTCCTCATTAAATCAGCTTGTTCATTAACTGTTGCATTTGGAATTTTAAAATTGTTCGTTTTTAAAAGAGTTTCATACATTGATTCTTTAGTAAGTTCTTTCTCTTGAACAGCGACTTCATTTTTCATTCGAGATGTGATTTCATTTCTGAACTCTGATTTATCTTTAATTTCCATCTGGAGCTTATCAAAAAGATCTTTATCAACATTTGCCTCTTTCATTTCTTGAACATTTTTAAGCTTGATTTCAAATTCAGCTTTGACACCCGCTAGATCTTTTTTGAAATAATCTTCCGGAAAGACGCATTGAATTGAAAAATTCGATGGTTTTTTTCCAACAATGCTATCCTCAAATCCTGGAATCATCGATTTACTTCCCAAAACTAGTTTGAAATCATTTGCTGCATTTCCTTCAAATTCCTGCCCATCAATTTTGCCAACAAAGTCTATTACAACTTGGTCATCTAATTTTGCTTCTCTTTTAACATCATTCCACTCACCGTATCTCTTTTTTATATCGTTAATGGCCAAATCTATGTCATTTTCTTCAATCTCTATTTCAAACTCCTCGTAATTAGTCCATCTTGAAAACTTAGGTTTAATTTCAGGAAATACTTCAACAGTAGCAGAATATATTAGGGGTTTTTTTGGATCTTCAGAATCAATAGATACTTGTGGTGACGAGGCAGGTCTAATTTTGTTTTCTGAAACTGCCCTTGGATAGGTCTCTTGAATGAGTTCGTTAATAACTTCATTATGAATTGATGCGCCATACTTTTGCTCCAAAACATCATTTGGGACATTTCCTTTCCTGAATCCATCAACTTTAGCTTTAGTTTTAATATTTTTTATTTTTGAAGAAAACTTAAGCTCATATTGATCAACAGGAATTGTTACCGAAATCTTCCTTTCTAAATCTTTTAATTTTTTAATACTTACTTTCATTATTTTTCTCTCTAAATTGGGGCGAGCGATGGGGTTCGAACCCACGGCCTCCGGAGCCACAATCCAGCGCTCTAACCAACTGAGCTACGCCCGCCACAAGACTCGGTATTATATGTTAAATAAAATTATTATCTATTTTTTGTTAACTTTTACGGAAAGAATTGAGGTATATCATTTTCTGTCCATACATCATATTTAAACATAATGTCTTTAAATAATTTTGAATTGAGGAAGTTATCAAGAATTTGTTGTATGCCTGTTATTTGATTTTGTTTATCAAACCAATCAGTATCTGCAATTCTGAATTGCCTTATAAATGGTAATATTGAAATATCTAGCTTATTTATGCTCTTTCCAAGAAACCATTCATCTTTCGATATTAAATCTTCAAGATTAATTAAAATCTTCAAACACTCCATCTTATGTTTATTTATATCAATATTCTCATATCTAGTTGCATACTTATATCTATCAAGATTGTATTTGAATTTAGAATCAAATAGCTCAATTAGACGGCTGGTTAGTTCTTTCTGATCTTCATCTAAATTACCGTCAAACACGTTATTAAAACTCAACGCCCACTCAATTATTTCATTACTTTCATCAATAATATTATTTTCAAGCACTAATACTGGAACAGTTCCTTTTGGGGACATATCTATCATATGTTTAGGCTTATTATTTAAACGTACTTCTCTAATTTCACATTTTATTTCAGTAAGTTTCAATGCCATTCTTGCTCTCATTGCATATGGACACCTAACAAAAGAATATAAGATTGGATAATCCATAACTATTAATTCAGTATCTCCTCCCTAGGTCCAATGTGTATTTGATTTCGTTTTTTTGCTAGGTCTATTTGTTTTTGTCTACTCATATATCTTGATTTCTGTTCTTTAGTTTTTTTATCAAAACATTTGGAACACGATACTCCTTTTATATATTTTTTTGAGCTTTTGTCTTTTGTGGTAATCGGCATTCTGCAGCCATGACACATATCGTATGAACCATCAGATAAGTCTTGTTTTACAGATACTCTATCATCAAATACAAAACATTCTCCCTTCCACTTACTTTCTGTTTTAGAAATTAATTCAAAATATTTTAATATGCCGCCTTTTAAATGATAAACATTTTTAAATCCTTGATTTTTCATCAATGATGAAGCCTTCTCACATCTAATTCCACCCGTACAAAACATAGCTATTTTTTTTGTTTCTTTATCCTTTTTTGAAAATTTTTGTTTACTTATCCACAATGGGAATTCTCTAAATTTGTCTGTTTTAGGATTAATCGAATTTTTGAATGTCCCTATTGAATATTCATAATTATTTCTTGTGTCTATTAATATCGTGTCTTCATTTTCTAATAGTTTGTTCCAATCTTTTGGATCAACATATTTTCCAACCTGCTCAGTTGGATCTATTGAACTATCTCCAATTGTTACTATTTCTTTTTTTAATTTTACTTTCATCCTTATAAATGGATTTCTTTTTGACATTGAATACTTTACATCTAAATCATTAAATCCTTTTATGGTTTTAAGAAATTTTATTGCTTCGTCTAGGTTATCTTTAAGAGTTGCGGAAATTGTTCCATTTATACCTTCCTCGCCAACAAGAATTGTTCCTTTAATGGATAATTTTTTTAGATTTGAGCGGATATCATTGTGTATCTTTAAAGGATTTTGAATTTTCGCAAATTTATATAAAGCAGCAATATTATACATATCAAAAAAAAATGGCGCGCCTGAAGAGATTCGAACTCCTGACCCACTGCTTAGAAGGCAGTTGCTCTATCCAGCTGAGCTACAGGCGCTTGGTCGGGGTAGTAAGATTCGAACTTACGACCACTCGCTCCCAAAGCGAGTGCGCTACCAGACTGCGCTATACCCCGAGGATGCAAATATTAAAGTTAATATAATAAATAAGCAATCTTCGTGGGCATAAATATCAATTAATGAGATAATGATAGCATGTCAGCAATAATATTAGATGGTAAAGAACTCTCGAAAATCTCTGAAGAATCTATAAAGAAAAAGGTTCAAGAATTATCATCAAAAAATATCAAGCCCACTTTGGCAACCATACTTGTTGGCAATGATCCTGCGTCTGAAACTTATGTAAAGATGAAAAGAAATACATGTGCGAGAGTTGGAATGGAGTCAATAGCTGTTGAGTTATCTGAAGAAACTTCAACAGAAGAATTGTTGGAAACCATTAGAAAACTAAATAATGATAAAAATGTTCATGGTATTTTGTTACAACACCCAGTTCCTTCGCATATTGATGAAAGATTATGTTTTGATGAAATAGATATTAAAAAAGACGTGGATGGAGTGACATGTCTTGGTTTTGGAAATATGTCAATGGGACTTGAAGCCTATGGCTCATGTACTCCTGCCGGCATTATAAGATTAATTAATCATCACAACCTAAAAGTCGAAGGCTTACATGCTGTTGTTGTTGGTAGAAGTCCAATTTTAGGAAAGCCGATGGCAATGATGTTATTAAATATGAATGCTACTGTAACAATATGTCATTCAAGAACTTTAAACTTAGACTCAATAATTAAAAATGCTGATTTAATTGTTGGTGCTGTTGGAATACCTAAGTTTATAAAATCAGAATGGATAAAAAAAGGTGCTATTGTTATTGATGCTGGTTATCATCCAGAAAAATGTGGAGACATTGATCTTAATAATATTGAAGATATTGCAAGCGCTTATACGCCTGTTCCAGGTGGAGTTGGTCCAATGACAATCAACACATTAATTCTTCAGACGCTTCAATCTGCAGAAAGATCTACTTCTGATTAGTTTGTTTCTTGTTCTGAGTGTGAATCTTCTATTTCTTCTGGCTCTATTACAATCTCTTCATCTGAATTATTTTTGAAGGGAAAAGGTTTTTCTTCCGTTTGGAATAATAAAAATGCTAGAGAATCTTCAAAGAACTCAATGACATATGAATTTATATTAGCTATTGAAGTATTTACTTTTGATGTAAAAAGAACAAATAGAAACTGAACAAACGCTAATCCAATACATATTGTTAATGCAAAATTTAATGCAAAGGCATATAACACCATAAATATGAATCTAATCCATTTACTTGATTTTAAAATTTCTTCTTTATTTATACTTTCCATAATCAGTAATTAAATTCTACATCAATCTCATTTGGATTATTAATTAAATCATCTATGAGAGTTTTTGGAGATGCATCATCGTAGATTATATTATACATGGATTCGACTAATGGCATTTTAATGTCCAGCTTTGATGATTCCTTTAAAACAACTTCAAGCGTCCTAACTCCCTCAGCAACCTGACCAACATCATCTTTTGCTTGTGATAAAGACATTCCAGATCCGATATTAAATCCAAGTTGATAGTTCCTTGATAAAGTTGACATACATGTTGCAACTAAATCACCCATACCTGACAATCCCAAAAATGTTATAGGATTTGCACCTTTTGCAACAGCAAACCGACTCATCTCAGCCATACTTCGAGTTAGTATTAAACCGATAGCATTTTCGCCAACCTTCAATGACTCAGCCATTCCACATACTACTGCATAAATATTTTTTAATGCGCCTGCCATTTCGACCCCTTGCATGTCATTGCTGGAATATATTTTAAAAGTTTCAGAAGACAGAACTGATTTAACTATATTTATTAAATTTTCATTTGGGCTTGCTATGACTGTACCTGCAATTTTTTCATCCGCTATTTCTTTTGCTAGGTTTGGGCCGCTCAGAACACCAATAGTATTCTTGAGTTTTGATGAAATTACTTCTGATAATGGTCTAAACGGTTCATCAAGAATACCTTTTGTACATGAAACTAAATATGGTTTTTCGTCTATGTAATCAGAAATTCTGATGGTGATTTGCTCAAACACAATACTTGGTGTTGCAATAAAAATTATAGATTTATTGTTTAAAACTTCTTTTAAGTTATCGGATGCAACTATATTTGGTGATAATTTTAATTCAGGATGATAGGTGGTGTTTGCTCCTTCAGAATTAATTCTTAGAGCTTGTTCAGAATCTCTTACCCACAATGAAACATTATATCCATTTGATGCAGCCAAATTTGCAAGAACTGTTCCAAAACTTCCCCCTCCGAGAACAGCTACATTTTGTGGATTATTCATAACTTATAGAGTTGTTGCTCGAAATATTTGAACTACAGCTACTATCATAATTATAACCGTATTAAAGACGCTCAAATTATGCAACCATTTAAATAGATTATCCCAACCTCTATCTCTAGCACTATTTGTCAGTGGAATAATCAAGTATCCAAAGAACGAAAAAAATACAGCCACAATTGCAATATAGACATCGAATGTCTTAAAAAATAGATAAGATATTAATAAAGCAAGCAAGGTAATTAATAAAAGTAATAGGTAGTATCGGGGGAAAATTTTTCGAAGAAACTTAGATGCATTTTGATCATCTAAGACCTTAAAAACTACCGGAGCCGTTAAAAGAACTTGAGCAAAAATGATTCCAAGGACTAATGAGTAGCAAAGTATTAAAAGGCTTATGATTAGAGTATCCATATTAAATTCAGTGGCGGTCCGACGGGGAATCGAACCCCGAACGCCGCCGTGACAGGGCGGAATTATAACCGTTTAACTACCGGACCACATAAAGGTTGCATATTATATGTTATTAATAAAAGTTCAACCTAAATGGTGGGTGATGACAGGTTCGAACTGCCGACCCTCTCGGTGTAAACGAGATGCTCTACCAAACTGAGCTAATCACCCAAACCTTCTTAATTAACAATTAAGGGTGCTAATAATACTATTATTAGAAAAAAAATAATATGATTTGTTAGGTTTGTTTTTGTTGGTTTCCAGTTAGATTAATTCTAGCTAGATAGATACCAAAAAGTGCAACAAATACAAATAATATTTGTGTAATATTTAAAATTTCACCAAATATAAATGCAGCTAGGATGGTTGCTGTAATGGGTTGCATTAATAGTCCGACAGATCCTTCTGAGGCTGAAATTTTTCCAATTCCATGAGTAATTAAATATTGACCTCCGAATTGACATAAAACGGCAAGTAATAATAAGTTAATCCATTCAAAAGAAGTAGATGGGATCATATTTCCTCCTTGAATAAGCATTGGTACTATCGAAAATAAACAACAAAATAATGTTGTATAAAAAATAATGTTTAAAGAATTTTCTTTACCTAATTTCGCAATTATTAATAAATACACTCCATAAAAAAAAGCTGCAATCAAACAAAGTATGTCACCAACAATTCTCCCAGTGGCATAATTATTTGAAAAATAAATCAGCCCCAGTATTCCTATATAAGTAATCAAGAAAGATACAACAAAGCTCCTTGAAAGTTTTTCCTTAAAAAATATATAACCGAGAATAGCTACAAAGACAGGAGATGAATTAACTATTATTGTTGCGTTAGATACAGATGTTATTTTCATGCTGTAATGCCAAAGGGTTAAATCAGTTGTAAACGCTAGAGATGCTAGTGCAGCAAAAAGAATTGTTTTATTGTCATTTACAGTGAACTTAAACTTTTTATTTAATCTAATATTTAATAAAAATAAAAAAGGTATTGCTAGCAACATCCTGTAAAAGCTAATTGCAGATGGGGACAACATACTCCATTTCACAAAGATTGGTGCAAAGCCAATTAGAACTGCTCCAAGAGTGAGGATAAGAAAGTGATTTGTTCGCTGAAAATTAGTTTTCATAAAGTTATACTTTCAATATGGCTGATAATATTGTAGTTCAGAATGATGAAATTATCTCAGTAGGAGAACTGAATAAGTCTGCTAAATATTTATTAGAAAATAACTTTAGCAACGTATCAGTTGTTGGCGAAATATCAAATCTATCAAGACCCAGCTCAGGGCATATCTACTTCACACTAAAGGATGAGGAAGGAGCAATTAGATGTGCAATGTTTAGAAATCAAAACATCAAATTAAACTTCTCTCCAGAAAATGGAGATCAATGCGTATTAAAGGGGCAAGTAAGTATTTATGCTCCTAGAGGAGACTATCAATTAATTGTAAAAACTATTGAGCCTGCTGGTGCAGGTAATCTTATGCAACAGTTTGAGAAGCTTAAAAATAAATTAGAAAATGAGGGATTGTTTAATTTGGATAAAAAAGTTGATATCCCCTACTCACCGAATCATATTGGAATTATAACGTCTTCATCCACAGCTGCATTTCAAGATATTGTTTCTACAGTAAAAAGAAGAGCTCCAAATTCTCAAATTTCATTAAGCGATGCTATGGTACAAGGTGATAATGCACATGTAAGTATTATCAATGCACTTAATCGAATAATTTTATTTAATGAGAATAATCCTACTAATAAAATTGATGTTGTAATTATCTCAAGAGGTGGGGGCTCAATAGAGGATCTTTGGTGCTTCAATAATGAAGATTTAGCTAGAGAGATTTTTTCATACCCAATTCCAACAATATCTGGAGTTGGTCATGAAATTGACTTTACTATCTGTGACTTTGTGTGCGACATGAGAGTACCTACTCCTACTGCTTCTGCTGAACTTGTCACTGAGTTTAACTTTAAACTTATTGATAGATTAAAAGAATTTAAATCAAAAATACTTAAGAACATGAGAGCGTTGATGGATGACTTAAATAGAAATCTAGACTTTAATAAATCAAGATTAAAAAGTCCT
>CACOZT010000010.1 GCA_902631785.1 uncultured SAR86 cluster bacterium
ATAAAATTAAACTTACTGCTAACTCCAATACCGGAAGTTCAGTTGTATACAATCCAACAATAAAAGATCCGAAAGAGAGAATAATGATACTATTTATTAATGCACCTGTTATACATAGTATTATTGTTGAGGTAGCAGCAGTCTTTGCTTGAAATGGATTTTTTTCACCTATCAAGTTACCGACTCTTGTTGAAGAAGCCAAACCTATCGCTAAAGGAACCATAAAAAATAAGCTAGCAATATTTATTGCAACAGAATGACTGGCAACAACTATCTCTCCTAAAACACTTAAAATTATTGCAGCTCCAGAAAACATACTTAATTCAATAAAAATACCAAGCCCAATTGGTAAACCAAGTTTAAGGACTTCCTTTGTTGTATCTAATGATGGCTTAGAAAATTTTGAGAAAGGCTCTGTTCTTTTATAATTCTTTGAAAAACCAATATATACAAGTATTGATATCATCATCAAGAAAGAAACAATTGATGTCGCAATGCCACATCCAACACCCCCAAGCTTTGGAGCACCAAACCATCCATAAACAAATATAAGATCCAAAGGAATATTTAAGAGCATTCCAGAAAAGGCAATATAAAAAACGGGTTTAGTATACGTCATGCCTTCGCTATAACATCTTAAGCAAGTGAATATAGTTACAAAAAACCAGCCAATTGAGACTGCCTTTAGGTAATCTATAGTTATAGAGGTAATTGAACTTTTTATTGGTAATAAATTAATGATTATGTCCATATTAAAAAAAATGAACGCCATTAAAAGACCAAGTCCTGCAGCCACCCATAGAATTTCTCTTAGCTTTTGACCTATTTCTAAAAATTTCTTTGCTCCATATAGCTGGGCAACAATTGGAGTCACAGCAAAAATTATTCCTGTAAAGAAGAACCAAATTGTATTAGAGAAGGCTGTTCCAACTGCAAGCCCTGCAAGATCATTAGCACTTGCCCTTCCTGCAATAATTGTGTCAGTAGTACCCATCAAAGCATACGAGAGTTGCGAACCAAAAATTGGTATACCTATTCTGATTAATTGTTTGAATTCAAAAAAATACTTTGCCATGTTAAATAATTTTTTTTTGCGTACTTTATCATATTAAAATATCAATTTAAGGAGAAAATTATTCGAAAAGATAATCGACCATATTGGCTCAAAAAATACACTACAAAATTAAATAAAATATATGTAAGGCATTTTTTAAAACCTCAATTTAAGCACCTTGGAAAGGGCGGAGCATATTTCAAACCAAGATATATAAAAGTATTCGGATACAACGTCAGCATTGATGATTACCCTACAATAATTGGCGCAAGTGATGCAAAAGTTCAACTAACCGCATGGAATATTGGCGATCACAAAGGTGAGATAACAATTGGAAAGTATTCTCTAATAACACCAGGAGTTAGGATCATATCAGCAGAAAAAATTGAAATAGGAGAAGCATGCATGATTGCTCATGGAGCATATATTTCTGATGCAGATTGGCATGGCATTTATGACAGAGCTGAACCAGTTGGTAAAACTAAACCTATAAAGTTTGAAGATAACGTATGGATTGGCGATAGTGCAATTATTTGTAAAGGAGTTACTATTGGAAAAAATAGTATTATTGGAGCCGGAGCTGTTGTAACAAAGAATGTCCCAAAAAATAGTGTATTTGCTGGAAATCCTGCAAAACTGGTTAAAAAACTTGATCAAGGAGACTTTAATACAAGAAAAGATTTTTTCAGTGATCCAAAAAAATTAGCGCATGATTTTGACATGCTTGACAGATATTCATTGAAAAGTAATACATTTTTAAATTGGCTAAAAAGTATATTTTTTCCTGACAATACTCATTAAAAATATTCATAGTTTATAAAAAATAAATAGTTTCTATAAAATCTAATTTCTATCTAATTACACTCTTTTTAATTACAATTAGGTATGTCAAATCATACTAAAACAGATAATGAGTGGAAAAAGCTTCTGAGTGATGAATCATTCAGAGTGACTAGACAAGCTGGTACTGAAAAACCGTTCACTGGTAAATACTGGAATTTTAATGAAAATGGTGTCTATAAATGTATATGTTGTGGAGAAAATCTTTTTGAATCAGATACAAAATTTGATGCTGGATGTGGCTGGCCAAGCTTTTTTGTTCCTGTAGATGAAAATTGTATCAATGAGTTTGAAGATAAATCATTCGGAATGGTAAGAACTGAAGTTAAATGCTCTAATTGCGATGCTCACCTCGGACATGTTTTTAATGATGGACCTCAACCAACTGGCTTGAGATATTGTATAAATTCTGCATCCCTAGATTTTGAACAAAACCAATAAATTAAATAAAAAACCCTCCAGTGGATTATTTAATAATCTAGGGAAAGTTGTATCTGGTACAGGCCTCTCCAGAATATTTGGTTTAATAAGAGATATTTCAACAACAAATCTCTTAGGCGCGTCAATCTTTCATGATATTTTTGTAATTTGCCTAAAAATTCCAAATTTATTTAGGCGGTTTTTTGCCGAGGGAGCTTTTAATCAAGCGTTCATTCCTATATACAGCGATTATGAGAAAGAAAATGATTTAGTTAATACTCGTGATTTTTTAAACTCTCTAGCTGGCATTCTCATAACTGCTTTGTTTGTTTTCACAATATTTGTATTAATTTTTGCACCAATATTTATTTTTATTTTTGCTCCTGGATTTTATTTTGATCCTGTAAAAAAAGATTTATCAATAAATATTTTAAGAATAATGTTTCCATATCTCGCATTGATATCTCTTGTAGCTTTTGCTGGAGGAATTCAAAATACTCACAAAAGATTTTCGATCCCTGCATATACTCCAATATTTTTTAATTTATCACTCATAATTGCAGCAATCATAGTTGCGCCAATGTACGAGATGCCTATTTACGTTCTTGCATGGGGTGTCTTATTAGCTGGTGTTCTTCAACTATTGATTCAGATCTTACCCCTATGGAGATTAAATAGACTACCAATCCCTAAAATTAATATAAACAACCCAGGTTTAAAAAATTTTTTTAGATTGATTATTCCTGCAGTTTTAGCTGGAGGAATAATCCAAATTAATTTACTTGTTGATACAATTTTTGCTTCTCTACTTGAAACAGGAAGTCCAACATGGCTGTATGTATCTGATAGATTGATTCAGTTTCCCATGGGTATTTTTGCAATTGCAATTGGCACAGTTTTATTACCGACTTTATCCAAATTTGATTTAAATTATGAAAAAGATGAATTCATTTTAGGAATTCAAAAAGGTCAAAAATTTGTACTATATATTGGTATTCCATCTTTAATAGGATTATTTTTTTGTGCTGAAGATTTAATCAGCACAATTTTTTATAGAGGTGCCTTTTCATCAATGGATGTTATTAATTCTTCTTACAGCTTGATGGCATTCTCATTTGGATTACCTTTTTTTATGCTTATGAAAGTTCTGACTCCTGCTTTTTTTGCTAGAAAGGATACTAAAACTCCAATGTATGTGGCATTAATGTCATTAGTTTTAAATGCTTTATTTAATTACTATCTAGCATTTATTCTAGATTATGGGCATATTGGTATTGCAATTGGGAGTTCTTTGGCAGCTATATTTAGTGTTTTGGCATTAGAAATCGTTTTATACAGAGATGGATTTGTTAAATCACCAAGTATTTTTAATAAATTTAACTTAAATCTATTTATTTCTAGTTTATTTCTTATTACCTTTTTGTATTTTTATACTTCTCAGATGGATTTTTTGAAACTAACCCAGGTTGAAAGAATATTTTACTTATCAATTGAAGTAGTAGTTTCAATATTAATTTATTTTTCTATTTCAAGATTAATACTAAATAAACCATTAAGATTTTTATTTGATTAATATGTATTTAATTAGAGGACAACATAACCTTAGCTTGTTTCAATCAAGATATCCTGATATTCCTTTATCAGGAACAATAGGAAACTTTGACGGATTGCATTTAGGGCATCAAGCAATTTTGGAAAAAATAAAGAATAATGCAAAGAAAAATAATGCAAAAACAATAGTTTTTTTTACTGAGCCTCATGCTGCAGAGTATTTCTCAAAGGTAAGAGATAACAATCAAACTCCACCTCCAAGAATATGTCCATGGAGGGAAAAAGTGAAACTTCTTAAAAAAAGTAAAATAGATTTTGCTTGTTTTTTAAAATTCAATAATGAACTTAGAACGATGTCGCCAAATGAATTCATATCTGAAATTTTAGATTCGATTAATCTAGTAAGTTTTACTGTAGGAGATGATTTCCGATTTGGTGCCGATAGAAAAGGCGACACTGATTTGTTGAGAAATTGGGGAAATCAAAATGGCATTATGGTAGAAAATACTGAAACAATTGTATTAGATGGCCAAAGAGTCAGTAGTACAAGAATTAGAGAAGAACTCTTAAATAATAATTTTAAGGGCGCTGAAAAACTACTTGGTAGGCCATACACTTTTTCTGGAAAAGTTGTTCATGGTCAACATCTTGGAAGGACAATTAATATTCCAACAGCAAATATATGGCTACCAAATCAAAGATTACCAATAAAGGGAGTTTATGCCGTTAAATGCAGACTAAATAGTATTAATTTAAATGGAATAGCTAATATGGGTGTTAGGCCAACGGTTGGAGGTGAAAAGCCTGTATTGGAAGTGCACTTATTTGAATTTAACGAAAATATTTATTCTCAGAGACTTCGGGTTAAATTTGTAGAAAAAATAAGAGATGAAAAGAAATTTGATAATTTAGACATGTTAAAATCTCAAATCCAAGAGGATATATCGATAGCAAAAAAAATTTTACAAACTCCCAATGACAGTTAACTACAGAGATACATTAAATCTTCCAGACACTGAGTTTTCAATGAAAGCTGGATTACCCAGAAAAGAGCCAGAAATATTAGAAATGTGGTCCAAAAAAGATTTATATGGAAAGATTAGAAAAAAATATGAGGATAAAGAATTATTTCTTTTACATGATGGACCTCCTTATGCAAATGGAGATATACATCTTGGACATTCGGTCAATAAAATCCTTAAGGACATAACTATTAAATATAAAACCCTTAAAGGTTTTAATGCTCCTTATATACCTGGATGGGATTGTCATGGTCTTCCAATTGAACTTAATGTTGAAAAGAAACATGGAAAAAACAGTGAACTTGTTAAAAATAAAGAAAGTTTTCAAAAAGCATGTAAGGAATATGCTGAAAGCCAAATATTTAAGCAATTAGAGGACTTTAAAAGATTGGGTGTATTCGGTGATTGGGAAAATTCCTATAAATCACTAGATTCTAAATTTGAAGCAGACATTGTTAGATCTTTAGGCAAAATTTTTAAAGAAGGCCATTTAGAAAAAGGTGAAAAGCCTGTTCACTGGTGCCAAGACTGTGGGTCATCTTTAGCAGAGGCAGAAGTTGAATATATCGATAAGACATCAAAATCTATAGATGTTGCATTTAAGGTAGACGAAAAATCTTTAAAAAATGTAAAAAATATATTCAATATTGAAAACATAGAAGAAATTTCATTTGTTATTTGGACTACAACACCTTGGACGATACCCTCAAATGTAGCAGTATGTATAAATCCAGAATTTAAATACTCACTCATAGAAATGAATAATAAATTTTATGTAATTGCTCATGAGATGATTGATCAATGTTCAGATAGATGGCAACAAAAAATTGATATTGTATCGACAGCAGAGGGCAAAGAATTAAAGGATATTAATCTTAAACATCCATTTCTAGAAAGAAAATCTGTTCTTCTTCATGGAGATCATGTAACAACAGAAACAGGAACTGGATGTGTTCACACCGCACCTGCTCATGGTATGGACGATCATTTAATATGTAAAAAAAATAAAATTGATATAATCAAATCTCTAAACAATAAAGCTTTCTTTAAAGAAGAACTGGATTTTATTGCAGGCCTTCCAGCCATAAAGGCAGACCCACTTATAGTTGAAAAATTACAAGAACACGATTCATTAATCAATATTGAGGATTATCATCATTCTTATCCTCATTGCTGGAGGCACAAATCGCCTCTTATTTTTACATCTACTCCTCAGTGGTTTATTTCAATGAAGAAAAATAATCTTATTGATGGTGCCTTAGAAAATATTAAAAGTGTGAATTGGGAGCCCTCATGGGGCCTTCAAAGAATTGAATCTATGCTTATTGATAGGCCAGATTGGTGCATTTCTAGACAAAGAAATTGGGGAGTTCCTATAACTTTAGTTGTTCATAAAGATACTGGCGAAATCCATCCTAAACAGAGTGAATTATTTGAAAAATTTGCAAAAATTATTGAAAAAGATGGAATTTCAGCATGGGATAAATTGAATTTAAAAGATTATATTTCTGATCATGAAGAATATATTAAAACTTCTGATTCCCTTGATGTTTGGTTTGATTCTGGAGTAACACATTATGCAGTATCTTCAAAAAGGTTTGGAAACAATATTATTTCAGATCTTTACCTTGAAGGATCTGATCAACATAGGGGCTGGTTCCAATCATCACTGTTAACAAGCATCGCTATGAACAATACTGCACCATATAAGGCAGTTTTAACTCACGGTTTTGTTGTGGATGAGCAAGGAAGAAAACAATCAAAATCTCTTGGAAATGTTGTCTCACCTCAAAAAGTATGGGACAGCTTAGGAGCAGATATTTTAAGACTTTGGGTGGCTTCAACAGATTTTAGAAGTGAAATGGTGGCGTCTGATGAAATATTAAAGAGAACCTCTGATCAATATAGACGTATCAGAAATACTTTTAGATTTATTCTAGGCAATTTGAGTGATTTTGATGATAAAAGTAAGGTTGAGCCTGAAAGTCAAGTTGAATTAGATAAATGGATTGTCAATGAAACAAAAGTTCTTCAAAAAGAAGTCATAGAATTATATGAATCATATTCTTACCATAAGGCAATTCAAAAAATACATAACTTCTGTGTCACTGAATTGGGAGGTATATACCTTGATATTATTAAGGACAGGCTATATACATGCAAAAATGATTCTTCAGCTAGAAGATCATGTCAAACCAGCCTTGATTTTATTTTAAATACATTAGTAAGACTCATTGCCCCAATTCTTTCCTACACTGCAGAAGAAATTTGGCAAACAAGTAATAGATTAAATTGTCAGGAGGACTCAGTTTTCCTAACAAATTTTGATATTTCTGAAATGAACTCTAAATCTAATATTGATCAGTCTGAATGGAAGAGAATTTTTGAAATTAAAGACGCTGTTAATCAATCAATTGAAGAGATGAGAAATGAGAATAAACTTAAAGGATCACTTGATTCAGTCGTAGAAATCCAAGCTACTTCAAATGATATACAAATTCTTAAAAAACTTGGTGATGAACTTCATTTTCTGTTTATCTCTTCAGAGGCAAGTATAAGAGAGGGAAAAACCTTTGGAATTAAAATTAGTTCTTCAAACAACTTAAAATGTGTAAGGTGTTGGCATAGGCATTCATCAGTAGGCTCTTATGATAATCATGCTGAGTTGTGTAATAGATGCGTTGATAATATAGAAAATGATGGTGAGCAAAGAAAATCTTTATAACTATAGATTTATATTAATTATTATTTTCTTAATATCACTTGATATATCCTCTAAATTTATTGCCAACAATAACTTGCTGTTTGGTCAATCAATAGCGACGCTTATTCCATTTATTGAATATTTACTAATTTATAATTCCGGTATTGCATTTGGAATATTGGATAATAGAGGAGATTTAGCTTCAAATTTATTATTGATATTAACAATAATTATTACTCTTTATCTTTTATGGATGATTATCAATGAGACCAGAGATAGAAACAAGATTGCATTGTCATTTATTGCTGGAGGTGCAATTGGAAATGTTCTTGATAGAATTAATGATGGAAGCGTAACAGACTTTCTTCATCTGAAAATATATAATTACTCACTTTTCGTTTTTAATTTAGCTGATGCATTTATAACGATTGGAGCTATATTAATTATATACTTTGAATTTAAAGATTATTTGAAATGACAAAAGAAATAAAATTAGCCAATCCGAGAGGTTTTTGTGCTGGTGTTGACAGAGCCATAGACATTGTAAATAAAGCTCTTGAAATCTATGGAGCACCTGTATATGTAAAACATGAAGTTGTTCATAACAAAGTAGTCGTTGAAGATTTAAGAAATAGGGGTGCTATATTTGTTGAAGAGATTGATGAAATACCTGATGATTCACTAGTAATTTTTAGTGCCCATGGCGTATCGAGTCAGGTTGAAGATGCTACAAAAGCTAGAAATTTAAATTTTTTCGATGCCACATGCCCTTTAGTAACCAAGGTTCATATGGAAGTTAGAAAACATGCAAAAGCAAACAGAGATATTATTTTAATAGGTCACGAAGGCCATCCTGAAGTTGAGGGCACAATGGGCCGTCATATAAATTCTGAGAATAGTTCAATTTTTTTAGTTCAGGATGAGAATGATGCCTTAACTATAAACGTCAATAATAAAGAAAGACTAGCTCTTGTTACTCAGACAACTCTTAGTGTTGATGAAACAATGTCAATAATTGATATTCTTAAAAAAAGATTTCCAAGCATAGAAATTCCAAAAAAAGATGATATTTGTTATGCAACACAAAATAGACAAGATGCTGTAAAACAACTTGCCCTTGAATCAGATTACATAGTTGTGGTTGGTTCAAAAAATAGCTCAAATTCAAACAGATTAAAGGAGCTTGCTGAAAAATGTGGATGCAAATCAGCTTTAATAGATGAGTTTTCAGACTTAGATTTAGAGGATATTCAAAATTGTAAAAGTATTGCTGTTACAGCTGGAGCATCTGCTCCAGAATCTAGGGTCATGGAGATAGCAAAATCTTTAGAAAATTATTTTGACGCAAAGCTTGTTGAAGATGGGGAAGATAACGAGAATGTTTATTTTAAAATGCCTCCTGGGTTGAGATAAATGCAAATTGAAAATCATATTTTTCAAAACATAAAATTTCTACAATCTCCAAATTTCAACGAAAGACCTAAAAATTCAATAATTAGTTTAATTGTTATTCATTCAATAAGTCTTCCTCCTAATGTATACGGAAATGAATACGTTGAAGATTTTTTTATGAACAAACTTAAAATATCTGATCATGATTATTTTGATGAGATCAAAGATTTAAAAGTATCATCGCATTTATATATAAAGAGAACAGGTGAAATAATTCAATTCGTACCTTTTAATATGAGAGCATGGCATGCAGGTGATTCTTCATATAAAGGTGTCCGTGACTGTAACAACTATTCAATAGGAATTGAGCTTGAAGGGACAGACCGCGATAACTTTTCAAATAATCAATATGAAAAATTAATTCAAATATCAAAACAAATTATTAAGAATTATCCAGAAATAAATAAAGATAAAATTGTAGGTCATTCTGAAATTTCACCTGGTAGGAAAACAGATCCTGGGGACAAGTTTGAATGGAATAAATATTTAAATGCGCTATGAATAAAAAAGATTATCTTAAAATGATTTCATTCACAGGCTTTGGATTTTCTTCTGGTTTGCCATATGTGTTAATTTTAATAACTCTTACAGCATGGTTACGGGATATAGGAATAGATTTGAGCCTCATTGGTTTTATTAGCTGGATTAGCTTAACTTATTCAATAAAATTTCTTTGGGCTCCCTTTGTTGATAGATTTTCAGTTCCTTTATTAAATATTTTTGGATCAAGAAGAAGCTGGATTGTTTTAATGCAAATTATAATAATTATCTCCTTATTAATACTTTCAAATGTAAATCCAATAACAAATTTAACTTTTTTTGCATTTATTGCATTGATTATTGCATTAGCTGGTTCGATTCAGGATATAGCAATAGATGCTTTCAGAATTGAAAGTGCAAAACTCGAAGATCAAGGTAATTTAGCAGCTGGATATCAATTTGGATACAGAATAGCAATTTTGGTTGGTTCTTCTCTTGCATTAATAATTGCATCAAACTTTTCATGGGCATTTGCGTATCAATTAATGGCGTTAATATTTGTTGTAAACATAGTTTTATCCATGTTAGTTTCAAGCGAGTCAAAAAATATTGAACTTAAAAAGTTAGGCCATGTTGATTCAATTATTGAGCCACTGAAAGACTTTTTTTCAAGATTTGGGATCAAGATGGCCTCGATTCTACTTTTTATAGTTGCAACTTACAGATTAACTGACATTGTAATGGGCCCGATGGCTAATCCATTTTATATTGATCTAGGCTACTCACTTGAGGAAATTGGTTACATTGTGAAAGTGGTTGCACTTTTTGCAACGATTTTTGGAGTTTTTCTTGGCGGTATTTTAATAAAAAAAATTGGTTTATATAAATCCCTAATAATTGGTGCTATTTTGGTAATGGCAACTAATTTGTTTTTTTCTTATGCAGCTTTGAGCGAAAAAAATTTAATGTTATTAGCTTCAATAGTAGCCTCAGATAGCATTGCAGCTGGAATAGTTGGGACTGTAAATATAACTTTTTTAACAAGTCTGGTCTCCCAAAAATATACAGGATTTCAGTACGCATTATTAACTTCATTAATGGCATTTTTAGGAAAAGTATTTGCTGGATTCTCGGGATTGATTGTTGAGACCTTTCAAAACCTATATGGCTTCTCTTATGGATGGATGTCTTTTTATATATTCACATCTATGTTGGCTATACCTGCAATTCTAATGATCTATCATAATAGAAGTTTTTTTATCTTAAATAGTGCTAATCAATAGAGTTATATTTTATTTTTCATTGCTTATAGTGTTTTCATTAAGCGTTGTAAATGCTGATGATATTCCAAAATTTAATTCATTATCTTTATTATCTGACAAATTAGTACATTTATTAATATATGCATACCTAAGCTATGTTGGATTTATGTGCAAATTTCAAATTTCGAATCTGACTCTAGCATTTTATATTTTTATATTTGGAGCATTTATTGAATTGATACATCTTTTTCATCCCTATAGATATTTTGAGTATTTTGACTTACTTGCAAACCTCTTTGGAGTTACAATTGCGTTTTTAATTAATAAGTTAAAAAGTTAAATTGCCTATTGATTTATATTTTTTAGCCCTTAATTATTGGATAAGATAAATTTTAGTAATTTATATGGAGAGATAAATGAAATTGAGACCATTACATGACAATGTTCTTGTAAAAAGAACAGAAGAAGAGGAAACATCCTCTGGTGGAATAATTCTATCAGGCTCTGCAAAAGAAAAACCTTCTCAAGGTGAGGTTGTTGCAGTAGGTCCTGGAAAGGTATCTGATTCAGGCGAATCTGTATCTTTAAATGTATCTGTTGGTGATACTGTTATTTTTGGCCAATATGGCGGCAATGAAATTAAGTTAGATGGCGAAGAATATCTCATTTTAAGTGAAAGAGATATTTTTGGCGTTGTGGAATAAATTTTAAGAATAGGGAGATAAATTATGTCAGCTAAAGATGTTAAATTTGGTGATAATGCTAGATCACAAATGCTCGATGGAGTGAATGTTCTTGCTAATGCGGTTAAAGTTACTTTAGGACCTAAAGGTAGAAATGTCGTTTTAGACAAATCCTTTGGTGCTCCAACAGTCACAAAAGATGGAGTATCCGTAGCCAAAGAAATCGAGTTAGAAAACAAATTTGAAAATATGGGTGCTCAGATGCTCAAACAAGTTGCTTCTCAGACTTCTGATGAAGCAGGAGACGGAACAACTACAGCAACTGTATTAGCTCAGTCAATCGTTAATGAAGGTAATAAAGCTGTTGCTGCCGGAATGAATCCTATGGATCTTAAAAGAGGCATTGATAAAGCTGTATCAAGTGCTGTAGAGCATGTTAAAGGATTAAGCGTTCCATGTACTGATGATAAAGCTATTGCTCAAGTTGGTACTATTTCTGCCAACGGTGACATAGCAGTTGGGGAAATTATTGCTGAAGCCATGGAAAAAGTTGGAAAAGAAGGCGTTATAACTGTTGAAGAAGGCAGTGGTATTGAAAATGAACTAGATGTTGTTGAAGGCATGCAGTTTGATAGAGGTTATTTATCTCCATACTTTATTACTAATCAAGACAATATGACTGTTGAACTAGACTCACCATATATACTTTTATTTGATAAAAAAATATCTAATATTAGAGACCTATTACCACTTCTGGAATCAGTCGCCAAAGCTGGTAAACCTCTCTTAATTATTGCTGAAGATATAGAGGGTGAAGCACTTGCTACTTTGGTTGTAAATAACTTAAGAGGTATTGTTAAGGCTGCTGCTTGTAAAGCTCCTGGTTTTGGTGACAGAAGAAAAGCCATGCTTGAAGATATAGCTATATTAACTGGTGGAACCGTAATATCAGAGGAAGTTGGACTTTCACTTGAAGGAGCAACAGTTGATGACTTAGGAACATCTAAAAGAGTTGTTTTAAACAAAGATAATACAACAATAATTGATGGTGCTGGAGACGAAAATTCAATAGCCACAAGAGTTAATCAAATAAGAGCTCAAGTTGAGGAGACATCATCTGACTATGATAAGGAAAAACTTCAAGAAAGAGTGGCTAAACTCGCTGGAGGAGTTGCAGTTATCAAAGTTGGTGCCGGTTCAGAAGTAGAGATGAAGGAAAAAAAGGCTAGGGTAGAGGATGCTCTTCATTCAACAAGAGCAGCTGTCGAAGAGGGAGTGGTTCCTGGCGGTGGCTCTGCACTGATTAGATGTCTCGAAGCTGTATCAAAGCTTAAAGGCGATAATGATGATCAAAATGTTGGAATTAATATTGCTAAAAAAGCTTTTGAGGCACCATTAAGACAAATTGTTTCAAATGCTGGTGAAGAACCATCAGTAATTGTAAATAAAGTAATCGATGGTAAGGACTCTTTCGGTTTTAATGCGGCAACGAGTGAATTTGGTGACATGATTGAGATGGGTATTTTAGATCCAGCTAAAGTTACGAGAACTGCTCTTCAGGCTGCAGGCTCTGTTGCTGGTATGATGATTACCACAGAGGCAATGGTTACTGACGTACCAAAAGAGGATACTCCAATGCCTCCAATGCCAGACATGGGTGGCATGGGCGGTATGGGTGGTATGATGTAATTCTTCAATCCATTCAAAAATTTGGGGCATTTAGCCCCATTTTTTTTGTATAATGAATTTAATAATAACTTTCTAATTGGAGCTATTTTAATGAAAGCGTTATATTTTTTACCAATTTTTTCAATAAATTTATTTGCTCATGTTAACAACTCAATACATTCTCATGCTATTGAGAATTTAATTTATTTAATTGTGTTATTTGCATACATTTGTCTTGGTATTTCAGTACTTCTACTTATGAGAGCAATTTATAGGAGGTTTGTATGAAAATTAGAGATGTAAAAGCACATTGCGACATACCCTGTGCAGTTTATGATCCTGGTGTTGCACAATATGCAGCTTTAAGTGTGGTAAGGTTTTTAGATTTAATTGGCGAGATGCCAGAAAATATCGATTCAAAAAAAGATCTTGCTCATTTAACCAGACTTGTTCAACAAAAAGAAGAACATGCAATAGAAGTCAAAGATGCTGTAAGAACAATTTGGGGTGATTATTTTAAGGAGCCTCAAATGGAAAAGTTTCCTGAAATACACGAACTGTCACATTCAATAATGATGACTGCTTCAAAATGTAAACAGGACATTGATCGTCAGAATGGCTTAGATTTAGTTGAGAAAGTAAACAGATTTGCTGAAATATTTTGGGCAACAAAAGACGTCAACACAGAAACTAAAAAATCACTAAATCCTCCTCATATGGATATCATTGTGCCTGTCTTAAGTGATTAGCATTCATAGAGTTAGGGGTTCAAGTATGACCCCTAATTTTAATGATAAAGACTTTGTTTTAAGCCTAAATTGTTTTTATTCAATTAATAAAGGAGATGTGGTTTTGGTTAAAATACCAAACATTGGGATTGTTATTAAGAGAGTAGGGTGCATAGAAAACAATAAAATAAAGCTCCATGGTGACAATCATGAATATAAATCAAAGATTTATGATGACTTTTTTGATCTAAACTTAGTTCAAGGAAAGGTATTTTTTAAATTTTAAAAATTTTAATTTTAGAAATGAAATTGTCATCTAATTCTAATATTTCAAATCTATATTTTTCAATTTCAATACAAAGATTAGATTGAGGAATTTGATCTAAATATTCAGTTATTAAACCGTTAATTGTCTTTGAACTCTCTTCTGGAATATCCCAATTAACATAATTATTCAAATCCCTGATTTTTGAGTTTCCATCAGTCAATATAGAACCGTCTTTTAATTTAATAAATTCTTTTTCCAACTCCTCTTTATCACCACCGAATTTACCAGTGATCTCTTTGAAAATGTCTTCAACAGATATTAGTCCTTCAATTTCACCGTATTCATCGACGACCAAAGCAATACTTTGATTGCTTGCTAAAAATTCTCTCAACTGCTTCATTAAAAGAGTTGATTGAGATACAAAATATGTTTTTTGTAGCATTTTACTGACATCTTTTTTCATATTAAATTTTTCAAGAAACTCATGAGAATCTTTTAAATGAAGAACACCAATCATATTATCGATTGTTTCTTTAAAGACAGGCAGTCTTGTATATTCAGTGGATTGGATAATTTTTGTTGCATTCTCATAATCCATCTCCACATCAATTCCAATAATTTCCGATGTAGGAATCATAATATCTTCTACAATCAATTCTTCCATGCCAAGAACCGATGAAAGCATTTTTCTGTACTGTTTCGGAATAAGATCTCCTGATTCTTCAAGAAGAGTTCTAAGTTCCTCAGTATTAAGATTTTCATTCAACGTTGCATCTTTTGCATCTAATTTAAATAGTTTAAGAATTTGTCTACTTAAAAAATTTGTAAGAAATATTAGCGGCTTGAAAATATAAACCAGGAGATTCAATATAAAAGATGACCTTGTAGCAAAACTCTCAGGTTTAATCGCTGCCATTGTTTTAGGAGTAATTTCAGAAAAAATTAAGATAACAATTGTCAATATTATTGATCCTAGGACAACATTACCCCCAAAATAATTTAACATCATTATAGTTACAATTGCTGACGCTAAGATGTTTGCAAAATTATTTCCAACCAATATTGCTGAAAGTAATTGATCAGGTCTTTTTAAAAGATCTAGAGCTCTTCTTGCGCTTGTCTTTGATTTTTTAGACATATTTCTTAGCTTAATTTTATTAGCAGCCATCATTCCAGTCTCAGAACCTGAAAAAAAGCCACTTAAAATTAATAAAAATATTAGTGTTGAAAATAGAACTATTAAAGAAGGATCTTCTTGCATTAGAGACCGACCAGATATGAGTTCATATAATATGCACCAAGAACAGCCCACATCGAGACAAAAAGACTTCTCATTGCATATTTAATTGGGAAATTTGCGAACTGAACACCAACAAATGTAATTACAAAGATTATCCAGGCAATGAAGGTAAATATAGTTTTAAAAATTAAATTAGCTGTAAAAACAGATTGCATAGAGAAACCTGATACTAAAGCTAATGATAAAAATATCAACCCAATACCTAATAGTTTAAAAACAATTTTATAGTTTTTCTCTACAGAAAAAGGCTCGATATTTATCAATTCACCTTTTTTTACTTTCCTTACTTTTCTTTCAAGAATTAAGATTTCATTATATGCAATAAATATGAATAGAAGGCTTAAGCCAGTGACCATAAAATGAATAGTTGGCATGAAAGTTATTATTTCGTATGTCGATAAATAAATAAAAATATAAGAAAATGCTGCTATAAATCCAGCAATGTAGAGGGATTTTTCTCTTTTATAAAAAAATCTAATAATAAAATATATAACTATACTAATAGTTACTTGGGTAATAAAACTCATTAAAAATTAAGATTAATTAAAACTTTGCATAATAACACTATCAATATTAGCAAGGTTACCCTAAAATACACATCTTTTTAAACTATTTTGAAATATTTTTTAGTATGGTAATAATTAGATTAGCTAGAAGTGGGGCCAAGAAAAATCCCTATTATTTTATCACTGTTGCTGACGAAAGACGTCCTAGAGACGGTGCTTTCATTGAAAGATTGGGTTTTTTTAATCCTTCAGCAAATGGTCAAGAAGAAAGGCTAAGAATAGATCTTGAGAAAATAGATGAGTGGGTATCAAAGGGTGCGCAGTTAAGTGAAAGAGTAAGCGCATTAATTAAAGAAGCCAAATTAACTCCTGAGGAATTTGCAGCTAAAGTTGAAGCTAAAAAAACTAAAGCTGCTGCTAAAAAAGCTGCAT
>CACOZT010000011.1 GCA_902631785.1 uncultured SAR86 cluster bacterium
GTTTGAACAAGAGCCAAGTGCTCAATTCTCAGCTATTTCAGCAGCTGTTGCAGATGGAACATTACCTCCATATATTGTTCTTGAGGGTTATGGCGATCTCAAAAAGAATGAGAACATTGGAACAGATCAAAAAGATACCTTGAAAGTTAACTATAGACGAGGAGACTGGGGTGCATCACTTTCAGCATTGAGAGTTGGCGAACTTTTTGATAATGGAGTCAAGAGTGATGATGGTCAAGTATATGTTATTCCATCTATGACAACTGCAAACGTAAGTGTATACAAAAAATTAACACTTAACGGAAATGATGCAAGATTGAGACTGATGATCAGAAATATTGCTGACGAAAGAGCTCCGCTAGCTGATGGATTCTTTGGTTTCTATTCTGATATTCATAGAGATGAAGGAAGACATTATTACCTTGATCTAAAAATGGATTTCTAAGATCTTTAATCTTAAAAAGGGAGTTGCAAAACTCCCTTTTTTTTATTTTATAATTCATATATGGCTGCATATAAAAAAAGGGGATTTAGTATCGGAATAGGTTTATTCCTATTAATGATGTTATCACCGGCTCCATCTGGTCTAAGTGATACTGGCTGGGACGTTGCAGCAGTTGCAGTTTTGATGGCAATCTGGTGGGCAACTGAAACTGTTCCTGTAGCAGTAACTGCCTTATTGCCGCTTGCACTTTTTCCTCTTTTAGGAGTCTCATCATTTGAGGATACTGCTCTACCATATGCTAATAAGAATATTTATCTCTTTTTGGGTGGTTTTATGCTCGCACTAGGTATTGAAAGCTCAGGACTGCACAAAAGAATAGCCTTAAAAATGATAATTGTAGTTGGTTCAAGTGGCAGAACTTTAGTAGGTGGTTTTATGCTAGTCGCAGCTTTAATAAGTATGTGGGTAATGAATACTTCAACAACTTTAATGTTACTACCTATTGGATTGGCAGTTTGCGGTGTAATTTCTGAAACTATTCCTAATGCTTCAGAGAAAGATAAATCAAATTTTGATACAGCTTTGTTACTTGGAATTGCATATGCGGCAACAATTGGCGGCATGTCAACATTAATTGGAACAGCACCAAATATAGTTTTTAGCGCATTTATGCAAGATACATACGGTGTTGAGATATCAATGTTTGACTGGATGATGTTGGGAGTGCCTCTTGCATCGATAATGTTATTCGGCGCATGGGTATTACTTACAAAATATGTATTTCCAATAAATTTTGTTGCTTCTAATGAGGCACGAAATGAACTCAAAACAATGCTTAGTAATATGGGTGACTTTACGAAAGACGAAAAAAGAATTTCTGTTATTTTTGGATTAGCTGTATTCGCTTGGGTTTTTAGATCGTTACTTAACAATATTGACTTTCTTGCTGGTTTAACTGATGCAGGTATAGCCATTATTGCTGCAATTCTTATTTTTATGACACCATCCGCTACAAAAAAAGGTGATCTACTTCACTGGGAAAAATCAAAAGATTTACCTTGGGGGTTATTGATATTATTTGGTGGCGGTTTATCTCTTGCTGCACAAATTAGTTCGAGTGGCTTAGGCATTTGGATAGGAAATAGTCTCTTAATATTGAGTACTGTTCCACCAATACTTTTAATTTTAGCTGTAGCAACTTTAATTATTTTCCTTACAGAAATAACTAGCAACGTAACAACTACAACAACTTTTTTACCGGTATTTGGAGCATTAGCTATTGCGATAGGAGTCTTGCCAGTATCTTTAACTGTCCCGGTATGTTTAGCGGCAAGTTGTGCATTTATGCTGCCAGTTGCTACTCCACCTAATGCTATTGTCTATGGCTCAAATAAATTTACAATTGCTACAATGATGAGAGCTGGCTTTGCTCTAAATATTATTGGAATATTAGTAGTTACAATTTTTGCATATTATTTTGCACCACTTATCTTTTAACTAATTGTGAAGAAATTATTTAGTTTAATATTATTTTTTTCTTATCTTCACTCAGGCCAGGACTATATAGATTATCCTCATCCATTTCATCCAACTGTTAGCAAAAGTGGAATGGTTGTAAGTCAGAATACCCTCTCATCTGAGATTGGTATTGAAATCTTAGATATGGGTGGAAATGCAGTTGATGCAGCTGTTGCTGTAGGTTTTTCTCTTGCAACCACCTTGCCTAGAGCTGGCAATCTAGGAGGAGGGGGTTTTATGCTCATCTACCTAAAAGAAAAAGATGAAGTGTTTTATATTGACTATAGAAGCAAGTCGCCAAGAAATTCCTCAATTGAAAAACTACTTGGTACCAAAGAAATACCTGACAGAGATTCTCAAAGATGGGAGAGGGTAGATTACACATATTTAGCTTCAGCAGTTCCTGGAACAGTTTATGGATTGCTTGAGGCGCATAAGAATTTTGGGAAATTAAGTCTTCAAGATATTATGAAACCGGTGATTAGCCAAGCTGAAGAGGGAATAGTTGTCTCAAGTGATTTAAGCTATGTCATTGGCGTTACACCGCAATTAAAAAGTGATAAGGAATCTTTTGCAATATATTTTGAAGACGATGAGCCATTAAAAGAATTTTCAATTATGAAAAGACCTGATTTGGCAAGTACATTTCAGCAAATATCAAAAAATGGTGCAAAAGGTTTTTATGAGGGCGAAGTTGCTAACAAAATTGTTGAAGCAATGAATAAAAATAATGGATTAATTACTCATGAAGATCTCAAAAATTATAAATCATTTTTTAGAATGCCGATTGGTATTAATTATAAAGGTTACAAGGTCTTTACAGCAGCACCACCATCTGGCGGAGGTATTACCCTATTAACATCTTTAAGTATTCTCAATAGTATCGATATTAATAAATACAAAAGCGATGCTACTAAAACTTATCACTTTTTAGCAGAAGCTTTGAGAAGAGGACATAATAATAGATCGCATTTTGTTGGAGATCCCGAATACTTTGACGTGCCAATTTCAGATTTATTGTCACCAAAAAGAATTAAAGAATTGACTAGTTCTATTGATGCAAATAAAGCAAGTCCTGTTGAAGATGTAAAAGCTTTCAAAAGAGCCAAAGAAAGCAAAGATACAACACATTTTTCGATAATTGATAAAGATGGAAATGCAGTATCAAATACTTACACGCTTGGTTTGTCCTTTGGATCTGGAGTAACAATTCCAGGTACAGGAATATTGATGAATAGCCAAATGAATAATTTTGCTTACAGATATGGTGATAAAAATGACATTGGAAGAGGTGCAAGCCCTGGAAATAGATTTGAACCAGGAAAAAAACCAATGAGCACAATGGCTCCAACTATTATATTTGATGAAAATGATGATTTATTTTTAATTACTGGTTCTCCAGGTGGATCTGACATACCTGCAGCAATTCTTCGTGTTATCACAGGTGTTATAGATTTTAATTTAGATATTGGTGAGGCAACAATGCTTCCAAGAATTCATAAGGACTGGCCTTATGAAGGTCTCGAACACGAAAGATCATTAAGCAGAGATATTATAAGAAGACTAAATAGCATGGGTCATATAACTGAGTATGAAAATACAATTGGCAGTACTCAAAGTATTCATATATCTGATGGAGTAAATTATGGTTTTGCTGATTTAAGAAGACCAAACGCAGGAGTTTCAGTACAAACTAATTAATTTTTCTGTAGTCTAATGGTGGTTTTCTATCACCTAATAAGGGCACATATTTGAAATCTTTACCAACTCTCTCTAGATGTTCTGCCTTGGCTTCAGAAATAATTGAAGGATTATCAAAAATTTCAATTGCACTTTTTGCAAGAACTATTGCTGCAAGTTCTGCGCCTTTTATTCCAATGGAAGTTCCTCCAGAAGCAACTGCCTGCCATGAGTGAGATGCAGTTCCAGGTACCCATGTGGCAGTTCTTAATCCTGCAGTTGGAACATTCCAACTTACATCTCCGACATCCGTTGAACCATATCCATGAGAAGTTTTAAAAGGTCTGACATTCTCCTGTGAGCCTATTTCATTATCAGGTTGAAAAAAAGTTTTATATATTTCTTTAGCAAAGTTTTCCTCTTTTTTATTATATGAAATGCCACCCATCTCATCTAAATTTTTATAAACAATTTTTTGAATCGTATCATTTGGAAGCAATGAAAAATTTCCATGCATTACCTCATACATCATTGTTGTATCAGTTCCAATAGCTGCTCCAGATCCAGCGCTAACAACTCGTTTAAAAAGATCATCCACAACAGACATTTTTGGATGTCTCACGTAATAATATACTTCAGCGACATCCGGAACCACATTTGGAGCAAGACCACCTTTTGTAATTACGTAATGAATTCTAGATTCCTGTGGAATATGTTCTCGCATCATATTTACCATATGATTCATTGCTTCAACTCCATCAAGTGCAGATCTACCTTGCTCAGGCGAGCCTGCAGCATGCGCTGAAATACCATTAAATGTAAATTTAGCAGATTTATTAGCATTTGACGTTCTTGAATTAGCACTGTTTGTATCGTCAGGATGCCAATGAAGCACTATATCTACATCATTAAATAAACCCTCTCTAACCATGTATACTTTGCCAGAACCACCTTCTTCTGCTGGAGTTCCATAAAATCTTATAGTGCCTTCGATATTATTTTTAATAAGCCAATCCTTAATTGCAACTGCAGCCCAAGCTGATGCAGCGCCAAAGAGATGATGCCCACATGCATGACCAGCACCCGTATCATTTTCAACCACCTCTTTGAAGGGAGATGTTGATTGTGCTAAACCGGGAAGAGCATCGAACTCTCCGAGAATACCTATTACCGGACCACCATTATTAAATTCTGCAACAAAAGCAGTTGGTATTCCTGCTAAATTTCTTTTTATTGAAAATCCTTCATCTATTAAAGATTCAGCTAAAAGTTGTGCGCTTTTATTTTCTTGGTACCCTAACTCAGCAAAATTCCATATTTCCATTGCAACTTTTTCATATTTTTCTTTATGATTTTTTATACTTTCTTGAACAAAATCTGACGAAATATGCGTACTTATAAATAATAAAGCTATAAAACTAATCGATTTGCTTTGAATTTTATTTTTTTTCCAACCCATTCCTCTCTCTCCATTAAACCAATAATAGTTTTATCAGATGAAGTAATCAATTTTCTTTTGTTATCTGATGTATCAATATACATAATAGCTTTACTTGTATTTTCTTTGTTAATTATTGTGTATCCGATTATTTTCCCTTCACCATTACTATGATTTGATAACTTAATTGGCTGATCAACAATCTTTGTCTCATCGGTAAAGTCTTTATAGACAAATTCTATTTCGGGATTTTTTGACCAAAGAGCATATGATTGTTTTGTCATCATCCCCGAGACTCCAGTTATAACCCCAGATCCATTAGTTTTCCTTATTTTTTCGATCAATTTAGCTGTTGAATGGAGTACATAACTATTTAATGGACCTCCAGCATATGCCATAGACCCTGTAATAGTCTTATTATTAATATCATTTAGCTTTAATGATTTTGCAAACATTTGAACAGCAACAGGAAAGCAGCTATACAAGTCATAAAAGTGTGGTTTTATATTATTTTTATTACAGATATCTAAAATAAAATCTGCCGCAAATTTCATACCTGATGGTTCTATTAGATTAGGTCTTTGAAGAGTTGCTATCATATGATTGGTTTCGGATGATGCCAATGGATAGACTCTTTTTTGTAACGGTATGTTAAGTTTGTCAGCAACATCCTCTGAGCAAATTATTATTGCGCATGCTTGATTAACATTCCAGCTAGTGCAATGGTATTTATTATATGGAAATGCTTGCCTAGAATTTTTTCTTGACTCAGTTTTTATTTCTTGCATGTCAATAGGTTGATCAATCCAACCATCTTTGTTCTTTGATGCTATTTCTGAATAATTTGAATATATCTCAGATAAATAATTATTATGATCATTATGATTATTTTGTAACATTGCCCTAAATGCGCTTTCTAAGATGGCATAGTATCCTACAGCCATAGAGCCTAATTCTTTTTCTTCTTCGTCTAGTTGAAGTTCTTCAGAAGATTTATCATAACTATCTGGATTGATATTTAGAGGTGTTTCAATATACTCTTTATCTTCAATCATTGATCTAAGCATTTTATATCGAGATTCACCACCTAATATCAAGCTTGCATTAATTTCACCACTTTGAATTTTGCTGCATGCAGTATTGATAAGGTTTTGTTGAAGAATTCCTACTTTAGTTACTGTTGTGTGAACTGAATTAATGTTATTTCTAGCAGCAACCCATTTTCCAGGATCTCTGTATCTCCAAAATCCTTTAGGTACTCTTATTTCATCAATGTATTCTGTAATTTTTTTATTGGAACAATCATTAATTGCTTTTTTAAATGCTTTGTCCATAAGAAAAAGCGCTTCATCAAGCTGATCATAGTCACCTTTTTGCTGGATTGTTCCGAATCCAACTACAACGGGTCTATTATTCATGAAATTAGTATGAAGCTTGTCCCCAATAATTGTAACCAACTATTCTTGGAGTGCTTGGAAGATACATTTTTTCTAGAGAGTTAATTTTGAAGCCACCATTTTTTAAAATATCGGGTATATCCCTGTTGATGTTACAACCTCCAAATAGCTTACCCCATAAAGGATTAATTCTGTTCTGCCATTTAATAACATTTTTGTCTGGCGCAATTCCATGTTCACAAAAAAGTATTTTAGCATCCGTTTTCATGACTCTCTTTACTTCTTTTAGAGCATCAATAGGATTAGGGATAGTACACAGTGTATAAGTAATAACTACAGTATCGATAGTGTCTTGCGGTAATTTAATCTCCTCAGCGCCGTTCACTATCAAATTTATATCTATGTTGTTCTCAGATGCTGTTTTTTCTGCCATGTCACATAACTCTCCGGATGGGTCTAAGCCATAGAATTTATTAATTTTTGATTTTTCATAATAAGGAAGGTTAAGACCAGATCCTATACCTATCTCTAGTATATTACCGTGTGCATTTGGAACAACTTTCTTTCTTTGGTAGGTTATTGGCTTGGTTGAACAACAACAATCAAGAAGTTTTGGTAATACATATTTTTCATATGATTTTTTAATCATCATTAAGCTCATTGAGTGGCATTGCTGCAATATTAAAACCAGCATCAACATATGTAATTTCCCCGGTGATACCACTTGCGTAATCTGAACACATAAATGCTGCAACATTTCCAACTTCTTCTGCAGTTACAGTTCTTCCTAAAGGCGCTTTATTAGAATGCTGTGATAACATTTTTCTAAAATTTTTAACACCTGATGCAGCTAATGTTTTAATAGGTCCTGCTGAGATTGCATTTACTCTGATATTATCTTTACCTAATGATGCAGCTAAAAATCTTGTATTTGCCTCTAAACTTGCTTTAGCGAGACCCATAACATTGTAATTGGGCATGGTTTGCGAAGAGCCTAAGTAAGTTAGAGTGAGTAGGGCTGAATTTTCATTAAGCATGGATTTAGATTCCTTTGCCATTGCTGTAAAACTATATGAACTTATATCATGAGCAATTTTAAAACCCTCACGATTTGTTACCTCAAGAAAGTCTCCTTCAAGTTGATCAGCAGGTGCAAAACCAATTGAGTGAACAAAACCATCAAATTTTGTCCATTCTTTTGATAATTCCTTAAAAGATGAGGCAATAGAATCATCATTGGAAACGTCGCACTCAATTAATATTTCTGAATTACAATCTTTTGCTATCGGCACGAGATTTTTTAACAATCTTTCGTTTTGGTATGTAAAGGCCAATTCAGCACCTTCTCGATGCATTGCATATGCAATACCTGCAGCAATTGAGTACTTATTTGCAAGACCTGAAATCAATATTTTTTTATTTTTTAATAGCATTTTATTATTTAGTTAGATAGCTATATTGTAAGAGAAAATAACTCAAATGTTACTTTTTATATAAGAAAAGCATATATTTGAAGATTATTGTTATAAATAATTATTATATTTAATTATAAATATTTCTAAAAAAATGTAGCATTCTTGCAAAAACTCTGAAACAATAACTCTCAAATGGTGATATCTCATGCGATTTCGCGTGGTTATCATATAATTAACGACTTACAGGGGAATTGTATGTTTAAATTTAGAAATTACCTACTCCTCACATTGGTTGCAACTTTTAGTGCATTTAGTGTGGAAGTAGTCTCACAGGACGAGAGTGCTGATATTGAGGAAGTTATTACTACAGGTTCAAGGATTGCTAGGCCTGAAGTAGCAACATCAGCTCCAGTTACTGTTGTAAGCTCTGATGATATTAAAAACTCAGGATTAACCGATCTTGGTGAGGTTTTAAGACAGATCAGTGCGACACAGGGCTCTCTTCCTACTTTAAATACTAATAACGGTGGATCAGGTGGGGTCAGATACTCTTTAAGAGGTATCGGATCATCTAGAACACTTCTTCTTTTAAATGGAAGAAGGGTTGTGCCGATGGGTAATGGTGCAGCAGCATCTCCAGACCTCTCACATATTCCAACAGCTATGATCGAAAGAATCGAAGTACTTAAAGATGGTGCTTCAGCTATTTATGGTTCTGATGCGATGGCTGGTGTTGTTAACATTATTACTAAAAAATCTCATGACGGTGTAACTGTTGATCTTTTCAAAAGTGATTCACAGGACACAAACATGGGTGTTGAAGAATTTAGTGTAGTAGTTGGCACAGAGAGTAACAAAGGAAGCACAGTTATTGGATTCACTTCAAGTGAAAACTTTGGTGCTTTTATGTCTGAGCAGCCTTGGTCTAACTTTGAAGTATGGGCACCAGCCTACTTTGCAGCTGATGATGCAAGGGTTGAAGGTTCAAATTGTGCTCTAGCTTGTTATAAGGGTGGTAGTTCAGCTCCTCCATGGACTTCTATATTCTCAACTTATGGTAGTGCTACCTTAGGTCCAGAATATGGTGATTGGAGAACTAGAGTTGGATCTGACGCTTATAACTATAATCCAGTTAACTATTTAAGAACACCTCAAGAAAAATATAGTTTCACAATGAATAGTAACTATCAAATTAATGATAGCTTGGCTTTCTTTGCGGAAGTATTATTTTCAAATGTTGAAAGTAAAAGAGCTTTAGCTTTTGAGCCTCTTGCTCCCTTAGCTTTCTTCGGTGTTCCAGCTCCATACTCTAAAGATAACTATTACAACATTACTTATGGTCCAAAATTCGATACTGTTAACGGCGGTATTGATATGGTCAACGGTGAAACTATTGACATCGATGACTGGAGAAGAAGAATGGTTGAAAACGCTCAAAGATTAGACGATAGAGATACTAACGTTTACAGAGTGGTTTTAGGACTTGAAGGTACTTTAGATAATGGTATGAATTGGACAGCTTTCTTCAATTTTGGAAGAAATGATGCTGATATTACTTCAAGAGGTTACTTCAACCTTGAAAAAGTAGGAGAAGCAACTGGACCAACATATTTTGATGCAAATGGCGACCTTAAGTGTGGTGTCGATGCAAATACAAGTATTTCAAGTGATTGTGTTCCTTTAAACATTTTCTTTGAAAATTCTGTTACTGCAGAAATGCTTCAGTACATTTCTGGAGACTGGGACTCATATGGAATGGGTGAGAACGAACAGAAAAACTATGGTGCTACTATTTCAGGAGCAGTTCCTGGTAGTGATAACTTATCATTTGCTGCTGGTTTTGAAAGCAGAGAAGATAGCGGTTCAACAACTAATGATGGACTTATTCTTCAAGGTATCACAACAGCTGGTTCATCACTAAATACAGCTGGTTCTTATGAAGTTGATGACTTATTTGTTGAGTTACTATATGTGAACGGTGACTTAGAAGTTTCCTTAGCATCTAGATATTCAGATTACTCAACTTTTGGTGATACAACTAATTCAGAGGTTGGTTTCCAATATACGGTCAGTGATGCATTAACACTTAGAGGTACATTCTCTGAGGCGTTTAGAGCTCCATCAGTACCTGATCTATTTGGTGGTACATTCTTAAGTTATCCAACAGCTGATGACGCTTGTGATGACAACACAGCTTCAGGAGGACAAGCAAGTTCTTTCTGTCAGGCTAATGGTGTACCTGCGACTGGTTATGTATCTAATTTAGTTCAGATTCCAACACTTTATGGTGGTAACCCAAATCTTCAACCAGAAACATCTGAGTCATGGACAATGGGTGCTGTTATAGATCCAATAGATGGTCTTACAATGACAGTTGACTATTGGAGTATTGAAATCGAAAATGCGGTTGGTACTGTTGGTACTACTGACCTAATTAGATTATGTGCTACACAAGGTCTATATTGTGATAGAACATTTAGATTTACTAGCCCAGCTTCTGTTGCTGGTCAGATCATCAGAGTTGAAGATACTAACAACAACGTTGGTACAGAAACTTACACTGGTGTTGACTTAGGAATAGCTGCTGATCTTCCATCAGTTAGAGGTGGTGATTTAACACTTGATATGCAAGCAACATATAACGAGGAAACTCAAGTTATTACTGCTGCTGGTCTAGTTGTTGAAGATCTTGCTGGTACCGTATCACAAACATATGGTATGTACTCTAGATGGAGAGCATTAACAAAACTAAACTGGAATAAAGGAAATATTAATGTAACTTACACTAATAGGTATATTCATGGAGTAACTGATGAAGTTGATGACTTCTGGACTCTTGAACCAACATATACTGAAATTCCTGAAGTTATGTATAACGATATAACAGTTAGTTATACAACAGATAGCAGGGGTACTATTGCTCTTGGTGTCACTAACTTTACAGATGAAGAGGTGCCATTCGTACCTTCAGCATTTAATGCTAATACTGACCAAGAAAACTATGACTTGTTCGGTCCTGTAGTTAATGTTAGGTATAACTATCAGTTTTAATTAGTTTTAATTAAAAATATAAAGCCGGTGCTTGCCACCGGCTTTTTTATTGGTAAACTTAAAAATCAATTCCATTTTAAAATTACTATGAAAAAAATATTTACGCTTTCTTTATCTTTGTTTGCGATCGTTATTGCTGGATGCTCAACAACATCTTCAAATAAGGTTGCTGCAGAAGACTTAACTGATGAACAAATTGCCAAGTATAATGAAGGTAAATCAGAAGAAAATCAGATTGTTTGTCGAATGGAAAAACCTTTGGGTTCTAATATTTCTGAAAGAGTGTGTTATACAGTAGCTCAGTTAAAGGCTAGAGAAGAGGCTGATAAAGAAGAATTTAGAAGAAACAATAATATTTTTGAGGCTGGTGGTGGTTAAATCCCTCAAAAAAACTTATGTTTCATCTATAAAGAATATCTATTCATTATTTACAAAAGTATTTATTTTTTTTATGAATCTTTATGTCAAATCTCAGATAAAAACCAAATAGTTTTATCTTTAAATGTTAAAAAGTTTATTTATATTATTTATGTCTCTGCCTTTTTATATTTCAGCTGAGTATAAAAACACAAATGGCGAGGCAATAAATAAATCTATTAAAGATCTCATTAGGTGGCAGCGAAATCAAAAAAAGCCTGTTTTAGCTTCAATTCATATATCAGACGAGTGGAGATCAATTGATTTAGAAACATCAAATAACTATTTGATATGGATAGGCCACTCAACTTTTTTAATAAAAAAGAATAACCTTACAATACTTACAGATCCAGTTTTTTCTAATAGAGCATCACCTTTTAGGAGATTTGGCCCTAAAAGATTGATACCGCCAAGCTTAACTATAGAGGAATTGCCTTCGATCGATGTTGTAACTATTAGTCATAATCACTATGACCATCTAGATATAAGATCTTTAAAAAAATTATCAAAATTAAATCCTGATTTAATTTTTTTAATTCCTGAAGGAGACATAGATATTTTTAACAAAAGAAATATATCCAATGTAAAGGAATTTAATTGG
Organism: uncultured SAR86 cluster bacterium; assembly: GCA_902631785.1. Classification (GTDB taxonomy): domain Bacteria; phylum Pseudomonadota; class Gammaproteobacteria; order Magnimaribacterales; family D2472; genus SAR86A. Next base: position 11,963 of record CACOZT010000011.1, read on the forward strand.
TGGCAAGATATGTTAATAGATGAATTTAAATTTACTTTTACACCAGTCCAACATTGGTCTGCAAGAGGCTTATTTGATCGAAACGAAAGTCTCTGGGGCGGTTGGTATATAAAGACAAATAACTATTCAATGTATCACGCTGGTGATACTGGATACTCTAATGATTTTATTGAGACTAATAAAAGATTAGGTCCACCAAAGTATGCATTTTTACCTATTGGAGCCTATGATCCAGAATGGTTTATGTCTGCAAGCCATGTCAATCCTGAGGACTCAATAAAAATTATGAAAGATTTGCAGGCAGAGTATAGTTTTGGAATGCATTGGGGAACCTTTACATTAACTGCAGAAGATACCTTAGAACCTCGAGAAAGATTAAATGATGCAGTTAATGCTGAAGGAATAGATAACTTTCAAACACTAATTCCTGGAGAAGTGATATTTCTAGAGCAATAATCAATTTACTTAAAAATTATTATTAGATAAGATGTTGATTCTTTGGGGCTATAGCTCAGCTGGGAGAGCGCTTGAATGGCATTCAAGAGGTCCGCGGTTCGATCCCGCGTAGCTCCACCATAATTAAAAAAACTTTTATTGATATCTTATGAATGAATTATTATTAATAGCAGCAGTAATTTTACATCTTGTTTTAATTTGTATTGGTAGTTATCGAAATTTTAAATGACGAAATAGAAATATTTGTTAGTTTACTATTCCAAAGTAACTAAATATTGACCACAAGCTAAAATAAACTGCAGCTCCAACTGCGAGTCCGACAACTACTGTAACTATTTTTGGAATAATATTTTTCATTTTAAATATTTATTTTTTTGGACCATAGAAATTTAAATTTGGATCTTTAATAGAGAATAACCTAACGGCAAAAATATCTTTTAGATAGTTTTGATAATTTTTCCATGGCGCTTTATTTCCTTGCTTAGGCATTTTATTAAGTCCTCTTTGAAAGTAACCAGAGGTAAAATCAATAAGCTGTTCATCGCCATGAGCACTTTTATCATCTATAGGTTCACAGCATTTAACACCTTTTTTATCCATTAGGTTAATTAATCTGCAAACGTATTCACAAGTAAGATCAGCCCTTAAAGTCCAAGACGCATTCACGTACCCAAATGAAATTGCGAAGTTTGGAACTCCACTTAACATCATGCCTTTATAAGTCAGTCTTTCGTTTGCATTCACATTAATATCATCTATGGTTACATTGATGTCGTTAAGAGAATTAAGTTCAATACCTGTTGCAGTAATAATGATATCTGCTTGAATCTTTTTTCCTGAATCAAGAAGAATACCATCTGATTGAAATTCATTAATTGTATCGGTAACAACAGACGCTTTTTTATTATTTATCGCATTAAATAAATCGCTATCAGGTACCAGACATATTCTTTGATCCCATGGTTTGTAGGAGGGTGTAAAGTGTTGATTAACATCATCAGCACCTATTTCATTTTTGGCCAAATCTAAAATTTTATTTTTAGTTCTCTCGGGATATTTTCTTGCCATAAAGAAAGTAAAGCTTTGGTAAAGAATATTTTTCCACCTAATTAAAAAATAAGTAATTCTTACTGGAAGAATTTTTCTTAGGAATTTATTTATAGCATCTTCGCTTGGTCCAGACACAACATATGTTGGAGATCTTTGAACCATTACAACGTGCTTTGCCTTTTCAGCAATTGCAGGAACAATTGTTATAGCAGTAGCGCCGCTTCCAATCACTGCAATTTCTTTGTCTTTATAATCAAGTGATTCATCCCAAAATTGAGGATGAATTATCTGTCCAGTGAAACTTTCTTGATTTTTAAATTGAGGCGAGTGAGGTTTTGTATAACTATAATAACCTCCACATAAGAATAAGAAATTACATGTCATATCTTGTATTTCATCATTAACTTTAATCTTTAGTTCCCATAATGAATTTTGTGAATTCCAATTTGCTGAATCAACCTTATGATTTAATAAAATATTATTTTCCAATTCATATTCATTAACAGTTTCATGCAGATACTCCATAATTGAAGGTCCATCAGCTATAGATTTATCATGTATCCATGGCTTAAATCTAAAGCCAAGAGT
>CACOZT010000012.1 GCA_902631785.1 uncultured SAR86 cluster bacterium
TTATCTACTTGATTGCTGCATTAAGTATTTACGGATTAGTTGTTTTTAATTTTGGTACTGCAGTTCGATACAAATTCCCCTTCATTGTCATTGTAATAGTTGGCATGGCTTATGAATTATATTTGAAACATGGTAAATTAATTTTAAATAAAGGCACTAAGGCTTAAGATTTGGAGTCAAATTTGCAAAATTCAGAAGCAAACTTTCCATTAAAAAACAATTACAAAGAATTATTTATTTTTTTAAAATTTACTTTAGGTATATAACTAAAATGTGTGGTATTGCAGGGTATATTGGTGAAACAAAAAATCCATCTGAATGTTTAGCTAAGATGGCACAAGCCATTAATCATCGTGGGCCTGATAGTAATGGCATATGGACAGACTTTGAACAAATTGGTCTCGCACACACTAGATTATCAATACTTGACCTTAGCGATGCTGGTCATCAACCAATGCACTCCGTTTCAGGTAATTATGTGTTGATATTTAATGGTGAAATATATAATCATAAATATCTTCGCTCAGAACTTGAATCAATTTCGAATAGAAATTGGCTTGGTCATTCTGATACAGAAACACTTTTAGCTTCAATTGAAGAATGGGGAATAGAAGATACTCTTGCAAAAGTTAAAGGAATGTTTGCAATCGCATTATGGGACAAAAAATCTAAAAATTTATATCTTTCTTGTGACAGAATTGGAGAAAAGCCACTTTATTATGGATGGGTTAATGAACAGTTTGTTTTTGCATCTGAATTAAAATCAATAAAACAGTTTCCAACATTTAATAACGAAATTGACAGAAACTCATTAGCTATGTTTTTAAGATTCAATTCTATTCCTGCTCCTTATTCAATATATGAGAACATATATAAGCTTGAGCCAGGGCAACTCGTAAAAATTCATTCAAAATCAAAGCAAATTCAGAAAAATAGTTTTTGGTCAATTGAGGAAGCATATAAAAATGGCAATATGAATAAATTCACTGGTACTTCCAAGGAAGCAGTTAATAAACTTGAACATCTTTTATCAAGTGCTGTTTCTTCTCAAATGCAGTCTGATGTTCCGCTAGGTGCATTTTTGTCTGGAGGCGTGGACTCAAGCACAATAGTTGCTCTTATGCAGTCTTTTTCTAACTCCAAAGTAAATACATTTACAATTGGTTTTAATTCAAAAGAGTTTGATGAAGCAAAGCATGCAGCACAGGTTGCTAAATATCTTGGTACTAATCATTATTATAAGTATGTTACTGATAGTGATGCACTTAATGTAATACCAAAGTTACCAAATATATATGATGAACCTTTCGCAGATTCCTCACAAATACCAACATTTCTTGTTTCAGAGTTTGCAAAGCAGAAAGTAACCGTTGCTCTTTCTGGAGATGCAGGTGATGAGCTCTTTGGAGGATACAATCGTTACATATTTAGTGAAAAAACACTAAATACTATTTTAAAAGCTCCTTCAACAATAAAGAAATTAATTTCAAAAAGTATATTTAGCATTACAGAGGAAAAATGGAATAGCTTATTAAGTAGCTCCTTGAACAATAGGTTTGCTAATATCGGAAATAAAATTTATAAAACGGCCGATATTTTGTCATCAAAAAGCATTCGTGATTTGCATCTGAAACTAGTTTCTCAAATTTATAATCCATCCGAATGGCTTAAAAATGCAAATGAATATAAATCAAAACTTAACGATGACATTGTTCGTTTTGAAGAATTAAATTCAATTGAGAGCATGATGGCTTATGATTTAATTTCTTATCTACCAACCGATATTTTGACTAAAGTAGATAGAGCAGCAATGTCAGTGTCTCTTGAGACTAGAATTCCATTTTTAGACTTGGATGTAATTGAATTTTCAGCATCATTACCAATTGAATTTAAGATTCGAAATGGAGTAAGTAAATGGGCTTTAAGAGAGGTTTTATACAGACACGTACCAAAAGATTTAATTGAGAGGCCTAAAATGGGATTTGGTGTGCCTTTGGCTGAATGGTTGCGAGGACCATTAAAAGATTGGGCTGAATCACTTTTAGATGAAAAACGATTACAACAAGAGGGGTTTTTTAATGTAGAATTTGTGCGGGATAAATTGCAAGAACATTTGAGTGGAAATCGAAATTGGAGTTTTCAGTTGTGGAATGTTCTTATGTTCCAAGCTTGGCTTGATAATAATTAATTTATTAATGGGGAAAAATTATGCAACATAGCAGCACACCAATAGCGGTAGTTGGTTTAGGGTATGTTGGTTTGCCTCTAGCTGTTGAGTTTGGTCGTAATCGCAATGTCATTGGATTTGATATAAATGAATCTAGAATTAGTGATCTAAAAAATGGAGTTGATAAAACCCTTGAAATTACTGATGAAGAATTAAAAGATTCAATTCATTTGAGTTTTTCAAATAATCTAGAGGATTTAAAAAAATGTAATATTTTTATCATTACTGTTCCAACGCCAATAAACAAAAACAAAGAACCTGATCTAATTCCTCTTAAAGAAGCCAGTAATGCAATTGGATCTATACTTAAAAAAGGAGATATTGTTATATATGAATCTACCGTGTACCCAGGAGCCACTGAAGAAGTTTGTGTTCCAATTCTTCAAAAAAAGTCTGGATTAATTTTTAATAAGGAATTTTACTGTGGATATTCTCCTGAAAGAATTAATCCTGGTGATAAAGAGCATCGCATCACAACGATTAAAAAAGTAACGTCAGGATCAACGCCAGAAATTGCAAAAAGAGTTGATGAGCTTTATCAGGAGATAATTACTGAGGGTACATTTATGGCGAGCAGCATCAAAGTAGCTGAAGCGGCTAAAGTAATTGAGAATACGCAAAGAGATGTCAATATTGCACTTATTAATGAGCTATCTTTAATTTTTAATGAATTAAATATTGATACAAAATCTGTTCTTGAAGCAGCAGGAACCAAATGGAATTTTTTACCCTTTAGCCCTGGTCTTGTTGGTGGACATTGTATTGGTGTTGATCCTTATTATCTTACCCATAAAGCATTAGAAGTAGGTTATAAACCTGAGATGATTTTAGCTGGAAGAAAAATTAACGATAATATGAGTATTTTTGTTGCAGATCAAGTATCTAAATTAATGTCAAAAAAAGGTATAAATATTGTGGGTGCTAATATTCTCGTAATGGGACTATCTTTTAAAGAAAACTGTCCAGACATTCGAAATACAAAAATTGTTGATTTGGTTGATGAATTAAAAAGTTTTAAATGCTGTATAGATGTTTATGATCCATGGGTTGATAAGGATGAAGCTTTAAATGAATACAATTTGAAATTAATTGAGTATCCAGAAAAAGAAAAATATGATGCAATAGTATTAGCAGTTGCTCATGATCAATTCCAAGATTTTTCTCATAAAAAAATAATGGCCTTTTGCAAAGATAAACATGTAATTTATGATATTAAATATCTTTTGAATATTAATGAGGTTGATGGAAGGCTGTAAATGACTAAATACGAACAAGTACAAAAATACTTAAAAGATAATCAGAAAACCTGGTTAGTGACTGGAGTTGCCGGTTTTATTGGATCAAACTTACTTGAAAAATTACTCACACTAGATCAAAAAGTAGTTGGTTTAGACAGCTTCGAAACAGGCTATAAGCATAATATTGATGAGGCAATTCAAGATGCAAGTGATACTCTTGGTAAAAATATAAATGAAAATTTTAACTTTATTGAGGGAGATATTAAGTCAATATCTGATTGTAAGCGAGGATGTGTTGGAGTTGACTATGTTTTACATCAGGCCGCAATTGGTTCTGTTCCTAGATCAATAGATGATCCTATAGGCACTCACGAAGCAAATATAAATGGATTTATTAATATGCTTTTAGCTAGCAGAGATGCAAATGTTAGTAGATTTGTTTACGCAGCCTCAAGTTCCACATATGGTGACAATGCCGATCTTCCCAAAGTTGAAAACAATATTGGAAGTCCTTTAAGTCCTTATGCAGTTACAAAGCTTGTTAATGAGCTTTATGCAAATGTTTTTGCAAGAAATTATGAATTCAAATCTATTGGTTTAAGATATTTTAATATTTTTGGTAAAAGACAGGATCCTAATGGCGCATACGCTGCTGTCATACCAAAATGGGTGGCATCAATTTTGCAAAAAAAAAATGTGTATATTAATGGTGATGGTGAGACCAGCAGAGATTTTTGTTATGTTGATAATGCTGTTCAGGCTAATCTCTTAGCAGCCATGACTGATAATGATAATGCAGTCGATCAAGTTTATAACGTTGCTTTAAACGACAGAACAAGCCTTAATGAATTATATAAACTTATTGAGGATAACCTTTTAAAAAGGGTTCAAAATCTTGAAAGGAAAGAACCAATTTATAGAGACTTTAGACCTGGAGATGTAAGACATTCACAAGCAAGTATAGATAAAGCAAAAGAACTTTTGGAGTACGAACCGCAATTTAGAATTGCCGAAGGACTCGATGAAGCAATAGGTTGGTATATTAATTCATTAAAATAAATATGACAGTTATAATGGTCTTTCTGAAATAATTTACTTAAGATGAATTCCGATTTTAAAAGTTTAAATGAGTAATAAAGATCAAAATACTGTTGAAGGTTTTGGTGATGAATGGTCAAGATTTGATCAATCCAATTTGCCTGATGCTGAACAGCATTTATTATTTGAAGAATATTTTTCAGTGTTTCCATGGAGTGATATTTCTAAAGAATCTATAGGCTTTGATTTAGGTTGTGGCACTGGAAGATGGGCGAAATCGGTTGCTCCAAAAGTAAAGAAACTAATTTGTATTGACCCTAGTAACGCTCTAGATATCTCGAAAAAAAACTTATCCAGTTTTGATAATTGTGAATTTTACAGCGCGACAGTAGACGAAATTCCAATGAAAGATAACACTATGGACTTTGGTTATTCTCTAGGAGTTCTTCATCATGTGCCAGATACAGCTCTCGGAATTAAACAATGTGTCGATAAGTTAAAACATGGGGCTCCATTTTTGCTTTACTTGTATTACCGTTTTGATAATCGTCCATTATGGTTCAGATTTATTTGGCATTTGACGGATTTATTAAGAAGAGTTATTTCAAAAATGCCGTATGGATTAAGATATTTTTCAAGTCAAATCATTGCTTTTTTTGTCTATTTTCCTCTAGCTAGAATTGCATTTTTAATAGAGAAATTAAATATTGATGTTAGTAATTTCCCATTAAGTTCATATAAAAATCTCAGTTTTTACACTATGAGAACAGATGCGTTAGATCGATTTGGTACAAGACTGGAACAGCGCTTTACAAGGGATGAAATAAAACAAATGATGCATTATGCCGGTCTTGAAAACATTAGATTCTCAGACTCAAAACCATTTTGGGTTGCTGTAGGTTTTAAGAGCGATAAAAATTCTAATGCTTAAAATAATTTTCTATCTTTTACCGTTTATTTTTAATTAAAGATGAAAATATTAATTCTTGGCACTGTTCCTAATGACTTATTAAATTTTAGATCTGAGCTTATAAAAGATATTCTAAAAAAAGGTAACGAAGTTATTGCTTCATCTTCAAAATTAGATCCTGATTCAGCAAGTCATGTGAAAAAACTAGGTATAAATTATGAATCTATATTCCTTAATAGACATGGCTTAAGTTTAAAGGGAGATATCAAAACGTTATCAGATTTATTAAAATTATTTAAAAAGCGAAACCCTAATCTAGTTTTAGCTCATGGCATAAAATTAGTTATATGGGGAGGAATTTCAGCAAGAATAAGGAAAATACCTTTTTTTGCTTTAATCACAGGGCTTGGCTTTGCATTTCAAGGAACAACATTTAGGAGAAAGCTTTTAACAAGATTGGTTTCTTTTTTATATAGAATTGCTTTAAAAAATTCAAAAGCTGTCATCTTTCAAAACGAAGACAACAGAAAAATTTTTATTGATAAAAATATCGTTACTCCCTCAAAAACACATATTGTTAATGGCTCAGGTGTAGATATTAATAAATATACTCTCGCACAAATACCAGAATCAAACTTGAGTTTTTTATTAGTTTCTCGTTTGCTTGGTGAGAAAGGTTTAAGAGAATATGCTGAAGCCGCAAAGATTGTTAAAGAAAAATTCCCAAATGTTGAATTTAAAATTGTAGGCACTCAAGATAATTCTCTGGATGCAATTTCAATCGAAGAAGTGATGAGCTGGTCAGAATATGTTGAATATATGGGGCCAACCAATGATGTGAGACCTTACATAAAAAAATGTCATGTATACGTTTTGCCGTCTTATCATGAGGGATTGCCACGAAGTACCCTTGAAGCAATGTCAATGGGACGTCCTATTCTCACAACAAATGCCTCAGGATGTAAAGAAACAGTTGATGAGAATATAAATGGATTTTTAGTGCCCATTGGATCTTCAAAAGAGCTTGCAAAAAGAATGATTTGGTTTGTAAAGAATAGCGATGAAATAAAAAGTATGGGAGAACAAAGTAGAAAAATTGTAGAAAAAAGATTTGACGTAAGAAAAGTCAATCAAGCAATGTTAAAAATACTAGAAATTAACTAAATCTTAGTATGCAAACAAATTTTCATGAATTTTTAAAAATTTGTTAACTATTGATGAGTAATTGATTGCGGTTTATTATAAGCGCCTAATAAAAACAACAACAGCAAATGAATATCCAAGAATACTGGCATGATATTGACTCCAGACTAGAACAGCTTCTTGAGAATGGGTTTGTAAAACTTCCTTCTCTGAAAGAATTTGATCTTGATTTTGTTGCCTCAGATATTTCTGATGAAATGGGATCGCTTACATTTAAGGAGTTAGGCTCCCATCATAAAAATTTCATACAAGATTTGTCTATTGATAAATACTTAACTCCAAAATTACATAATATTGCTAAAAATCTTTTTAGCTACAAAGGTGATATATCTAACCAATATCATGTTGCAAGAAAAGTTGAACCTGGAAACTCAAAAGAGATGTTTCGAGCTCACTTTGATTCACACCTATTTACAATGGTCCTACCTCTAAAAATTCCTGAAACAGAGCAAGATGGAACTGCAGGAGATCTTATTTATTTTCCATATGCTAGAAAAGTGCCAACTAACGAAATATCTAACTTTATTGGAAAAGCCTACTATAAAAGATTTGCTTCTAAAGATGGAATGGAAAAATTTTCTTCAAATCATCAAAAAAGAATTGATAACTTCAAAGATTATCAACCTTTACTGTTTGTAGGTAACACAACACTTCATACGAATTTTCCAGTATCAACAGGATGTTCTAGTTACCGTCTGACTTTATTAGCTCATTTTTTTGATCCATCTCCTAAGTATGGAGTAGGTGGTTTATTGCGACTTCTTAGAAACAGATAACTTAATGATAAAATTCGACAATCTAAGTCAAGAATTACCGTATCAAGTTTTTAAAGAAAAATATGAAAATTCATTAAATGCTAAACAAAAAAACATAGAAGCAATTTGTATTTCATCATATTCTTCAAAAAACAATGAAGTAAACGCTAGATATGTAAATCTAAAATTTGTTTCTGGAAAAGAATTCATTTTTTTTTCAAATTATGAATCACCTAAGTCTCAAGATTTTAAAATGCATAACCAAATTTCAGCCTGCTTTTATTGGAGTAGTACGGATACTCAAATTAGAATGAAAGCATATGTTGAACAGACTTCTAAAGAATATAATCAAGCCTATTTTGCTAAAAGAGATAAGAAAAAAAATGCTTTAGCAATAATGTCTAGACAATCTAGCTCTATAGATTCCTATGAAGCTCTTAAGAGCAACTATGAAATGATTCTTGAAAATAATGACTTAACAAAATGTCCAGAGTATTGGGGAGGTTTTTCATTTACACCTTTTTATTTTGAATTTTGGGAAGGCCATGCATCAAGACTTAATAAAAGAGAGACTTATGAGTATAAAAATGATGAATGGGTTCATGGATTTTTACAGTCATAAAATATTTGCGAAATATGTTATTTAGTATAAAATCCAAATGAATTATGAATAATATTGTCTTCACTTAAATCAATTTTGTCTTCAAAATATTAATTTATGTCCTTTCTTTTAAATTACTTTTGCTAGGTATTCATCATAAATAGTTCAAAAAAACAAAAAACTCCTATCAATCAAATGATTAAGGCAAATGAAGTTATGCTTATTGATAGCAATGGTGAGAAGCAGGGTATGGTAACACTCATTGATGCTTTAGAGGCAGCAAACAAAGCGTCTTTAGACTTGGTTCAGGTGTCATCGTCAGACTCTGAACCTATCGTTTGTAAACTTTTAGACTATGGTAAACATCTTTTTGATAAAAAAAAGAATAATGCATCGTCTAAGGTCAAAACCAAAAGAAATACTACAAAAGAAATTAAATTTAGGCCCTCAACAGATGTTGGTGACTACAATATTAAATTAAAGAAGATTAAAAGCTTTATTCTTGATGGAGATAAGACTAAAATAAGCGTCCGTTTTAGAGGAAGAGAAATTCTCAATAGTAATATGGGTCTAGAACTTTTACATAAGTTAAAAGATGAGCTTTCAGAGATTGCTCAAGTGGACCAAGAGCCCTCTTTAGAAGGGAGACAACTGTTGATGGTTTTGTCACCTCTTAAAAGGAATAAAAATTTAAAAAAATAAAATTAAAATGGGATATAAACTAAAAACACATTCTGGAGCTGCAAAACGTTTTAAAAAGACTGGTACCTCTGTAAAAAGTAGAGGTGCTAATAGGAATCATATACTTACAAAACAATCTACAAAAAGAAAAAGACATAACAGGGGCCTTAACAAACTTTCAGGGACTGTGCTTAAGATGGCTTCAAACTTGATAAGAAAAT
>CACOZT010000013.1 GCA_902631785.1 uncultured SAR86 cluster bacterium
AACAGTTGTTTATAGCAACTAAAGCAACAGTCCATTGGATTTCTTCGTGCGTCAATAATTTTTGCATTAGGTAGTATTAAGTGTATTAAGCCTATATGAATAAAGTTATTTGGCATTTTATCAATAAAATATGGCTTATCTGTAACTCTCTGATCTAATGTATTATTAATATAAGCAGCACCCATTGATTGAAACTCCTCTTTTTCAATTTTTGCAAGAGAAGATGGATACTCTGACTTACTTTGAGAATTTTTCTTATTTGCTATTTTTCTTGAAAGCGCAATTATATTTTGAAGTTCCGTAGTCCCTTCTACCAGGGAGTGTGATGATAAGATTTGTTCTATCAAAGTAGATCCTGATCTTGGTAATCCAACAACAAAAATAGGATCAGTGTTGAGATCTCCAGCAGCTTTTTTATCTATAAAAAATTTTTCATTGAAAAAATCTATAAGCTCATCACACTCTTCGCTAAATTTTTTTGAATCCCATGGAACTTGTTTACTTTTAAGCGTATTTCCCTTGATGTATGCTGCAATGGATTGCTCATATTGTTTATTATCTTCTTGAGCTTTACCAAGGGCAAAAAGTAAATGAAAATAATCTTCAATTTTTAAATCCTCATTCTTAAGAAGATCTTTAATATCTTGAATATCATTTTCAGTAAATTCATATGTTTTAAGATTAGCTAAACTCCAATATGCCTCTCCGTAACCGGTTTTTGCAGTGATTGCATTTTTATATGAAGATATAGCGTCATCAAGATTTCCAACTGCTCTTAAAGTATGACCATAACTTAGATGCAACTGATTATTATTGATTTTTTTATCATTAATTATGATTTCAAAAATTTTGAGGGCTTCATCATGTTGATTTGCAAGCGCTAAATTAACTGCCTTTAATGTTAAGTATTGAGCATTATCATTATCCTTATCTAAAAGTATTTGAATTTGTTCTAATGCCTGAAAAGGTAATTGCCTTTTATAGAGAAGATTTGCATAGCTTAGTCGAGCTTCATCATAATCTGGTGATAGATCTAGAGCTCTTGAAAAAAGATAGCCAGCATCTTTGTAAGCCCTAAATTTTACTCCAATATCTCCAAGCAATTTCATTGCATTTACATCTAATGGATAATTCTTAAGATAATCTCTCAATATAGGCTCAGCTTTCTTTAGTTTATCTTCTGAAATTAATCTTGCTGCATCTATTAGCTCTTTGGGTATATTTTCTTTTGTATAACTCACTTTTAAATAAAAAAAGGCTGCATCAAAGATACAGCCTTATATAAGTTTTATAAAATTACTTATTCATTTTCCAACTGTATTTAATACCAAAAGTTCTTGGTCTATTTACAGTTGTTAATTTTTCTATATCTTCACTATTTATATATAGTTCAGCAACTTCATCAAATACATTATCAAAATATACTTGAATCGATGCCTGATCACTTACATCCATAGTGTATGACAAGCTGCCAATTCCATAAGAATCTTGCATTTCTCTGTCATCGTAGAAAAGATCGTTCCACATTTTATCTACAAATGCGTAATTGAAATCAATTCTAGATTTGTCAGATATCTCAGCTGTTAAACCAAAATTACCTTTTTTATCTGGAGTAAAAGGTAAATCTTGATTTTCTCTAGCTTCAACTGCGCCCCTAAGAACGTAGTCTTCTGTCAAGACAGCATCATTTTTTGCAAATGCAAAAGTTGCTGATACTTTATCAGAAAGAATTATCTTTGAATCAATTTCAAATCCAATACTTTTAGCTTCACCAACATTATCCACTAAACCGAGCAATGAGATGTCAGGATCAAACCAACCTAATTGTATATCATCCCACTTCATCGAATAAACTGCGCCGTTAAGTCTTAACTTTCCATCCATCAAAATGGTTTTGAAACCAAATTCGTAGTTTGTTAAGAAGTCAGCATCATAAGTTGCTCCAAGTTGTGTAGTTCTATTGGTTCCACCTGGTCTATATCCCTCAGACACTGTTGCATAAACCATAGCATCATCAGTGGCTTGATAAGAAATATTAACTTTTGAAATACTATCGCTACCATCATAAAGAGAATCTACATTATCAGGCCTGGTAGTACTTCCGAGAATATAATTTGGCCACCATACAGTACCAACAAATCCCTTAAGAGTAGTTTCATTATCAAAACTTCTGTGACCTAATGTAACTTCAGTTTTATCATTTAGCTGAACATAGACCTCACCAAAGACAGCTGATTCTTCTTCATATCTAACCTGATCTGTTTGATAATATAGATCATCAGACTCCGGAACTGCTGCCGCAGGATTGATAGCAGGCACATGCCATTGAGCATCATACGCAGTTTCGTTTTCAGTCATAAATGCACCAATGATCCAGTTAAATCTACCATCTGAGTTAGAAGCTAATCTAATTTCAGTAGTGTCATACTCTTGATGAGTATCATTTTCAAATTGAATACTTGGATCTACACATGGTCCAAAATAATATTCATAACATGTGTAATAACCTTCGACATATCCATCAATAGAATAATGCGAATAGTCACTTAAAACCTCAAAATCTCTTTCAAGAGATGATGTTGTAAATGTTAAGTCTGCAAAACCAAGATCTCCTGTAACAGTTACTGAAAATCTATCCCACTCATCATGGGTGGTATCATCATAAAATCTGCTGACATTGTATCTACCTAATTTATCTGGGTTATGATCCCAAATACCATCAGTCTCAGTTTCTTGACCCATAAAGTTTGCATCAATTTTCCAGCTATCATTTAGATCAACCCTTAACGCAGCTCTGTAACCTTCTTTCACAGCATCATTAAAGTTATCTTCAACAAACATTTCATTAGTTCTTGTAATTCCACTTAATGGGAATGTTATCGAATCACTAACTGAATCAATGTAACCACCGTCATCATCATTGAAGCCAACAAATCGCATTGCAATATTTTCTGATAAAGGAATGTTTACAAAGCCCTCAACCATAGTACTATCGTCACCACCTGAGGTAGATTCAACAGAAACATTTACTCCTGAATCGAACTCGCTTGATGGCTTATTAGTAATAATTTTAAGATTACCAGCCTGAGATGCTGCTCCATATAATGTACCTTGAGGTCCAGATAGAGCTTCAACTCTCTCAATGTCATAAACATGGACATCTAGATTATCTCCAATCATAGTTACAGGAGATTCATCGAGATAAATTGCAACTGCAGGTCCTTGTAGAGACTGATTTGAGTTACCGCCGTCAGATATACCCCTCATAAATATTTGACCTTGTCCAGGTCTTCTTTGAGTAGCTGACGCAGATGGAAGTTGCAAAACATAATCAGCAAAATCCTTGATATTTAAATTATCTAGCTCAGTTGCAGACAGTGTTGAAACACTTATAGGCACATTCTGAAGATTTTCAGATTTTTTTTGTGCAGTTACTATAACCTCTTCAACGGTTGCATCTTGAGACAAGACATCCGAAGCCATAAATACTGATGACGCAAAAACAGTTGCCTTTGTGACAGCTTTATGGACTTTTTCGAAATGAAATATATTCATGTATTACCCCCTAAAAGTAATAAAAATGTAAATAAAATATACAATAATTTTAAAATATAGTAAATTTATATGACGTATTAAATCTAATCATGATTAGCATAAAAAAACTTACAAAGATCGCATCGATTCCAATTATTTTATTAATTTTCTTAGGTTGTTCAAAAGATAATTTTTCCTTTTTACCATTAAATGAAGACTGGGTTGTTGATGAAATAGAAGCTACTAAGTGGTCCATGGTTAAGCATAATAATCTTCCAACATTAACTGGCTCAATCGAGTGGAAAAATTATATGAATTTTTTAGAGAACGAATTTAAAAAATTTGGTGTTGTAGATTTATACAGAAATACTTGGGAATTTGATAAATGGACTATCTCTGAAGATCCTAGCAACTGGACCCTTACAGTTGATGGAGATGATGTCAGAGTTGCATATTATGGTGCGTATTCAGGTAAAACAGATCTTGATGGCGTTACTGCTGAAATGATCTATTATGATCATAATAATCCACCAAGTGACATCAAGGATAAAATTGTAGTCATTCCTACCAGAAAGCATCCGAGTAAGCCTTTTAGCACAAATTATTTAACTAATTATACCTACAACGAGTATGAACATGTCCTTGACGGCGATACTCTTCCAGCACCATTTGAATTTGTAGATCCAGAAATCTCTTTCACATTTGATATTTGGTATCAACTGGCACAAAGACTCGACCAAATTCCAGAAGATGGTGAAGCTGCTGGAGCTGTTATTGTTTATGATATGGCATACGATAGAACAAAAGGTCTTTATACTTTTCCGGTTCCGGATCATTATGACTCACCTACCTTGATACTTTCTAGAGAAGATGGTGCTGGCGTTATTGAAGCTGCAAAAGCAGGCAAGGAAGCCACAATTGTTTTAAATAGTAAAATTGAAAAATCAGAGGCATATCAATTGATTGGATACTTGCCAGGTAAGCATTATGGAACTGATAAAGATGAACAGATTATTCTGACTAACCACACAGATGGTCCATCTATTACTCAAGATAACGGTGCTTTAGGTATATTAGGCATCATCAAATATTTCTCTAACATTCCTCAAGAAAACAGAGATAGAACTCTACTCATTTATCTTGACTGCAGGCATTATATGCCTGGCATGGAACAAGCCCACAAAGATGTTTCATGGCTTAAAAAAAATCCTAATTTAAAAGATAAAGTTGTTGGCTTGATTCAAACAGAGCATTTAGGAGAAATGGATTTCAAAGAGGTAAACGGAGAAGTGCTTCCTACAGGTTATGCAGAACAATCATACTTATGGACAAGAAATAACGACTATCTTGTAGAATCTGCAAAAAATGCCTTAGATAGATATGGTTGGTCAAGAGGAATGCTTTCAGTTCCTGAAAGACCTGGCCCAAATGGTGATATTCAACAAGTATGGTGGGGAGTAGGAATTATCGCATTGGCTAATGAACTCAGAGATAATGAAAATTGTGACGAATATTCGTGCAATGAAAATGCGTTGCAAATACCCGATGCCTGGGATGGTTCAAGCTGTGAGGTTTGGACATGTTTTAATGTTCCTGCATATGGCCAAGGTGGTTTCTTAGGATACTACTGGAATAAATACTCAGATATAACTAAGTGGAACTCAGAGTTATTTGTTCAGCAAACCTCTACCATGATAGATCTAACAGGCATATTAATGTATAGCGATTTAGAAAAAATTGAGCCTATACTCGGTGATCAAAGTTTTAGAAACACAGATATGAGTATTGCAGCTCCAATTGATATAAACGAATAACTTATCTCACCATGAAAAGTTATTATGAAATTTTAATAATTTTTGTTTCCAAAGATTAGTAAAGTGTTTAAATTCATTGTCCTTAATTAAAAATTTTTTATACATCAAGTCTCTATCAACCATCAATATTGCAACTTGTGAAATGTCAGTCTCAAACATAATATTGTGAGCATTAGCATAAGCACAGCCCTGAAGGAAGTAATCATCTATCCACTCTTTTTTCTTTATTCTTTTTGAAGTTTTAAAATCAATGATTGTATCTTTTCCATCAATAACACCAATACAGTCTGCTGTTCCAGCATAAAGCTTATTTAAAACAAGATGGACCTCTAATCCATAAACTTCAGAAATATTTACAAGAGCATCATCTATTAATTTTTTAGACATTCTTTTTGCCATATTGCCTATGCTATTATCAGTAAAAATATCATCGTCAATGCCGTTCAGATAATTTTCTAAAGAAAGATGAACCATACTACCAATATCTGTTGCTTCGTTCATGACTCTATCTGCTTCAATATCACCAACTCTATTTCTCCATTCTTTTAAAGAAGCTTTCTTATCGGACATATTATCTAAAACAGTGGTAACACTTGGCACTTCGTTGTTTTCAGAATCTATATAAAATCTGCCAAGTGAATTTTCAATTCTTTGAAGTTCTGGATATTGATATTTATTTGTTATCATTATGAATATTCTTATTAAGTATGTTTAATATAAAATTAAATCCACTTTGGAGCAAAACAGTTTTAGTAATTACATTCAGTTTTTTACTACTTCTGTCTTCTTATGTTCTTATTGATCCAGAAGGTAGTGCAAAAAATTTACTTAATATCTATAATTTTTTTGCAATAAATTTTGAATCATTTTTTTTGTATTTTGGATTTGGTGTATTAGCTTTCTTAATAATTTTATCTATATCAAAAAGTGGCTCAAAAAAAATTTTACTTCAGGGAAGAACAACTTACTCATATTTTTCATGGTATTCGATGCTTTTTGCAACTGGTATGGGGGCAGCCCTTCTTTATTGGTCAACTTATGAATGGCTTGTTTATTATACAAATCCTATTTCAGGCGAAGAGCAATCTTTGCTAAAGGCAAGATCTTATCCATTATTCCATTGGACTTTTACAGGTTGGGCACTTTACATTCTACCAACAGTATCATTTGTTTTTTCTCTGATGAAAAATCCAAATATACCACTTACTTTTTCGGGAATTCTTTTGAAGGAACAGTCTGGGCCTTTAAGAATAATATTAGATATCTTTTTTATTGGCGCGATATTAACTGGCGCCGGAGTTGGTCTTGCTCTCTCCTTTCCTCTCATGTCTGCTGCTGTGTCAAAATTATTTAATTTGAACCAAACAATTTATTTAGATTTTTTGATGTTATTGATATGTATGTTTATTGTTGCTATAAGTGTCTATAAGGGTCTTCAAAATGGTATTAGAAAGCTTAGTAATTTTAATATCATCCTCGTAATTATATTTTTAACGCTAATCTTATTGGCTGGTCCAACTAAATATATAGTTACAAATACTATTGAACCATTTGTATATATTGTAAAAAATTACTTGTCACTTAGTTTAATAAAATCAAAATATTCTCTGGACTGGACTGTATTTTATTGGGCATGGTATATAGCTCTTGCTCCTGCAGTTGGAGCTTTCATTGTAAATATTTCGAACAACAAAACTGTACGAGAGTTAATTATTGGTGCTTTAATTGTTGGTTCACTTGGCAGCATATTTCATATAGGTGTTCTATCAAACATTTCTATTTACTTTTATGAAAATGGCATCTTGGATGCACCAAAAATATATTTAGATCAATCATTGACTTCACATGCCTTGGTTGTTGAAACAATTTCATCTTTAAACTTTGGAACATTTTTTTTAATTTTGTTTACAATTATTGCTGTTGTATTTTTGTGCACTACTTACGACTCTTTGTCATATATTTTGGCAACTGCCTCAATGAAAAATTTCAAAGATACGCCATCTAGAAGTTTGAGAGTATTTTTTGCATTTATAATTATGATTCAACCTGCACTCATTATGTTTTTGGGTGGCAAAGACTCATTTATGTGGCTTTTAGTAGTAATATCTGTACCATTAATGATTATTTATTTATTTCTAATATTATCTATTATTAAAAATGCAATTAAACTTAAAAAACCATAGAGCAAATATTTTTGAAAAAAATCCTTTTGATGGGAACAAAGCGTCGGTTATCTTTGTGCCTGGCGCAGGAATGGACCATCGAATAATTTCAATGTTCAATTTAGAGGATTTATATGATGAATTTAATATTCTTGGAATAGACTTACCTGGCCATGGGTATACTTCAGGCCCCATAGTTGATTCTATTAGAGATCATACAAATTTTTGCATTGACGTATTCAATGAAATTGGAATAAAAAAACCAATCGTAATTGGTCACAGTTGGGGAGGATTAGTTGCATTAGATCTAGCATCAGAGTTCAAGAATGAAATGACCATATGCATGAATATTGCATATCCATTCCTTGTAGGAGATATGTTGCTTGATTTTGCTAAAGGTAATCTAGATCAAGCTGTTGAATTTTTGATGAAATATGGGATTTA
>CACOZT010000014.1 GCA_902631785.1 uncultured SAR86 cluster bacterium
ATTACAACAAAAGTTTCTGCAGCATTAGCAGCAGGCTGTACCATGGTTCTTAAACCCAGCGAAATATCTCCTTATTGTGCAATGCTTCTAGCAGAAGTATTTGATAAAGCTGGCGTTCCTAATGGAGTATTTAATGTAGTAAATGGATATGGCCCAACTGTAGGAGCAGCATTATCTGAGCATCCCGATGTAGCTATGATGTCATTTACTGGTTCAACTCGAGCTGGAATCGCTGTAGCGCAAGCATCTGCTAGTTCAGTCAAACGCGTTCATCAAGAACTTTCTTATCAAGATAATTGTTTAATATTGACATTGCATTAGATTCTCCAATTTTCCATAAGGACATATCAACAGAATGAGATTTTTCAAACTCAAAATTAAATTCATAAATATTTGAATTTATTCCTGAATCATTTTTAGAATTATAATTAAACTCAATGTCCAAAAAATCTAAGTTAAAGCTTTCAATCCATCTTCTTTTAAACGGCGTAAAAACAGAATAAGGCTTATCTTCTTTTGTTCTTATAGTTCCTGGTGGATAAACCACTTGGTCATCGAAGGATTCAAGTTCAATATTGTTTTTAATTAAAATGTTTTTGACTTCTTGATCACGTTTATTTTCGTCAAAACCAAACATGTTATTCCAATATACTCTAGAGATTGATCTTTCATTAACTATATCCAGAATTAGGTTAGCATTATCACTAAATCCATCAGAGCGAAGTATAGTTAGAGGAATATTAATTTTTTTAAGAGAATCGCCCAAGTATTTCAAGTTATCTATAATAAATTCAATCTTGCAATTAGCTTGGTTATGAATGTTCATTTGATTGCGTGAGTATATATAAATGCAATGAACTTCATCAGAATTAATACAAGCATGTCTCAGCGCAGGATTATCGTCCATGCGTAAATCACTTCTTAGCCATACCAAACTTTTCATTTTTTTCAAATTCTCAGATTGTTATACTTTTTACCCAATTGGTTTCTTGAACCATACAAATTTATTTAACCTTTATAAGAAATTCTATATATAACGTTATACTTATCATCAGAAAGCAACATTGAACCATCGCTCATTATGTATGGTGATACAGGTCTTCCCCAAGCTGATTCGCTTGATAACCAGCCTGTAATGAAATCTTCTTGGCTTACATAATTTCCTTGATCATCTAGTTGAATAAAAACTAACTTATATCCAGATTTTTTTGTTCGATTCCATGATCCATGAAGTGCTACAAATAAACTATTTTTATATTTTGCTGGAAAAATATCATGATCATAAAAAGCAATACCTAGAGGAGCAACATGTGGTCCTAGTTCTGCTATAGGATCAATAAATTTTTTATCAATGGAAGGAATAAGGTGTCCAAATTCTGGATCAATAACATTTTTTGCATGTTTAAATGGATACCCATAAAAACTCCCCTCAGTATCAATCACATTTAACTCACAATCAGGAGAATCATCTCCTAACCAATCTCTACCATTATCTGAAAAATACATCTTTTTTGTAACAGGATGCCAATCAAAACCAACACTATTTCTAACACCATCTGCCACAGTAACTAGCTCGCCATCCACATACTTATGAATAGCTGCAAATCTTTTATCATTAGTTTGTGGCTCAATGCATATATTACATGGAACTCCAACAGGTATGTATAAATTGCCATCAGGGCCAAAATCAATATATTTAAAACCATGCCAAGTTTCAGAAGGTAAATTATTCATAAAAATTGATTTAGTTGGTAAAGAACCAGAATTTGAGTTAAGCCAATTGTCGATTTCTTTTATAATCCATATGGTATCAATCTCAGCAAAATATAAATCCCCACCATAAACGGTAACTCCTGTTGGATTTTGTAAATTATCAGCTATAAGAATTCTTTTTTCAGCATATCCATCAAGATCTTGATCATATAATGCATAAATTTTATTTCCCTTTTTTGATCCTGCAATTACATAACCCTCATCAGTTTCAGCAAGTTGCCTTGGAGAGTCTAAGCCTTCAGCAAAAATGGCTATTTCAAAACCATTAGGAAGATTTAGTTTATCTATATCAGAATTAGCATTTGTATAAAAAGAAATAATAAATATTGAAAATAGTAAAGAAAGGCCTTTAATTCTGTAAAAGTGTGTATTAAATTTGAGCATAATAAGTTATAAAATATAAAAATGGATTTAACAATAATATTAGATTACATAATTATAAGCATAATTGCATCAATGACTGTTAATTCCATCCTAAGAAATTATGCTAAGAAATATAATATTCTTGTTGATTTGCCAGACAGAAGTCGAAAGTTTCATAAAAGGCCAACTCCTGTAACTGGTGGTTTAGGAATTTTAATAGCTCTTTTAATTTCAGGCAAATTATATATAGATTTAAATAATTTGACAGGATATGTTCCAGAATTCACTTTTCAGTTAATGGTGGCTTCAATACCTCTGCTTATCCTATTCTTAATTGATGACTTTAAAGGATTAAATCCAATTTTAAGAGTATTAATACAATCTGTTTTAACAATTTATATGATAATTACTACAGGAGTGCACTTAGAATCTCTTGGTAATTTATTAGGCTTTGGAAATATTAATCTTGGAATTTTTAGTATACCAATGACTATCTTCTGTGTCGTTGGGATTATGAATGCATTTAATATGATGGATGGAATTAATGGATTATGTTCTGGTTGTGCAATGATTGCCTTAATTTTAATAGGTTTTTACTCAGGATTAATTTATGACTCAATGTTAGTTTTAATTGTTGGGTCAATGATAGGGTTTATATTGTTTAATTTAGGCTTGTTTGGAAAAAAAAGAGGTGTTTTTTTAGGAGACAGTGGATCTAATCTTGTAGGATTTTGGGTTGCATGGATTTCCATTTATGCTTCTCAGAGCGATATTTACTCAATAGAACCAATTACTATGCTTTGGTTTGTAGCAATACCGCTTCTTGATTGCATTGGTCTAATATTCTCTAGATTAAGCAAAGGAAAGAGTTTTAGCACTGCAGGAAGGGACCATATCCATCACAAGTTAATGCAAAAATTTTCATCGAGAGGAACACTTTACTTCATTTTAACAGTGACTTTTTTAACAGGCATCTTAGGAATTTTTGTTGAAATCTTCTTTGCTTCATATGTGTCCACTTCTTTATTTTTAATATATGCTTCTATATATTACTTCTTAACGGGTATTTTATGGAAAAAGTTTTTATAGGTAATAATCTAATTAAAGATGTTTGGATTTTTTAAAAAAGAAAAAAAAGCGGTTGCTTCTCAGAAACCGTCATTTGAGATAGAACTGACCGCAGCAGTGCTAGCATATGAAATAGCTAGATCAGATGGGGAGATAAGCGATGAGGAGTTATCGTTATTAATGCTAGAAATTGAAAAAATTTCGAAAAAAGTTGGTAGAGATAAAGAAGAAATATTTAAGATAGTTGAAATTTATAGTAATGACAGCATATCCTTCCACGATTTTATAGAAGATATAAATAAAAATTATTCAAAAGAGGAAAAACATTTGCTCTTAAAATTTATGTGGCAGACTGCTTTTTCCGATGGAGTGCTTGATGTTGATGAAGAAAGGTTGATTAGAAGAGTTGCTGATTTAATTAGAGTAAAAGATGTTGAGGTATTAAAACTTAAACATGATGCTAAGAGCTAATATTCTATAAAACTCGCGTTATCGACTAAAAATTTTTCTGATAAGCTCCTGTCACATTTACCTGGATAATTTTTAATGTTCTCATCGTATAAATCGTTACCCACAAATGTAAACATTTGCAGTAATATGACACACTTTTCAAGATCATTTACCCTTTCATCAAGATATAGTTCCTGAGCTAATGATTCAAAAGTATTTGAATCAGATATATTTTTTAAATTTTGCTTACTATCTAAGAGAATGAATGAATTTCCTAGCTTTCCATCATCTACAATTGGCTTCCAACTCACTGAATTTGTAGATTTTCCTGGCTCACCGTATTTAGCAAAGTTTGTCCAAAATCTCATCATATTTCTAGAAAGATAAAACTTAGATTTTCCTGCAGGATAAATTAAATCAGATAGTGGATATCCACCCACAAGCTTTGCATTTCCAGCTAAGAGAGGAATTTCTGTGGCATGAGCTGCACCAATAAGCTTTTTGAAATCTGCTACAACGAACCTTCTATGATCATCCCAATCATACCTATATGCATAGAGATCATTATTACCTGCAGTATACAATCCCCTTAATGGAACATCCACACCTCTAATTTTCCAAGCAGAACTTCTGTAATAATTAAAGGCTTCAAAAGCTTCTTTATCTTTTAACCTAACATTAGGAATTTTTAATGCTGATCCAACAGCTGAGTATTCTAATTCAACAAAATATTCTGCAGTGGCTAACCATAACTTTACTTCGTCCCTATTTGATCCAGCAATTGTAGGAACATTATTAACATGATCTTTTTCATAAAGTGCTGCTCTGAGTCCTATTTGTGGAATAACAATACCATCTGATGTTAATAAAGGTATCTCTTCATAGGATTCTCTATCGGCATAGTGTTTAAAAAAATCTTCTGTTGTGAGATTTAATAATACATCTCTTATTTCTTTATCAGAGTATATTTCTTTACCTTCATCCAATTCTCTAACAATTTTCTTAATTATTTCTGAGCTTGTATGCAATGATGTAGAGGATTTTTTATTCT
>CACOZT010000015.1 GCA_902631785.1 uncultured SAR86 cluster bacterium
TTCCAAAGATAGGTGGCATGGCAACTGCTCTGTCTGCAATGCCAAAAATAAATACATTAATTGATTACACTTTAGTTTATAAAAGTGATAAAAGAAGTGCTTGGAACTTTTTAACCGGTGAAATGCGCGAAGCTAAGGTGCTAGTTACAAAACACAAAATTCCTGAAGATCTTAAAAATAGAAACTATGCAGAGGACCAAAAATATAGAGAGGACTTTAAGAATTGGATAGAGTCAATCTGGTCTCAAAAAGATAAAGATATAGAAAATTTAAAGTTCTAATTTTTTTTTACTAATAATCCATCCATTTCTATCAACATATATCCAATCGCCAGGTTCTATTTCGACTGATCCAAGTTTTATAGGTACATCTCTTTCTCCAATTCCAATAGATTTATCAGTTTTCATTGGATAAGAATTTTGAGCATATACACCTATGTTAATGTTTTGAATTACTTCAATATCTCTAATACACCCATTGGTAAATAATCCATTCCAATTATTATCATTGGCTTTTTGAGCGATCTGATCTCCAACCATAGAACATAATTCTGGGCCAGTATGCTCAATCAATAAAACTTTTCCTTCGCCATTTTCATTTACAAATTCTTTAACAATGCTGTTCGAATGTTCGCATTTAGCGGTATGAACTTGACCATAAAATTTATCAATAGAACCATATGAATTTAAAAAAAGATCGCCAATGTGAACATCACTAAATTCATCACAAATATCTGGTACTGAAAAGTTATACATATTCATATTCTAATTCATTCTAAATTTAATGTAATATAAACATAAGAAGTATTTTTTAGGAGCGTTCATGAAATCACAAATTTGTAAAATTCTTGATATTGAGTTTCCTCTTGTGGCTTTTAGTCACTGTAGGGATGTTGTTGCAGCTGTTTCAAAAGCTGGAGGCATGGGCGTACTTGGAGCGGTAGGTTTGACTCCTGAAAAGCTTGAAATTGAATTAAATTGGATTGATGAAAATATTGATGGTAAACCTTATGGTGTTGACGTTTTAGTACCCAACTCATATGTTGGTAAAGGTGAGAATCTCACCACTGATGATCTTAGAGGAATGATACCGCAAGAACACAGAGAATTCCGTGCAGATATCTTAGAACAACATGATATAGATGCAGCTGATTTAAGAGGTGGCGACGCCTCTGAAAAATTTGAAGAAAGTTCAAATCAAGTATTGGGCGCTGGACTTGATGGTGCTAAAGAAGTTCTTGAGGTCGCATTTTCTCATCCAATTAAGCTTGTAGCAAATGCATTAGGCGTCCCACCTAAATGGATGTTAGATATGGGGAAACAACATGGTGTACCCGTTGCCGCTCTTGTTGGGGCCAAACAACATGCAGTTAAACAAGCTGAGGCTGGAGTAGATATAATTGTTGTATCTGGCACAGAAGGTGGTGGCCATTGCGGCAGTGTTTCGACTATGGTTTTAGTGCCAGAAGTTCGAAGAGCCCTTAAATCATACGGTGATGTACCTATACTTGCAGCAGGTGGCATTTGCACTGGTGAACAAATGGCTGGTGTGATGGCAATGGGAGCAGATGGAGTATGGTGTGCATCTGTTTTTCTTCCCACAACTGAAGCAGAAACTTCTGATAATATTAAAGAAAAGTTAGTTGCTGCATCCTCAAGTCATACTGTTAGATCAAAAAGTAGAACAGGAAAACACTCAAGGCAATTAACGTCTCCATGGGTAGAAGCATGGGAAGATAAAGATGCACCCGAACCCCTTCCAATGCCTCTTCAAACAATGGTGAGCGAACCAGCACTTCGAAAAGTTGCTGATCAAGCAGCGATTGGACATGAAGGCGCAAAACAACTCGAAACATATTGGGTTGGGCAAGGAATTGGATTGGTAAATGAATCTATTACAGCAGGACAGACTGTTCAAAAATTTAAAGAAGAATTCATAGACTCCTACGAAAGGATAAATGAGTTTATTTCTGATTAAATAGATTGGATAAATCTAGTTGGTTAATATTCTAAAAAACACGTTAGTAATCTTAATCTGTCTTATAGCAATAGTATTAATCTATGCTTCAGTAAATTATTTAAAACCATTTGAGAGAATTAAAGTAAATAATTCTTTATATGATGATGTGCAGATACTGACTATTGATAAACAAGATTTCAGAGATTTAAATAAAAATAATATTTTAGACATCTATGAAGATCATAGATTGGATGCTCAAACAAGAACTAATGACCTCTTAAGCAAAATGAGTATTGAAGAAAAAGTTGGTCAAATGTTTCACCCTCCCTTTATCTTAAAACCTGATTTATTAATGTTTCTATACGAGGTTGCCATAAGAGGAAACAAATTAACTGAAACTCATATTGTTGAGGACAATATTTCTCATTTTAATCTCTATGGTAATCCTAGCCCTTTTGAGCTAGGCAGCGAGATTAATCATTTACAAAAAATTGCATCAAGAACAAGATTAGGAATACCTATTACAATTAGTTCAGATCCAATTCATGAGGTGCCAAAAGGAGGTGGTATAGCATCATTTTCAGTAGATGGCTTCTCAAAATGGCCATCTCAATTAGGTTTTGCTGCAACACAAGATTCTGGTTTAGTCAAAAAATTTGCTGAAATTGTAAGAGAGGAATATCTTGCAGTTGGGATAAGAACAGCTTTACACCCTATGTCAGACTTAGCAACAGATCCAAGATGGGCAAGGAACTTTGGCACTTTTGGTTCGAATGCAAATTTATCAAGTGATATGACGCTTGCATACATGGATGGATTTCAAGGAAAAAATATTAATAATGATAGTGTTCTGACAATGGTTAAACATTTTCCGGGCGGTGGCCCTCAAGAAGATGGTCTAGATGCTCACCTTTTTAGTGGTCGAAATCAAATATATCCTGGCAATAATTTTAATTATCATTTAATTCCATTTAAGAAAGCTATTAAAAATAATTTGAAAGTAATTATGCCTTACTACGGAGTTCCAGTTGGACAAACAAATGAAGATGTAGCGATGGCTTTCAACGATTATATTATTTCTGATTTATTAAGAAATGATCTTGGATACGATGGAGTTATATGCTCAGATTGGGGAATAATTACCGGAAGACACTGGGGAGTTGGTGATCTATCTATAGAAGAAAGGTATAAAAAATCACTTCAAGCAGGAATTGATCAATATGGTGGTGAAAACAACCCCTCTTATATTTTAAACTTGGTTAAGAATAATAATGTATCTGAGCAACGAATTAACGAATCAGTTAGAAAAATCTTAGTTAATAAATTTGAGCTAGGTTTATTTGATAATCCATACGTAGATGAAGATATGATTCACAAAAGGGTTAACACAATTGAGAATATCAAGGCTGGGATAGAAGCACAAAGGCGGTCTATTGTTCTATTAGAAAATGATGGAGTACTTCCTTTAAAACAAGAAACAAAAATATTTGTTGATGGGCTTGATAAAAATATCGCAACTGAATTCGGAAAATTAGTAGGAAATATTGAAGATGCTGATATCGTAATTATGTACATACATACTGTGTTTAATGGTAATCAAGAATCCGGCTTGAATAGAGCATTTGATAATTTCTTGAGCACCCTATTTCCAAATGGAGATTTAAATTTCAATGATGAGATTTTAAGTAAAGTAAGAAACTACTCTGCAGAAAAAGATTTAATTGTTGTTGTTGACTTAAATAGGCCTGCCATACTTGCAAGCATCAAAGATAACGTCTCAGGCTTAATTGGAACATTTGGAGTTGAAGATAGAGTAATATTTGAGGG
>CACOZT010000016.1 GCA_902631785.1 uncultured SAR86 cluster bacterium
GCAATAGAGAGCTTGCAATTGAAAATTCATCTCAAATTAGCTCTCCGTCTTGGTCGCCTGATGGAAAATTTTTATCATTGACAATGTATCAAGATGGAAATGCAGAAATTTATATACTTAATTTAAAAAATAGAAATTTAACACGGTTGACTAATCATTATTCTATTGACACTGAGTCATCATGGTCTCCAAAGGGATCAAGAATAATGTTTACATCAGGAAGATCAGGATCTCCTCAACTATACGAAATCGATTTGAGACGCTTTAATGCAAAACCAAGAAGAATTACGTTTGATGGCAATTACAATGCGAAGGGCTCTTATTTGCCTAATAATAATGGATTTGTTTTTGTTCATAGAGAAAATTCAAGCTTTCAAATTGCAATAAAATATTTTGATGAAAATTTTGTAAGACCTTTAACCAACGCACAATTAGATGAATCTCCTAGTATTTCACCTAATGGAAATGTTATAGTTTATGCTATTAAAGACGATGGTAAGGGCTTGTTAGCTGGAGTAACTTTGAGCGGCGCAAAGTTTAGATTGCCGGCAAAAATTGGCTATGTAAGAGAGCCTGCATGGTCCGGCTTTTTAAGATAATTATACGGAGAAAATATGTTTATATTAAAAAATAAGTTTAATCTTTTAATTGCGATACTTTTTTTATCCTCATGTTCAAGCATGAATGTTACTGAAGAAAGAGTGTACTCTGGTGATGTAAAAACTGTTCAAGCGTCATCCTCAGCTGATGACAACATTAGATTTGATAGCAAGGCAGTCTTTGCAAGTGCCACGATATATTTTGAATTTGATAAATCTAACTTAACAAGCAAATCAATTCAAACTCTTAAGAGTGCAGTAAATGCTTTAAATGAGAATACTTCAATCCAAATTACACTCTCTGGCCATGCAGATGAAAGAGGAACACGAGAATACAATTTAGCCCTTGGACAAAGAAGAGCTGAGACTGTTAGTGATTATTTTGTTCTAAATGGAATTAATAAAAATAGAATAACTGTTAAAAGCTTTGGCGAAGAGAGGCCAGCTGTAATTGGTCAAGATGAAATGAGTTATGCAAAAAATAGAAGAGTCGAAATTAATTAATGCGTTTTAAATTAATCTTTATCAAATATTTTCTTTTATTTTTATTTTTACCTTTTATTGTTTTTGCTGACGAAAATGAAGATGCAAAAACTGACATCTTATTTCTTAAAATTCAAGAACTTGAATTAGAAATTGCCGAATTAAGAAATAGGTTGGAATCTCAGAATTATCTAATTGAAAAACTCATTGCTGAGTCATCTGATGATAAGGACGAAGATTCAAAAAATCTAGAAGGTTTGGCTTTGAATGCAGATATAAGATTTGCCGGGATTGAGGATCCAGAAAGTAAGGATCAGATTTATACAGCAGCTCTAGAGGCTCTTGAAGATCAAAACTTTGATAAATCATTTAATTTATTCAAATACTTTGTAGAAAGCTTTTCTGATGAAGAAAAAACACCTTTATCATTTTTTTGGTTGGGTGAAATTAGTATGATTAAAAATGATTTTGAAAATGCTATGAATTTCTTTATGGAATTAATAAGCTCATATCCGAATCATTACAGAGTTCCTCTATCTCATAAGAAGATAGGCGACATTTATTTACAATCTAATGACATGAAAAGTGCTAAAGATAAGTATAATTTTGTTATAAGAGAGTATCCAAATAATACAGCCTCTTCCTTAGCCTTGCAGTTATTGAAAAATATGGAATAATCACCATCTTCTAGTATGTATTACTATCAATGTGGGTCGCTAGCTCAGCTGGTAGAGCAGTTGGCTTTTAACCAATTGGTCACAGGTTCGAATCCTGTGCGACCCACCATTTTTGGAGTTTTTTTTGATTAATTTTATTAAAAACTCTATATCTAAGGACTCTTTTTTAGGGTCTCTGTTATTTTTTTTAGTTCTTTCCTCTTGGTACACACTTAGACCTGTAAGAAATGAGATGGCAGTAGCTAATGTTGATGAATTGCCGTATCTTTTGGCCGCTGGTGCATTAGCTATGTTATTAATTAATCCACTTTATTCTTGGATAGCATCAAGATCGAATCTTAAAAAAATTATTTTATTTTGTTATTCGTTTTTAATATTTAATTTAATGCTTTTTTTATTGAGCTGGAGATCATTTGGCCTGGGTGATTCTTTGTGGCTAGGAAGAATTTTCTATGTTTGGTGCAACGTATACTCCTTTTTTGTAGTTTCATTATTTTGGGTTGTAATCATCAACTTATATAGAGATTCTAGAAAAAGATCTTTCTATGGATTTATTATGGCAGGAGGCTCTCTCGGAGCTATGTTTGGCTCCGAAATTTCTAAAAGGTTTTCAAGTTCTTTTGATGAACTTGGTTTGGAGTTATTTAGTGTATCTGCAGCATTATTTCTTTTTTTAGCAATGATTCTTGCCTTATATATGCTATCAATTTCGAAAAAAGATCATACTATTGATACCGGTAATGCAGGTGGTGGCAGTTTTGATTCAATTAAAAACTCTTTAAAAATAACTGAAGTTAGAAATATTGCTACTTATGTTTGGATCTGGACAGCACTAATGACAATACAATGGATTACAGCAATCAATATTGTTGAAGATTGGTCACAAAACTCTGAACAAAGATTACGATTTTTTGCAACAATTGAACAAGTAATATCTCCTTTAACACTAATTGTTCAACTCTTTTTTACTAATTTAATTATTAAGAAAATCGGTATAAAAAATATCTTACTAAGTTATGGGATTTTATTCTGTATAGCATTCATGATGTATGGACTGATTCCATCTATATTATCTGTAGGAATTGTAACTGTTTTATTGAGGGTTTTTGAATATGGCGTTAACAAACCGACAAGAGAAACTATATTCAGCACATTTGAAAAAAATGATAGATATAAGTCGACTGTATTTATTGATACTTTCATATCGAGGTTTGGTGATTTGTCCGGGAGTGGGTTTATTGCAATTGGAAAATTAACAAGCATAGCTGCAAATAGCTTCCCATTAATTGCCATTCCAATAGCTGGCTTTCTCTCTATTTTAGGTATTAGAATTTCTAAAAGTACTGAGTCTAGAGACCTCTAGATTCATTTATTTCTTCTTTAATTTTAATTATTTTTGTCATTATTCTCTCGGA
>CACOZT010000017.1 GCA_902631785.1 uncultured SAR86 cluster bacterium
ATTGGATGAAATGAGAGTTTTTGGTATAAATTCAGGAAAATGTGTTGCAAATACTTTTTCATTATATTTTTTTATTGCGCTGGGGCTGTTATGAATAACAGCCCCATTTTTTTCAGCTAAACAAAGAAGGTGAAGAGCATTATTGTAATCTTCATTAACTGGAGGATCTTTTCTCATGAAGCAATGCTTAAAATCTTTTAGATAGATGTCAGATTTTTTGTCTTTTGTTTCTAAATGTTCTTTTATGGATCTAATCTCTCTACAATGAACAAAAACATCTTTGCCATCAGCATATAAACCATTAATTTCACTCTGATAAATTTCTAGATTATTTTTAATACACTCTTCAATCATCAAAATTGAAGTATCTTTTTTGAAATTTAAATTTTCAAATGTATCTGTTAAAAATAATACCTTTTCAGTCATATTTAGATTTTACCAAAATGATTTCTAACTATTGAAGAAACAAATATGGGCGCTGTTTCTGATCTAAGAATATTTTCACCCAAATATCTAATTTCAATATTTTTCTTTTTAATGGATTCTAGTTCATTTTTTGAGAAGCCTGACTCCGGTCCAGTAATAGTTGAGACAGAAGAGTTATTGTCCAAATCTTCAAAAGAAAAATATATTTCTGCATCCGTGTCAAAAACATATTTTTTATCATCAATCTCAATCATGTTTATAGCCTCATCTAAGTTTTTAGTGTAAACGATCTGTGGTAAGAAATTATTTCCACACTGCTT
Organism: uncultured SAR86 cluster bacterium; assembly: GCA_902631785.1. Classification (GTDB taxonomy): domain Bacteria; phylum Pseudomonadota; class Gammaproteobacteria; order Magnimaribacterales; family D2472; genus SAR86A. Next base: position 747 of record CACOZT010000017.1, read on the forward strand.
GCAAACATTAACAATTATGTCTTTACATTTTTCAATTATCTTTCCTAGATCTTTTTTTGCAATGCTCTGATCGCAAAGCTCAGGTCTATAAACTATAAACTTGTTAACTCCAATTTCAGATAATTTTTGAATCATATAATTAAAATTATTTGTTTTAATGAATGGGATAATATTCGTAAGAGTTCTTTTTGGTTCATTATCTTTTTTAATTTCAGAGATTCTCTCTAATTCACATCGCTTGTTGTCCAATAAAATAATTTCGCATGATGCAGAGCTACCTTTCCCATCAAAAACTTCAACTACTCTTCCCTCTTTTAAACGAAGAGCCTTAATCAAATGATGAGATTGCGTATCATCTAGTGCAAATTTCTTATTAGCTCCAGATACAGATTTGCAATATACTCTATGAATTCTCATTTTATTATTATAGCTATTGAAGATTCATAAATGTCATCCATTCAAGTTATATTTATAAGACACGCTGAGGCTTCCAACTCTTGGGGTAATCATCCTGATCCTGGCCTAAGTGACAATGGCAAAAATCAATCTAAGGAATTAATAAATCATCCTGAGCTCATTGAGCTTGATGACTACTCTTTTATTTCAAGTCCAAAACTCAGAGCAATAGAAACGGCAAAACCACTAGCAGAAAAATTTGAAAAAGAAGTTTTTATCGAAAACATTTTCACAGAAATACCATCACCAGATGTTGAGCCTGAAAATAAGCAAGAGTGGTTAAAGGGAATTATTCAAATGGACAAAAAAGATCTTCCAAAAAAGATTCTTAATTGGAAAAATGATATTTTTCTCAATACTAAAATGCTTTCACAAAATACAGTTGTTTTTACACATTTTATGGTGATGAACGCATTATTAAGCGAACTTACTTCGAATGCTAATCTGTTATATTTTAATCCTGACTACACATCAGTATTAAAGATAACTATTGAGAATAAAGAGTTTAAAAATTTCTCAACTGAGCGTGGTAAAAAAACATCTATTAATCTTTAAAAAAACTATTGAGCAATTTTTAAACAACTGTAAACTTAATCTTCTTTATAAAAAATAACTTATTTTGAAAAATAACAGAAAATCTTTTGACAGCTATTCTAAAAAACCATTAAAGGATGAGGTTAGGAAGGCTATGACCAGATATTTTAATCAACTTGATCAAAAAAATACTCCTATAGGTGTCTATCAACTTGTTTTAAATGAAGTCGAGCCTCCTCTACTAAGATCAGTTATGAAATTCTCGAATAACAACCAATCAAAAGCATCTAGAATATTGGGAATTAATAGAACAACTCTGAGAACAAAGCTTAAAAAATATAATATAGAGTAAAGATGAATACAGTTAATCCAAAAACAGCTCTTATTAGTTTATCCGATAAAACAAATCTCAAAGAAATTATTAATTTTTTAGTAAAAAAGAATGTGAAGATTCTATCTACAGGTGGTACCTATAAAGCAATTAAAGAAATTA
>CACOZT010000018.1 GCA_902631785.1 uncultured SAR86 cluster bacterium
ATTTACCGAAGATTTCAATGATGGTTCTCTAGAGCAAACTCTCATTAAAAATTTATCATTTTCTATTAGTATCGTAACGAAAATTTTTACGTATTGGTTATTAATAGGGTTACCTATTTCAATTTTAAGCTTTATTTTTTCACTGGGTACAACAGAAGATTTTTCTTTGAGCTTATCAATTTTTCCTTTAGCAATAATAAGTTCTTATATCTTCTTAAATTTATTTGTTTTAGGAAACGCGCTCAGTCTTAATAAGGGTTCTGTCCTTGGTGCACTGGTTACTATGCCTTTAGCACTTCCAGTTTTAATAGTTTTAGGAAAAGGACTAATCGCTATTCAACTGGATATAAATTTCTTAAGTTTTATTTTTTTATTATTGGGAAGCTTATCTATTATAATAGTTGTGATACCTGTAGTCGTATCTTATGTAATTAAGGCTCATTTAGAATAAAGCCGTTCAGCACAAAATATAAAGTGATTAAAAAATTTATACACCAATTTGCTTCTCCAAAGACATATTTATATCAAGTAGATAGGTTCTATAGTTATATTTTTTTAATTTCCCTTATAACTTATACCATTTCTATCACTTGGGGTCTTTTATACACTCCAGAAGACTTTGTTCAAGGTAATTCGTATAGAATTATTTATCTTCATGTTCCTGCATCATTTTTATCACAATCTTTGTATATAGCAATGGCAATATCAAGTGTTACTTATCTAATATGGAGAGTTAAGCTTGCCGCATACCTCGTAATCGCGATTGCTCCCATTGGAGCAATGACAACTTTTATTGCATTGATATCTGGATCTATATGGGGCATACCTACTTGGGGGACATGGTGGCAATGGGATGCAAGAATAACTTCTACTTTGATTCTATTCATTATGTATCTTGGTTTAATATCTTTACATAATTCATTTAGTAATCATGAGAAAGCAGATAAATTACTCTCATGGTTAGTAATAGTAGGAGCAATTAACATTCCTATTATTAAAAAGTCAGTTGATTGGTGGAGCACTCTCCATCAGTCAGCCTCTATAACTCTCACAGATAAGCCTTCAATCGACCCAGTTATGCTTTATCCCCTGATAGGCTCAATAACAGGATTCTTCGGCTTGGTGATATGTTTAGTCTTGCTTTCATCAAAATATCAAATATTTATAAGAGAAAAAAATAAATCTTGGGTAAAAGATTATGTTTAATTTTGCATTTAATTCTTTGCATGAGGCCATATATATGAATGGTCACGGATTATATGTGTGGAGCGTAGTAATACTAGTATTTGTTAGTTTATTAGGCTTTTTTATAGGCTACACTATAAAAATAAAAAAAATTAAAGATAAATTAAATGAACCCAATTAGAAAGAGAAGAGTTTACAGTATACTTTTTGTACTGTTATTTTCGGTATCAGGCATTTCATTAATACTATACTCATTAAATTCTAATTTGGATTATTTTTTTACACCCACTGAGTTAAAGGATAGAAATATACCTAGTGAAAAAAGAATAAAGGTTGGTGGCATGGTTCTTAATGGATCTGTAGAAAGGGCATCGTCAACAATCTCTTTTACAATTACTGATTATGAAAATTCAGTAAAAGTTGTTTACGAAGGCATTGTTCCAGATCTATTTAAAGAAGATAGCGGTGTTGTAGTTTTAGGAATTTTAAGAAATAAGACAATTTATGCAGAAGAAGTTTTAGCCAAGCATGATGAAAATTATATGCCTCCAAATATAGAAATGAACAATGATAATTGAAATTTCTCACTTTTTATCAATTTTAGCTACTGGCTTATTTTTTTTAGTAGGTTATTTTTCCATATTTACTCCTACATCAAATTCAAATTATTTATCAAGTTTAATTACTAGAACATATTCACAAGGATTCTTTTTTTTATTTTTTTCTTTCCTAATATATGTATGGCTAGCAATTACAGATAATTTCAATGTCGCATATATTGCAAATCACTCTAATACAGCCTTACCGACTTTTTATAAAATTACATCCATTTGGAGTGCGCACGAAGGATCTATGTTTCTTTGGATAGTTTTTTTGTCTTTATGGGGTTTTATATTTAATATCAGAGTCAATAACAATGAAATTTTAAAGCCAAAAA